>JABBOE010000185.1:813-5715 GCA_019351955.1 Pseudomonadota bacterium
CCGGGACAACGCCGGGTGCAGATCATCCCAGGTCAGTCATTTCGGGAAAACTGATGAATCGCCAACTCCAGCGCGATCGACGTCCAGCCGTTTGGCCTTCCTCTCCAGTGACCTCGTGGCAGCTGGCGAGATCGTGAATGTCGATCTCGGCGGTGCTGCGTACCCACCCGGCAAGGGGAGGGCTCAGCGGAAGGCAACGGCGCTTCGGGTGACTGGTGCGTATTCCGATCAAACTGGTGACGCCCTTTGATATTGCGTGGCATGCCTTTTAAGCCTAACCTGACGATGTTTATTACTGATAAGGTGCCTCCATGCTTCAGCCCATCAAACTCGAATCGCTCCGCGAGCTGGTTGCCGCCGGCTCGATCAAGTCCGCCACGATTCTAGGCCAGAAGGGCGGCTATGCCGTAGTGGCCAGCATCGGCATGCAACAGCGCCCACTCGGCACCAAGTTCGGCGAAGTGCGCATGTTTGGAAGCACGGACACCGCCGTGAAGGTGCTGCGTGAGTTGGGCCTGTCCAAGTTCAATCTCGACGTGTCGAACTACGAGGAAGGCCGCTTGCGTGCTGCGCGCCCCGATGTAACGGCGAAGGCCAAGAATGCAGCGGCCGCGGTGGCCCACGATCGCTGGTTTCGCGAGCAGATCACCGGGGCCATCGCCAAGGACGAACGGGGCGAAGGGACTTGGCACGACCACGATGCCATGTGGGACGAACTGGAAGCGCAGGCGGCGCAGCTTGTCGCTGCTAAGGACAAGAAGGCGGAAGCCGCTGCAGCAACGCCGGCACGGCGGAGCGGCACTCCCGCCCGGCGGGGGTGAGCGATGGCCATTCGCTACATGGACGAGGCGAGAGCCGATCTTGCGAGCATCATCCTGTACCGCATCGAGCAGCCGTTACCTGATCCGGTCGGATTCGTGGGCGTGCTGCGGCAGAAGATCTCCCACCTGGACACGATCGACCACCCCGGCCGGAAGGGCCGCGTGCCTGGCACGAAGGAATGGGTGCTCACCGGTTTGCCGTACATCGCCGTGTTCCGGCGCGAGGGCAACGACGTGAAGATTTACCGCGTGCTGCACGGCGCGCAGCAGTGGCCGTAAGGTCACAATTGCGTTGGCGGGCTCACCGCAGTCGATAGACTGTTCCCCGCGCATGCGGGGGTGAGGCGGCTGGTGACGCGCCAGTGATGTTAGCGACATGTTGTGCTCCCCGCGTGCGCGGGGGTGAAGCCCGTCGTAGCCCGCCCGATGGTTGGCGGAACCCTCGTGTTCCTCGCGTGTGCGGGGGTGAGGCGTACTCGTCACATGCGCTGTTCCGATCAAACCCGCCACCGATTCCACTCTCAAACCGGCCACCTGTAATGCTCCGAATCCGGCCGGGTGCAGATCATCCCAGGTCAGTCATTTGCGGATGCTGGTAATCGTTGCCCAGCGTTCCGGCAAACGTTGATCGGCCCGCTGGCAATGCCTGACCACCTCGCTGGTGCTGGTCGGCGCGGGTACGTGACTGACCGTTTTCTGGCCAAGAAGAGACGGTCAGCTAGCTCAATTCATACCGCGAAGCTGCCGTTCGAAATGGTTGGGGATGAACAGCTGAGTTAAGCCGCGCCGCGAAGCGGCGTCGGCTTGGAGGGATTTTCAGCAGTCAGCTACTTAGGCTGCGCGTACCTAATCTGCGCCTGCAAAAATGCCGGCAGGCCGCGCAAGATAGTTGGGACAATATCTACGTCATCGACCGTCTTCCAGACGAGCGTTTGAAGCGGCGAAGGCACCTGATCATCGGTGCCGCCGTGCTGTGCAAGCACTAGCGGAATGACCCGAAAGGCATCTCCGCGCATGGCCGCTTCATGTATGGCGCGATCCACTTCTTTTCGGATAACCCCTGCATCCACGTACTCGCCAGAGATGAAAAATACGGCTGCGCCGCACTGTGCAAACGCATTATCCACGCCGCGCAAGAGCGGGTCACCAGCCACTAGGGAATATCTGAACAAGTCTTCGCGTCAAATTTCGCGGTCTTGAATATCAACGACTTGCATGGCAAGACGGCAACAAATTTGGACTTGTTCAGATATTCCCTAGGTCATCTCGATCGAACCACGTCTTCAGATCTAGGAGGCGCAGGGCGCGATCCACGCGCTCGACGAGGGGCTTATTCACGCCCTTGTGGCTAAGAAAAATTCGCGAGTTTTCCATTTGTTGACGCCTCTGCTCCGCCCTGCGTTGGATCAGCTTCGCCACTTCAGCGGCAGCTCCGGCTTTCGCCGCTTTCGCTTCCTCGCTGTAGTCGCCAGCCGGGAACGTACCTGCGATGGCCAATCCCGTCGCCAAGCCTAGTTGCTCAAAGCTCTGCTGGGTCGCTGACGTGTCAGTGAGGTCTTCGAACCCGCGCAAGTTCCGCAGAAGATCCTGGCCCTGCTCCCGCTGCGCTGGCAGATGTGTTGTTTCCATGCCTCGCGCCGGGAGGTGGCCCCGCCGCCCCGGAGATATGAACAGGATGAACTTGTCCTCGTCCCAGCTGACGAAGAGGTCCACCTCAGGAAGATGCGGCAAGTAGGGCTTCAGTTCGGGATGGGCGAAGGCCACCTGATAGAGCTTGTCTTGCACGTATCCAAGCAGGTCGGCGCGCGGCAAGTAGCAGCCTTCGGCAAGCACCATATAAGGTTCGCGCACGAACGTGAGTCCTTCCATCTGCTCTTAGATGCCTCCCGCCACTGTGCACTCCGGTCGTTCAGCCAATCGCCTGGTCAGGGTAGCTGGTCAGCAGCGGTATGGCGGTCAGTGAATACCGGAATGGATGGTCAACCAGACCGGAATACGCAGTCATTTCGGGAAAACTGATGAATCGCCAACTCCAGCGCGATCACCGGATCGACGCCCAGCCGTTTGGCCTTGGTCTCCAATGACCTCGTGGCTGCCGGCGAGATCATGAATGTCGATCGAGGCGGGGCCATCGCTTCGTCCGTGATGCGACGCATCCAGCGATAAAGGGCGATGACGGGAGCAAAGAACTGTCGTGGCGTCTCCCTCGCGCCCCGGACAAAACCCTCGCAAAACGCCTTCAGGTTGTCATTCATCAGTTCCTCCAGATCAGATGAGGGTGCGGGCCAAGAGGCCTCCTCATGACCAACCACTCGCGCCAATGCAGCGATGCAGAGTAGTACCAAAAGCGTAGCTTTCGGACGTCCATTCGGACATCAGTACGCGCGATTCTTTCCGTCTATTGAACACGGAATCATGGATCAGCTGCAGTCGCGCGCCCCGCGCACCGCAGCCTGGCCAAGTTCCTCAGGTGTCGCGGCGAACAGCTGATCGACGCCCTAGCTAACGGATGGCGCACGGTCTCCACGTTGTTCACAGAACCCTGGGCGGCCACGAGGATGGCTCCTTCGAAGCCATGCGGCGGGGGTTGGCACCGTCGATTCTGAACAATGGATGCATCAAACCTCGCAAGCGTCCTGACTTTTCTGGAATGCATGCCTATCTGGAATGTCGTTCATCTGCTTTTTGAGATTGGCTGCTCGATTGGTTTGCGCGACTTCCAACAGAACCCGGTCGATCGGCTTGTGCTTGCTCTCCTCCATCCACGTAAGCACTTCGGTCAGATGGAACAGCTCCGGATTGCCATCATGAACAGCCGTCGGAAAGTCGAAATCGATGATCTGGCGCATGTTTTGGCGGCTGCAGCCGACCAGTTCAGCGACATCGGTGAGCCCCACCAAGTCAGGGATAGCCTCAATAAATTTTGCACCAGGGATCGCCTTGTGAACATCCCGCAAGGCACTTCCAACGGCGTCATCTGACGATGCGGCAGAGCGGATGAAATTCAGCGCGATACGCCCCCTCTTGCCGATACCGACCACCGCATCATCACATCCGGAGGCTGCCAGAGCCTCAACGTAGGCCGCCGGGTCATCTGAGCCCGGGAGTGCGAATTTCAGGGTGAACTCGTAGTCAGTCATCTTCATTCTCGGGCACAACATGGGATGCTTTTGACGGTCGGCAGGGATGCATACAAAAACCGGCAATTACGGCTGCAATGACTTGATCTGGTTGTTGTTTTGACTTGTTCGTCAGTGCCGCACACCACTCGCCGATTCTGCCGCTTCGTCGTCTATGAGATCGATGGCGCCTTGCATTGCGTCACGCATGGCGACAGCCTGCTCATACGTCATCGTTAGCACGAACGCGAATCCGGCCGGGCTGGGTAGCAGTCCTTGAACAGATACTTGCGGCGGGCGTCGTGGTCCCCGCACCGCAGCGGCTTGGAAGGCAACATCGCTACAGCTCGTACAATCGAAAATCATGGTGACCATCCGTCTCTATGCATTTCGTACTGTGGTATGTAATGCAAAATTACGTAATGCAGCTGTGCTGTTGTTCAGCTTTTTGCCGGTGAATCTAAGGCGGGATAATGCGGAGTTATCCAGCCTGACCGGACGAAAAACAGTGCCCGATGACCGCGGTCAGTACGCATGACCTAGCGACGCACTGCGTGGCCTACTCCTGCAGGACGGTCTCGTAATCCTGACCACCATGGAAGATGCCGAGGATCACCACTCGTCCGGCTTCGGCGTCTACCGCGAAAGCAATCACGGTACGCTTGCGGTAGTTCGTGATGCGCAGGCCAGGGCGAAGATCGTCGCGCTCGATGCCCCGCTTCGGAAAGGTGGCCAGCGAAACGCAGAAGTCTGCGACGGTATCCGTGAAGCGAGCGGCGATCTCCGGTGACGCCGCGGCCTGGGCGATGTACTCGTCCAGTGCGACCAGCTGCTCGCGGGCCTTGTGCGAAAAGACGACGCTGTAATTCACCCTTGTACGGTCGTGCGACGGCGCCGTGCAGTGGTTAGCGAGGTGCGCACCTGATCAACCGTCAAGGCTGTTGACGGGTCAGCTTTGATCG
>JABBOE010000031.1:0-15768 GCA_019351955.1 Pseudomonadota bacterium
CGGCGTGCAAGGCGATCACGGATAGCGCTGATCCTTGAGGGGTCTGTGCCGACGTGGGCGTTAGGGGGCGTGGACATGGGATTTGACAAAACAGGACTGCTGCGCAATATAGTTTGAGCTTGGCGTATGCGCTCGCTTGGCTGCCCGCCTACACCGACGGCGCCTTTCGCGAAAATAGGGTAACCCAGCGCCGATGCTCTTGCGCGCACCCTCGTGTACGCGCTTTAGAGAAAGGAGCGGGGAAGCGGCATCGCGTATACAAGCTGCTTTGGGCCGCGTTGCGTGCGCGCCGTCCGCCTTCCCATCGCTCTGTCCCCGCTGCGCTTCTCAACCGGCCCACGCCTCCATGTTCCATATCGTGCTGGTAAATCCAGAAATCCCACCCAATACGGGAAACGTGATCCGCCTGGCGGCCAACACGGGATGCAGCTTGCATTTGGTCGAACCGCTTGGTTTTTCGTTGGATGACAAGCAACTACGGCGCGCAGGGCTCGACTATCACGAATATGCGGATCTTCGCGTGCATCGCGATTGGGCAAGTGTGCAAGGCGATGCACGCTCCGAACGCGGGACGCCGCGCATGTTCGCCTTCACCAAGTTCGCGGGCACGCTACTCGGCCAAGCGCGCTTCCAACCCGGTGACTGGTTCGTGTTCGGCGCCGAAACCACCGGCTTGCCAGCCACTGTACTGGAGGACTTCGCGCCGCAGCATCGGCTGCGCCTGCCCATGCGCCCGGGACAGCGAAGCCTGAACCTGTCGAATGCGGTCGCCGTAGTGGCGTTCGAGGCTTGGCGGCAGTGCGGCTACGGAGGCGGAATCTGACAGCCAGGGCACAAGCACTCCTCGGGCATCAAAGCCCCGAGAAGTCTGGCTTGCGTTTGGCCAAAAAGGCTCCGAACGCCTCTTTCGCAGCCGGCCCTTTGAGCATCCGCTCGAAGTGGGTCGCCTCCTCGACGATCACCGCATGCACGGCCTCGCGCAGAGGTTTGCGCAAAAGGGCTTTGGTGACGCTGAGGGAAGCCATTGGCTTGGCGGCTAGCTTGCCTGCCTGCTGCTGCGCGTAGGCGTTGACCTCCGCAGGCGGCAAAACACGGTTGACCAAACCCATTTCGTGCGCCTCGTCGGCCGCGAATGGTTCGCCGAACAGCAGCTTTTCAGCTGCCGCGGCGTGGCCCACACGCAGGGGAAGCAGCAAGCTGGAGGCCGCCTCAGGGCAAAGACCCAGATTGACAAAGGGCAGCGAGAACAGGGCGTTGTCGCCCGCGTAGACCAAATCACAGTGCAGTAGAAGTGTCGTACCAATCCCGACGGCCGGGCCGCATACCGCGGCGATCACCGGCTTGGGAAAGTCGGCGATTGCACGCAGAAACCGGAATACGGGTGCCTCCAGGCTAGCGGGCGGACGCTGCAGGAACTCACTGACGTCGTTGCCCGCTGTAAACAGGTTTTCTTGGCCCTGGATGACCAGCACGCGCGTTTGTGCATCATCGGCAGCCCCCATAAGATGGTCGGCAAGCTGGGCGTACATCGGACTGGTGAGTGCGTTCTTTTTCTCAATCCGGTTGAAGGTCAGGGTCAGCACGCCATGCTCGGCATGGGCGAGGATCTCGGACATGGTGGACTCCGCTTGCAGTGTCAATCGAGTCAATCAAACCAGCTCAAAAATGCCAGCTGCGCCCTGCCCGGTGCCCACGCACATGGTCACCATGCCGTACTTCAGCTGGCGGCGGCGCATGCCATAGATGGTGGTTGCCGCACGGATGGCACCTGTTGCACCCAGTGGGTGGCCGAGCGCGATGGCGCCCCCAAGCGGGTTGACCTTGGCTGGGTCCAGACCACAGGTGTTGATGACCGCAAGCGACTGTGCCGCGAAAGCTTCATTGAGTTCGATCCATCCGATGTCCTCAAGCTTGAGGCCGGCGGCTTTCAACGCGGCAGGGATTGCCTCAATCGGGCCAATGCCCATGATCTCTGGCGGCACGCCCCGTGCGGCAAAGCTGACGAAGCGCGCCAGAGGCTGGAGGTTAAACCGCTTGACAGCCGCCTCGGAAGCCAGGATGAGCGCCCCGGCGCCGTCCGAGGTCTGCGAGCTGTTGCCGGCCGTCACACTGCCCATGCCGGATGGCTTACCTGTTGGATCCTTGGGCGAAGCAAAGGCCGGGCGCAATTTCGCCAGCGCCTGCAGCGACGTGTCGGCACGCGGGCCTTCGTCCAGGCTGACAGTGCGGCGGCGCTCCACAATCCTCCCTTCTGCCAAATCAGGCATGCGGTCCACCACGTCGATGGGAACGATCTCATCGCTGAACTCGCCTGCGGCAAACGCCGCTAGCGCGCGCTGGTGCGACTGCAGGGCGAAAGCGTCTTGCTGCTCGCGAGTGACCTTCCACTGCTGGGCCACTTTTTCTGCGGTGAGCCCCATGCCATAGGCAATCCCGATGTTCTCATCTCGTGCGAAAACCAAGGGATTGAAGGAGGGCTTGTTGCCGCTCATCGGGACCATGCTCATGCTCTCGGCGCCGCCTGCGAGCATCACGTCGGCCTCGCCCACGCGGATCCGGTCAGCGGCCATCTGAATGGCAGTCACACCCGAGGCGCAAAAGCGGTTGATGGTCACGCCCCCGACACTGTTTGGCAGCCCTGCCAGAAGCGCAGCCACGCGAGCCATGTTGAGCCCCTGCGCGCCCTCGGGCATGGCGCAGCCGATGATGGCGTCTTCAATGGCTTTCGGGTCCAGACCGGGCGCCTGCTTGAGCGCGGCATGAATGGCCGCGATCAGCAGATCGTCCGGGCGCGTGTTTCGAAACACACCGCGATGCGACTTGCCGATGGGCGTGCGCGCGGCGGCGACGATGTATGCGTCTTGCACTTGGCGGGACATAAGGATCTCCTGAATTTTCGTTGGTGTTCAGTTGCGGACCGGCTTGCCGGTTTGCAACATGCCCATGATGCGTTCCTGCGTCTTGGCGTTCTCCAGCAACGCGCAAAAACGCTCGCGCTCCAGGCGCATGAGCCAGTGTTCATCCACCACGCTTCCTGCGTCCACATCGCCGCCGCACATCACCTCGGCGATCATGCTGCCCAGCAGGAAATCGTGCGGTGTGATCTGCGCACCATCACGCATGTTCACGAGCTGGCTCTTGATGGTCGCAATGCCGCTTCTCCCCTCCACGGTAATGCGCGCGGGCATGGGGGGACGGTATCCGGCATCGGCCATCGCGCGGGCTTGCGAAATGGCCACATGCAGCAGCTCGTCCTTGTGCAATACGATGACGTCGTCCGGCTGGAGATAGCCCATCTGGCGCGCCTCGATCGCGGACTTCGACACGGCAGCGGTTGCCGGTTGCATGTAAAGCGCCTTGAGGAAAGCCAGCACGTCCACGTCGGCGCCGCCAGCCTGCGAGAGTTCGCTGGCGCGTCGGGCCAAGTAAGTCAGTCCGCCGCCGCCTGGAATCAGCCCGACGCCCACCTCCACCAGTCCCAGATAGCTCTCCAAGGCGGCGACGCGCCGCGCGGTGTAAGCCGCGAGCTCGCAGCCCCCTCCGAGCGCCAGCCCGCGCACGGCTGCGACCACCGGGACCTGCGCGTAGCGCAGGCGCAACATGACGTCCTGAAGCTTTTTTTCCTCCGGCTCGATGGCCTTGGCGCCACCGGCCATGAAAGCCGGCAGCATCGCTTGCAGATCGGCGCCAGCGGAAAATGCCTCGCCAGCCTGCCACACCACAAGCCCGGCAAAGCGCTGCTCAGCCTCGTCCACCGCCTTGTGCAGCCCGGCGATCACGCCAGGTCCGAGCGTATTCATCTTGGTCTTGAAGCTAGCCAGCAGCACATCGTCTGTACCCGGGGCCGTCCAAAGGCGGATGGATTCGTCCTCGAATACGGTGGTGCCTGCGCTGCGCGGATCCGCTGCAGCCTCGCCCAGCACGCTTTGCGGATACAGCTGGCGCCGCATCACCGGCAGCTCGCGACGCGCCTTGTAGCGCCCCTCTGCCGCCGACCAGGAACCCTCAGGCTTATGCACAGCGTCGATGCTGCCCACCCAGTCTGGCAACGGCGTGGCGCATAACGCCTTGCCCGCTGCAATGTCCTCGCTGATCCAGTCGGCAACCTGCTTCCACCCACCTGCCTGCCAGCTTTCGAACGGCCCCTCATTCCAGCCGAAACCCCATCGAATGGCAAAGTCGAGGTCGCGCGCATTGTCGGCCACCGTACCCAGGTGTACAGCGATGTAGTGCCAAACGTCGCGGAACACACTCCAGAGAAACTGTGCCTGCGGATTCGTCGATTCACGCAGCAGCTTGAAGCGCTCGGGAGCAGGCTTCTTCAGCATGCGCACGACAATCTCGTCGGCTTTGCCGCCGCCTGCCACGTAGTCGCCGCTGCTGGGATCGAAGCGCAGGATATCCTTGCCGACCTTTTTGAAGAAGCCCGCACCACTCTTCTGCCCCAGCGCACCCTTGTCGACCAGCGCTTTGAGCGCTGGCGGCGTGGCATAGAGCGCAGCGAATGGATCCTTGCCCGCTGGCAATGTGTCCAACATCGTCTTGATGACATGGGCCATCGTGTCGAGGCCGACTACGTCCGCAGTTCGGAACGTCGCGCTCTTGGCGCGACCCAGCTTGGTGCCCGTAAGGTCATCCACGACATCGAAGCTAAGCCCGAACTGCTCGGCCTCATGCATCACGGCCAGGATCGAAAATACACCCACACGGTTGGCAACGAAATTCGGTGTATCCATCGCGCGCACGACGCTCTTGCCAAGCGTCGTGGTGAGAAACGTTTCAAGCTGATCGAGCACCTCAGGCCTCGTGGCCTTTGTCGGAATGAGCTCGACTAATGGCATGTAACGTGGCGGGTTGAAAAAATGAACCCCGCAAAAACGCGCACGCAGGTCGGCTCCGAAACCCTCGCTCAGAGCGGTGATGGACAGGCCCGAAGTATTCGTCGCAAACAGCGCATGGTCCGCCAGATGGGGCGTGACCTTTTTGTACAGGTCATGCTTCCAGTCCATGCGCTCGGCAATCGCCTCGATCACCAGGTCGCAACTCGCAAGCAGCGCCAGATCGTCCTCGTAATTGGCGGTGCGGATGAGTGCGGCTTCGTTGCTCAGGCCAAACGGCGCGGGATTGAGCTTTTTGAGATTGGCCACAGCCTTTTCGGCAATGGCGTTCTTTGGCCCTTCCTTGGCGGGCAGATCGAAAAGGATGACGGGCACGCGCGCATTGATGCAGTGTGCAGCAATCTGGGCGCCCATCACGCCTGCGCCCAGAACGGCAACTTGGCGAATCGGGAATCGGGATGTCATAGTCGGTCTTCGCTCGGTGGATAGGGGAAAAAGTCGATGCAACGCTTGGGTCACGCGAACACCGCCTCGGTGTCCATCAGGGATCGGGCGCCGCTGCGCGCCATGCGTATTGCAGCGGCGGTTTCAGGATAAAGGCGGGCGAAATAAAAACGCGCCGTCTGCAGCTTGGCCGTATAGAACGCATCCGTGCTGCCAGCTGCGATTTTCTGCTGCGCCACAAGGGCCATGCGCGCGAACGCGTAGGCGAACACCAGATGGCCGACGACGCGCAGGTAGGGCGCTGCGGCGGCACCAATTTCCTCGCGGTTCTGCATGGCTTTGAGGCCCAGCTCCATGGTGAGCTTTTGCACCTTGTCACCGAGATCTGCCAGCGGATTGACGAATTCCTGCATGGCCTCGTTGACGCCTTCGGCCTCAATGAAGTCCTGGACGATGCGGCCGAATTTTTTTAGCTTGGCTCCGTTGTCCATCAGCACCTTTCGGCCGATCAGGTCCAGCGCCTGAATGGCGTTGGTGCCCTCGTAGATCAGGTTGATGCGTGCGTCACGCACATACTGCTCCATGCCCCATTCGTGGATGTAGCCGTGTCCGCCGAACACCTGCAGGCATTCGTTGGCTGCAGCAAAACCATTGTCCGTGATGAACGCCTTGACAATGGGAGTGAGCAGCGCGACGAGATCGTCGGCGTCTTTGCGCACCTCCGCATCAGGATGCAAATGGGCCTGGTCAAGCATCAGGGCAACCCAATAGGCCAGAAAACGCCCGCCCTCGGCCCACGCGCGGGCGGTCAGGAGGGCGCGCCGAACGTCGGGGTGCACGATGATCGGATCGGCGGGCTTGTCAGGCGCCTTCGGACCGGTGAGCGCACGCATCTGCAGCCGATCCTTGGCGTAGGCCAACGCATTTTGATAAGCCACTTCCGTCAGCCCTAGCGACTGCATACCGACGCCCAGGCGCGCCCCATTCATCATCACGAACATCGCGGCCAAGCCCTTATTGGGCTCACCCACCAGCCAGCCGGTGGCGCCGTCCAGCGTCATCTGGCAGGTGGAGTTGCCGTGGATGCCCATCTTATGCTCGATGCCCGAGCAGAAGATGCCATTGCGTGCCCCAAGATTTCCTTGGGCGTCAGGAACGATTTTCGGCACGACGAACAGCGAAATTCCCTTGGAACCTTCAGGGGCACCCGGCAGCTTGGCCAGCACCATATGCACGATGTTTTCCGCCAGATCATGCTCGCCGCTCGAGATGAAGATCTTCTGTCCATGCAGCGTATAGGATCCGCCATCCTGCGGCTCCGCCTTGGATCGGATCAGTCCCAAATCAGTGCCGCAATGGGGCTCGGTCAGACACATGGTGCCGGTCCATTGTCCGCTCGCAAGCTTGGGGAGATACAGATCCTTCTGTTCCCTGCTTCCGTGGACGGAGAGCAGTTCGACAACGCCCTGGGTAAGCCCGGGGTACATGGTCCACGCCTGGTTCGCTGCGTTTTCCATTTCGTGTACCGCGCTTCCGACCAGATGCGGCAATCCCTGGCCGCCGTATTCGGGAGCTGCCGTCAGCAGCGGCCAGCCGGCATCCACATATTTCACCCAGGCGTCCTTGTAACCCTTGGGGGTGGTGACGGCATGGGTCGACGGATCGTAGTGGCACCCCTCGCCATCCCCGCTCAGGTTGATGGGAAACAGCACTTCGGCGCAAAACTTCCCCGCCTCTTCGCAGACCTGGTTGATCAGATCGGCGTCCACATCGGCGTGCGATGGCAGTTCACGCAGCGCTGGCACGACGTCAAGCACCTCGTGCATGACGAACTGCATGTCGCGCAGTGGCGCAGTGTATTGAGGCATGGTGATCTCCTAAGACAGTTGGGTATTAAAGGTCCGCTCAGCCGGCGACCTTGCACAGCGCATGGAGCAGCCTCGCGCCGGCTGGCGTGGCGTAGGAATTAAGCAGGTGTGAATAGCCGCGCATGGCCATGTCCAGGCATCCTGGGACCTGCAGCAGCCGGGCATCGTGATGCAGAGCCAGAATGAGACCATGCAACTCAAACATCAATTGCTCGGGCGGCGCATCGGCGCGCAGGTGGCCGACCTCAATGGCCTGCTTGACCGCGCGCTGCAGCGCGTCGTGCCACGTCTGGACCATCAGCACCAGGGCGTCGCGCACCGGGCCGGGGCGGTCATCGAACTCCACCGCGCCGGAGATGTAGATGCAACCCGTTTCCACCTCGCGGCTGACCTGCTGGACCCAGCGATCGAACAACATGTGCAAACGTGGCAGCCCGCGGGGCTGCTCCAGCGCGGGGTAGAACACCTCGGCCTCGAATAGCGCGTGATAGTGGCGAATCACAGAGATCTGCAGTTCCTCACGCGATCCAAAGTGCGCAAAAACACCCGACTTGCTCATGCCCATGCGGTCAGCCAGCACGCCAATGGACAGGCCCTCCAGACCGATACGCCCGGCCATCTGCAAGGCGCAATCGAGAATGGCCTGACGCGTCTGACGTCCCTTGCCTGAAACCTCCACCGCGTCGACGCCATCGGCAAGCGTGGCCAACCCCGCGCGCGAAGCGGCGCTTGACGTTGCAGACAAAGGGGCGACCGATGCAGGTTTGCGTGCCATGGATGCGTGTGTTTTAAAAATCGAACGGTCGTACTATTTCTGAAACTGCTCGGTTTGTCAACAGAAACCTGCATGTCACCCGAGTTGCGGGTGATGAGGACGCAGCCGGTACAGGTCGACTTGCGACACGCTCGACGGACCTCGTGCCGGGGGCACCCGTCAATGGTCGGCGCCGCCGCAACACCCCCCGCGCCATGGCCCAATGGTCTGGCACGCCGCTTTTGCCGCATGCGCAGCGCTTGGATCAGGCCGAACGCAAACGTCACATGCGTGGCGACTTGTATCCGAGGATGGATCCCGACGGTGCCATTCGCGGGCTGCCATTTCCGCCTTCATTCATTCTGGGCGCGAGCGCTTCCAAAGGCGGCCTCCTTGCCCCGTTGTCACGAGGCCCAAGACCCTATGCACCATCGTGCTTGCTGCGGCTTGCGCCAGCACAAAGGGGCGTAACGTTGCGAGCCACGCTTGGCCCGGCCCACGAACGTTGCGAATCTCGCGCCACTCTCGCGCGACCGGCAGGGTCCGAAGGCGCGACCTGACGCCCCTACGACCCGACTGGCCCGTGTGACCGCAATCAACTGCGCGCCGTCTTCACGCAAGCAGAATTAGCACCACGCCTTCGGTGCCAGCCGCTGGCTGGCTGGCCATGCTGCTGCGTGCCCAACGGAACAGGCAACCGGTGGCATAACTGACCAACAGGTGGGCGCGCTGCGCTGGGTCAAAGCCCGCGGCCACCGCGCCTTGCTCCACGGCGAGCTTGAGGCTTTGCCGCAAGGCCGCCTCCAAACGCTCAAAGAACTGGTTCATCCGAGCTTGCAGGCGCGGGTGCTCGCCGACCAAGGCATCGCCCACCATGACCCGGCACAGGCCAGGGTTCTTGTCGGCAAAGCCAAGCAACGCCTGCACGATGCGCTTGCACTGTGCCAGCCCAGACTCCTGCTGTTGAGCGATCTGGTTGATCATCCCGAACATACTCTGCTCGATGAAATCGATGAGCGCCTCAAACATTTGCGCCTTGCTGGCGAAATGTCGATACAGAGCAGCCTCCGACACCTGCAGCCGTTGCGCCAGCGCAGCAGTGGTGATGCGCTCCGCACCCGATTGCTCGAGCATGCCAGCCAGGCATTGCAAGATCTGCTCGCGGCGCTCACCTGGCTTGGGTCGTTTGCGCGGCGGCGCCTCGCCCGCCAGTGCGGAGGCCGGAGTCAACCCAGGATCGATGAATGCAGCTGCCATAGTGTGGCAATTTTCGCACGCACGTAGCCCGGGCGCCCGTGCAGGCCGGAACGCTCCATGGCCAGATCCCGGTGCCTGCGTGCAGCGCGGTGCGCATAACGCGTGAACCAGACCCCGCGCATGCCAATGCGCCGGGCCGCCGCGATGTGTTGCAACGTATCTTCGACCAGCACGCAACGCGTCGGTCGCAAACCGCGGCTGTGAAGCACATGACGCAACATGCGCACATCGGGCTTGGGTCGGATCCGGCGGAACTGGTGCATGTCCTCGATGCTGATGACCCCCTCGAACAGCTTGACGAGCCCGAGTTCGCGCAGCACGCGCAAGGCGTAGTCACGCGGCGCGTTGGTTAGCACGAACTTGCGCCCCGGCAAACGGCGGATGGCCGCACGCTGGTTGGCGTCGGCGCGCAGCATCTGCGGTAACTGGGGAAATCGGTGCGTAGCCTCGAGGAAATGCTCGGCCTTCACGCCGTGCTCATGCACAAGGCCCAACAACGTGGCACCGTAGCGCTGCCAGAAATGGCTGCGGATCCGGTTGGCCTCGGCATGATCCACACCGAGATGACGCTCGATGTATGCCGTCATTTCAACATTCATCATGGGGAAGACGCGCCACGACGCGTCGTGCAGGGTGTTGTCCATGTCGAACAACCAAACCGCAACGCCGGGAGCATCACGCGCCATCACAATGCCCCAAGTAAGTTCCGCCTGCGTCTCGGAGCTGCGCGGCGCCTTCTCAAGCAGCGTGGCTCCGGGGAAAGGACATCGATTGCGATGGCGAGAACTCCATCACTCAATGGGAGCGAATCATCGTACCGAATGCCTGCTCGGTGAGGATTTCGAGAAGCATGGCATGGGGGATACGCCCGTCGATGATGTGCACCGAGTTGACGCCTGAGCGCGCCGCATCCAGAGCCGAAGAAATCTTGGGCAGCATGCCACCCGAAATGGTGCCGTCCGCAAACATCTCGTCGATTTCGCGCGCGGTCAAGTCCGTCAGCAACTCGCCCGCCTTGTTGAGCACACCGGGCGTATTGGTGAGCAACACCAGTTTCTCGGCATTCAGTACCTCGGCTAGCTTGCCTGCCACAACGTCGGCATTGATGTTGTAGTTCTCGTTTTCGGCACCAAAGCCCAAGGGTGAGATGACGGGAATGAACTGATCGTCCTGCAGTGCCTGGACCACACTGGGGTCGATGGCCTCGATCTCGCCGACCTGACCGACATCATGCTCAAGCTCCGGGTTATCACGGTCTCTCATACGGAGCTTTCGGGCACGGATCATGCCGCCATCCCGCCCGGTCAGCCCCACTGCCTTGCCCCCTGCCACGTTGATCAAGCCCACGATGTCCTGCTGCACCTGGCCGGCAAGCACCCACTCAACCACTTCCATGGTTTCCGCATCCGTCACGCGCATGCCCTGGATGAACGTTCCCTTTTTGCCGATTTTCGCCAACGCGTCGTCGATCTGCGGGCCGCCGCCGTGCACCACCACCGGATTCATGCCGACGAGTTTGAGGAGCACGACATCTTCAGCGAAGTCCTGCTGCAGCGAAGGATCGGTCATGGCATTGCCACCGTATTTGATGACGATGGTCTTGCCGTGAAATTTGCGAATGTATGGCAGCGCCTGGGCGAGGATCTCTGCCTTGTCACGCGGTGAAATGTGCGTCAGCTCGGGGGTGGCTTGCAGATCGTTCATGGCAATCAAGAATGGAAATGGGTGCGGCGCACAGTCGGACATGCGAATTCTAGGGACAAGCACGCCCAGACGATTGACGAAGCGCCTCACCATGACCAACTGGAACTCGGCGGGTTCTGGTACCGTGATGGCCTTGGCTATCCAGGGCCGCCCGCCGGATGCGCCCTCTGGAGGCTTAGCGCAGCTATAAGAAGTCTTGCCTCTGTCTGTTTCTCTGAGCCTACACTTCGGCCTCATGACACGGTTGCGCCGCTTTCCCCGAGCACTCCGAGCACTCCTGTATCGGCCACGCCTGAGCGTGGCAACACTGCTGGGCGTCTCACTGTTCGTTGTTCTTGACTCCGTGCTTGGCGTGGGGCGCGCACTATTGCTCGCGTTCGACATCGCATGCTGCGTCTACTTCGGATCCATCGCGTGGATGATGGCGCGGACCACGCCGGCAAGTCTCAGGCGCCGAGCCGAGCAGGAAATGGAAGGCAGGTGGACGATTCTGGTGCTGAGCACAGCGGTGTCGGCCGTGGTGCTGCTTGCGCTGAGGACCGAATTGCATGCCAGTAAAGGCAGCTCCACACTCGACTTGGCATTACCCGCGGCCAGCATCGTGCTTGCATGGCTTTTTTTCAGCGTCGTGTTTGCGCAAACCTACGCCCATACCGACCATCTGGAGCGCTTGGAGGGTCAACCCGGGCTGATCTTCCCCGGCGCCAACTCCCCGGACTACTGGGACTATCTGTATTTTTCGGTCGTGCTGAGCATGACCTTTCAGACTTCGGACGTGAACATTGCCAGCCGCAACCTGCGCCACATGGTGCTTCTGCATAGCGTGGCGGCCTTTTTCTTCAACGTCTTCATCATCGCGTTGACCGTCAATGTGGTCGCCGGAGGTCTCTGATTGCCCCAAGCGTTGCAACATGTGCGTTGCCGCATGCGTTCCGACTACCTTGCAGAGTGTCCAGCCCGGCCTCGGGCCACAGGGCCAATCAGCGCTCGCTTCACGCTCGGCCTTGCACTTCGAGCGAACGCCGACTCGCTCAGCGCTGCGCGGAATTGTTGTTCTGTCGTTCCTGCAGGCTATGGCGGTACAGCGTACTTCGGTGCACGCCAAGCAAACGCGCTGCCCGGCTGATATTGCCGCTGCATGAAGCAATCGCAGCATGAATTGCCGACTCCGTCAAAGCTCGCAACTCCGTCGTCTGTAGGCGTCCCTCGCCAGCGCCCTTCCTGGCGGCGTCGACACTCGCCGATGGCCCCCACGTTGATCGCTGCCCTTGGCGTTTATCGCGCCACGCGTGACGGATGTCATCCGGAAGATCCGCCACCTCGATACAACTGTTTGGTTCCGCCAGGGCAACGAGTGTTTGTGTGACCGCCACAAGTTGGCGCCAGTTGCCTGGCCACAAATACGACAAGAGCGCGTCTCGCGCCTGCGGGCTGAGCTCGATGCTGCGCGGAGACAACATCGACTGCAAAAATTCTTCAATGCGAGCCTGCCCGGCGACCTGGTCACGTAGAGCCGGTAACCGGACCGTGAAATGCTGAAGCCGGTAATACAAGTCGGATCGGAAGCCCCCTTCGGCGGCCATCGCCTTGAGGTCACGATGTGTGGCACACACCAGGGCAAAATCGACCGACTGCTGGCGTCCACCGCCAAGTGGCTTGACCTCATGGTCCTGCAATACACGCAGAAGCCGCGCCTGCAGGGCCAGAGGCATATCGCCGATCTCATCGAGGAAGAGGACCCCGCCGTCCGCTTCTCGGATTAGTCCCGACTGCCCTTTGCGCCGGGCCCCCGTAAAGGCACCCTCCTCGTAGCCGAAGAGTTCCGCCTCGATCAGCCCCTCGGGCACCGCGGCGCAATTGACGGCGACAAAAGGGCCATCCCTGCGCTGGCCGCGCTTGTGCAACTGTCTGGCAAAAATCTCTTTGCCAACCCCGGACTCTCCAAGCACCAGAACAGGAATGCCGCAGTCCATGACGCGCACTGCGCGCTCAAGTTGCCCATCGCGCTCGGGGTCGCCGATGATGGGAGCCCCTTGGGAGCGCCCGTCGGGCGGCACAGGTGCGCAATCTCCAGTTTTCACAGCGCCCGCACCTTGCACCACAGCCCTGTGCCCCACCCAACCCGAAGCCCAGGACGTCGAGCGCCCCGGGCGCGCAAGCCAGGGATGAAGCGACAAATCAAACTGCTCGCAGTCCGTGGTTGGCAGCGCACTGAACAGATCGTCGATGAAACGACCACGCAGTTGCTCAAACGTCATCCCGAGGACGCGCAGCGCGGCGCGATTCGCGCCGACGATCGATTCATTGCGTATCCACAGCAAAGCTTCACGGTGCGAACCGATCAAGGCCCGGTCATGCGCGAAGCGGAGGATCTCGGTATGCCTCGGCACATTGTCCAGCGCCATGCGGTGCTCAATCATCTGCGCTGCCATGCGCACAAGGCCAACCGTTTGTGGCTGAATACAGCGAGGATCGCCGGAAACGTCAAGAACCCCCATGATCTGCCCATCGGGCGCTAAAAGCGGCGCTGCCGTACAGCCCAACGACGCGTTTTGTTCCAGATAATGCTGGGTCCCCAGGACTGTGATGGGAGAGATTTCCGTCAAGGCCGTCCCGATCGCGTTCGTGCCTCGATGGAGCTCGGACCAATCGACCCCCGGCATCAAGGCCACGCGCTGGGCCTTGCTCATAAAGGCGTCGGATCCCGCTGCGTCGAGAACCATGCCCTGCGGGTCGGCCAACAGGACAATGACACGCGAAGGCGATAACGCCTCCGCCAAGGCTTCCAGCTCGGGAAGGGCATGCCTGCGCAACCGCCCTTGCGCATCGCGCCGGCCGGATAGTTCCTGATGCGGCAAAGGCTCGGGGCTCTCGCTCAAAATGGCGGAAAGGCTTGCGCATCGGCGCCACGAACGTGCGATGAGCTCCGGAATGAGCCCATCCGGGTTGCTGCCCGCTTCAAAAAAGCGCTGGCGCGCCAATTGCAGTTGCGTCGAAACTGGACTGATCTCGGCCTGATCAGACGGATGGGTACGGGCCACAGCTGTCTCCTGTATCGGTCAACCATGACGAGATGGCAACCAACCTCTAGTAGCAACAGTGTCGCACTCTCGGAAGCTTATGTCATCTGTCGCAGGATGCGACAGTCCTTTGTCGCAAAAAGCCGAAGAAAGACCGACGGCATATCTTCGGGTATCGCCTAGCCCTCATTGGTAACCTTTTGATTTTGCGTGTGAATTATTAGGTTACAACCCCGCATGTCTTTGGCACGATTCCTGATACGTAAGGGGTAACTGCAACAGCAGTTGAATCCTCTTCCATGCAATACAGGAGACGTCCATGGATATGCTTGAACCCGGAAAGTTTGGCACCGCAGTTCCCTTCAAGAAACGGTATGGCAATTTCATCGGCGGCAAGTGGCTAGAACCCGCAAGCGGCCAGTATTTCGACAATGTCACGCCCGTGACGGGGCAGGTGTTCTGTGAGGTGCCTCGGTCCAACGCGGAGGATATCGAACGCGCTCTTGACGCCGCACATGCGGCCAAGGCGGCCTGGGGCAAGACATCGCCAGCCGAGCGCGCGGGCATCCTGAACCGTATTGCGGACCGGATGGAGGAAAACCTTCCGATGCTGGCCGCGGCGGAAACCTGGGACAACGGCAAACCCATTCGCGAAACCACAGCGGCTGACCTGCCCCTGGCGATCGACCACTTCCGCTATTTCGCCGGCTGTATTCGCGCCCAGGAAGGCACCGTGGCGGAAATCGACCACGAAACGTATGCCTATCACTTCCATGAGCCGCTGGGCGTCGTGGGACAAATCATTCCTTGGAACTTCCCGATCCTGATGGCGGTGTGGAAGATCGCGCCCGCTTTGGCCGCAGGCAACTGCGTCGTGCTCAAGCCCGCCGAGCAGACACCTGTCAGCATTCTCGTGCTGATGGAGTTGATTCAGGACCTGTTGCCCGCGGGCGTTCTCAACGTCGTCAACGGTTTTGGCCTGGAAGCCGGCAAGCCGTTGGCGTCGAACAAGCGCATTGCCAAAATCGCCTTTACAGGGGAGACCACGACAGGTCGCCTGATCATGCAATATGCGAGCCAGAACATCATCCCGGTCACGCTGGAGCTTGGCGGCAAGTCCCCGAACGTCTTTTTCGAGGACGTCATGGCACGTGACGACGGATTCCTGGACAAAGCCGTCGAGGGCTTCGTGATGTTCGCGCTGAATCAAGGGGAAGTCTGCACCTGCCCCTCGCGCGCATTGATCCAGGAATCGATCTATGACCGGTTCATGGAGCGCGTGCTCAAGCGTGTTGCCGCGATCAAGCAGGGCAACCCCCTGGATCCCCAGACCATGATCGGCGCCCAAGCCAGCAGCGAGCAACTGGACAAAATCATGTCCTACCTGGACATTGGCCGTCAGGAGGGCGCAAAGGTCCTAGCCGGCGGCGCCAGGGCCGAGTTCGATGGCGACCTCAAAGGCGGCTATTACGTCCAGCCGACAGTCTTCCTGGGCCACAACAAGATGCGCATTTTCCAGGAGGAAATCTTCGGCCCCGTCGTGTCCGTCACAACGTTCAAGAATGAAGCGGAAGCCCTGGAAATCGCCAACGACACCCTCTATGGGCTGGGCTCTGGCGTCTGGACCCGCGACATGAACACCGCCTTCCGCATGGGGCGCGGCATTCAGGCCGGGCGCGTGTGGACCAACTGCTACCACGCCTATCCGGCGCACGCGGCATTCGGGGGCTACAAGCAATCGGGCATCGGGCGTGAAACCCACAAGATGATGCTTGACCACTACCAGCAGACCAAGAATTTGCTGGTCAGTTACAGCGAAAACAAACTGGGATTCTTCTAACCATGAGCCTGCGGTCCGTCCTGCAGCCGTTGGGCTGCAGGAC
>JABBOE010000031.1:15778-31058 GCA_019351955.1 Pseudomonadota bacterium
GGACCGCCAGCTGCTGCCAAACACGGATGCAGGGAGAATGGAATGAGCGACTCGGTGCCCGACGCGGCCTCTGCGGTGGAACAGGTGACTGCCACGCCTGCGGCCCTTGCTCTGATCGAGCAGTTACACAAGGTTCACGGCGATCTGATGTTCCACCAGTCGGGAGGCTGCTGCGACGGCAGTGCACCTATGTGCTACCCGGATGGCGAATTTCAGGTGGGTGACGCTGATCACCTGCTGGGTCACATCGGCGGGATGCCCTTCTACATCAGCGAATCGCAGTTTGCGTACTGGCAGCACACCCAGCTCATCATCGACGTCGTTCCTGGGCGTGGCGGCATGTTTTCCCTCGAGGGCCCCACCGGCCAGCGTTTCTTGACGCGCTCGCGGCTGTTCACCGATACAGAATGGAACAGTCTTCGAAGCGCAGACAGAGTCCGGTAGGTAGAAGCCCGATTGGAAGCAAGCCAAGCCCGCCTATCGTCCATTGGTGTTCAAACGCCATCACGTATTTTCCAAGCATCAAATTCTGATTTCTTTTAATCAACGGAGACAACTATGAGAGCCCGAAAAAGAGTATTGCAGCAGAGCATTCGTTTTGCCTTGGTCGCTGGCATTCTTGGGGCGTCGACGCTTGCGATGGCGGATTATCCCGCCGTCACCCAAGACAAGCTCGACAATGCTTCCAAGAGCACCGACTGGTTGACGTATTACCACTCTTACGGTGGTGAGAGTTTTTCGCCGGCGAAGCAAATCGGCGCTGCGAACGTCAAGCAGCTCAAGATGGTTTGGTCGCACAAATTTCCGGCTGACTTGACGCAGGGCTTTGAGGCCACGCCGATTGTCAACGGCAACTACATGTTTGTCACAACGCCCAAGGATCTCGTTTACGCCTTTGATGCGACGACCGGAAAAAAAATATGGAGTTATAACCCGAATCTCCCACAGATCGCCTATAAGACGGTCTGCTGCGATATCGTCAACCGTGGCGTGGCCTTGTATGGCGATGATTTGTTTGTCGCCATGCTGAGCGGCGAAGTGGCGTCATTCAATGCCCAGACAGGGCAGATCAACTGGAAAAAACAGCTCTTTGATCCGGGAGTCGGCTATGCATTTTCCTTGGCTCCCCTAGCTGTGGATGGAAAAATCATGGTAGGCAGCGCGGGCGGCGAATATGGCGCGCGCGGCTTCATCGCCGCCCTTGACGCGAAAACAGGGGACACCGTATGGAAAACCTACACAGTACCGTCGCCCGATGAAAAGAATGGCGATACCTGGCCCAAGGGCATGTACCTTCATGCAGGATCACCAGCGTGGCTGACCGGCACCTACGATCCCAAGAGCAAGACGCTGTACTGGGGTGTTGGTAATCCAGGACCCTGGCTCGCCGAATTACGGCCCGGGAAAAATTTGTACTCGGACTCACTTCTGGCGCTCGACGCCGACAAAGGCAATATCAAATGGTATTTCCAGTACACACAGCATGATTCTTGGGATTATGATGGTGTGAATACAGCGCTCAAGGCAAAGATCAATTACGAGGGCAAGGATTACAATGCTCTAATCCACGCTGACCGCAATGGCTATTTTATTGCGATCGACCGCGATACGGGCAAGCTGATCTATGCCAAGCCATTTGTCAAAACAGAATCCGTGACCGGCTACAACGCTCAGGGGGAATCGATCAACGATCCCTCGAAGTACCCGAAAATCGGTACGACCGTCAAGACCTGCCCAGAGTTTTTAGGCGGCAAGAACTGGTGGTCGATGTCGTATGACCCCGAGACCCACATCGCTGTTGTCCCGACCCTTCATGCCTGCGGGACTTACAACGGGACCAAGGTGAGCTATATGCAGGGCCTGCCCTATCTGGGTGAAGGCTTTGGGATCGTTCCGGAGCCAGGCAGCAAAGGCTACGGCGAGGTCCAAGGCATTGACGTCAACACCGGCAAGAAGGTCTGGGGCCACTGGAGCAAGATGCCATGGAATGGCGGCGTGACGACAACTGCGGGCGGCATCGCGTTCTCGGGTTCGCTCAAAGGCCACCTGTATGCCTTTGACACGAAAACGGGCAAAGTCCTTTGGAAAAGTCCGAAACTTGCCAGTGGCATCGTGGCCCAACCGTCCGTCTACGAGGTCAATGGGAAGGAATATGTAGCCATCCTCGCCGGCTATGGTGGTGCCAACCCGATCTGGGGCGGCCCGATGGCGACCATGACCAAGGATGTACCTCGTGGCGGCACGCTTTACGTATTCAGTTTGAATGACTAAATGATTACGGCCAATCATTGAAGAAGCGAAGGGCGCCATTGCTGGCGCCCTTCCTAACCAAGGTTTTTATCATGTTTAATGCATCGCATCATCGCCCAAAGCTGCCCATGATCCTCGCGATTATTTCCGCAGGATGGTCGATAAGCAGTATCAATGCCCAGGCCCATGCGGTCAACGTTTGTGCGTTTCCCCAGAGTCCGACAAAGTCGATTGACGCCGAGGTGGCCCACGCCGTATTCAGGAAACTTGCATTACCCTACACGACCGTTGACCTTCAGGCAGAATTAGGAAAACGCGCCACATCGGATGTCGAAGTGGCCAATCTTCTGCGGAAAACCTGCGACGTTTTCATGGGTGTGCCGATTGCGAAAAGTGACCAGCAATTTAAGAGTCACACGACCGTATCAGTCCCCTATCTTGACGCCGATTTCGTCAAATTCAGCATGGCCAAAGGAGACAAGAATCAAGAGGGACACGGTGTTGTTGCGGTCGCCTACAAAAGCCCTGCACAGTTTATCGCAGTTGAAGAGAAGGACGCGAATTTCGATGTCGAAAACACGCCCGACGATGTCATCAAGTCCGTCGTCGATGGAAAAACCGAATATGGCATTGCGTGGTACCCCAGTCTTGTCGCGTATGAACATGCGCATCCTGAAATCCGCTTCCACACACAGCAGACACACACGAACATTTCGAATTGGAAGTTAAGCTTTGTCGCCAATGATCGAAATCGTGCTCTTGCATCCAGAATTTCCAATGCAATCCACGCATTGTCAACATCAGGAACATTGGAAGGCATCACCGGACCCTGGGCCTACAAAAAATCAGGGTTTGAGTATCGCGCAACCCACCGTCCTGCTCTGACACCGGCTGTGTATTACCCGACTCGGAGCAATGACCCCGATGCGTACCGGGTGATCCGCATATCCGACACGGAAGCATCAGAGCAGCAGGCCAACTTTTCAGCTGATCAGGTTGGGCCCGGAAAGACAGCCTACGCAGCCGAGTGCGCAATGTGCCACGGCGATCATCTGGAAGGCCGAACGGCACCAGCCCTGGCCGGCCAGGGGTTTGCACCGCGGACGAATTCCACGATGACCATTGGCGGCATTTACCAATACATGACAACCAATATGCCTGCAGAAAAACCGGGCAAGCTCAAACCAGGGGAGTACGCGAACATCATGGCTTACTTGCTGCACAAAAATGGTTACACGCCTTCAGGAAAAGCGCTTTCTCCTGAGACCGCAGGGGACGATCAACAGCAATTCGACTCGTTTGTCAAATGACGGGGCGCGTCCGGGTTCTCCACGGCCGTCCCCTTCACTACGCGCAGTCGTTCATTGCTGCGGGCCTGTTTCAGGCGTGCCTGGTGCATGCGCAGCAGGTTGTGCATGGCGAGAATGCGCAGCGGCCTGTGGCGGCGGCCAGCGCGGTGCAGTCGCTGGCGCCGGTGACGGTGCAGGGGGTGGCGTACGGGGCTGGGGCGGTAGCGCTGCCCTCGACGATCACGGTACTGGGGCGGCGCGCGCTGACGCAGGGTCAGGCGCAGGTCAACCTGAGCGAGAGTCTTGGGCAGGTGCCGGGGCTGATCGTGAACAACCGGCAGGATTACGCGCAGGACATGCAGCTGTCGATCCGTGGGTTTGGGGCGGACGCGCCGTTCGGGGTGCAGGGGGTGTACATGACGCTGGACGGCATCCCGCTGACGATGCCCGACGGGCAAGGCCAGTCGCAGATCATGAACCTGCCCACGCTGGGGGGCATGAAAATCATCAAGGGTCCGTTTGCGGCGCTGTATGGGAATGCGGCCGGGGGCGTGATCCAGGCGTACACGCGCGATGCGCCGGATCCGCCGAGCGTGAGTCTGCGCAGCTGGGTGGGGGCGTGGGGCAGCCGCCAGAGCACGCTGGTGGGCGGGGGCACGAGCGGGGGCGTCAGCGGCGTGGCCGGGCTGACGGATTTCCGCACCGATGGCTGGCGCCAGCACAGCGCGGCCACGCGCAGGCAGTTCAACGGCACCCTGAGCTGGCGTGCGCATGGCGACGACCGGTTCAGCCTGGTGTTCAACGCCCTGAACCAGGATGCGCAGGATCCGGGGGGGCTTACGCGCGCGCAGTTGCAGGCGGACCCGCGGCAGGTGGATGCGGCCGTGCTGCAGTATGACGCCCGCAAGAGCGTGCGCAACCGTCAGGCCGGGCTGGTGTGGGAGCACCGCGTGGATGCGCAGGACACGCTACGGCTGAGCGCGTATGGGGGCACGCGGCACATCGTGCAGTACCTGCCGTTCAGCGGCAGCTTTGGTTTGTCCGCCGGCGGGGTGGTGGATCTGCAGGATCACTTCGGGGGCACCACGGCGGTGTTCACGCATGCCGGGGAGCTGCAGGCGCGCCCCTACACGGTGGCCGCCGGGCTGGACTATGCGCGCGAGAACGAATACCGTAAGGGTTACGTCAACGCGCTGGGCACCCAGGGGGCGCTGCGCAACGACCAGTACAACACGGTGGACAACCTGGCGCAGTACGTGCAGGCGCACTGGGCGCTGAGCACGCGGCTGTCGCTCAGCGGCGGGGTGCGGCACGATGCGGTGCGCTTTGATTCGACGAACGCTGCCGACACGCCCTTCAGCCCCGGCACCGGGGGCGGCGCCGACTACAGCAGCACCGATCCGGTGGTGGGGCTGCTGTACAAGCTCAACCGCCACAGCAGCGTGTATGCCGATTACGGGCATGGGTTCGTCACGCCCACGTTCTACCAGCTGGCCTACCGGCCCGATGGCCAGCCGGGGCTGAACTTTGCGCTGCAGCCCATGCACCTGCACAACGCCGAGGTGGGGCTGCGCAGCACCCTGGGGGCGGTGCGGCTGGATGCCTCGGTGTACGACATCACCACCGACAACCAGATCATCGTCAACAGCTCCGTCAAAGGGCGCACCACCTATGTCAACGCCGGCAGCACGCGGCGTGACGGGGTGGAGCTCAGCGCGGACGCGGCGCTGGGGGCACACCTCAGCGCGCGCCTGGCCTACAGCCTGATCCGCGTGCGCTTCACCGGCGGCCCGTACAACGGCAACACCCTGCCCGGGGTGCCGCGCCAGCAGCTGTATGCGGGGCTGAGCTGGCGGCCGCCGCTGCACAGTGCGGCGCTGCAGGGCTTTTACACCACGCTGTCGGCGCTGGTGCGCAGCCAGGTGTTTGTTGACGCGCGCAACAGTGATGCAGCCCAGGGCTACGGGGTGCTGGACTGGGCCGCAGGCGTGCGGCAACACCACGGGGCGTGGCAGCTGTCGGAGTTCGTGCGGGTGGACAACGTGCTGGATCGCAACTATGTGGCCGCCGTGGTGATCGCCGACAGCAACGGGCGCTACTTCGAGGCGGCCCCGGGGCGCAACGCCATGGTGGGTGTGCAGCTCTCGCGGGGCTTCTGAGCCATGCGCGCCGCCGCGCTGCTGCGCACCGTGCTGCCGCTGGGCGCCGCGGCCATGCTGCACGCGCGCGCCCAGGGCGCCGAGGTGCCGCCGACCGCTGCGGCCTCGGCCCCGGCGGTCGTGCAGCTGCCCACCGTGACCATTGGAGCGGGCAGCGGCACCGAAGGCTTTCGCAGCCCGCCGCAGCACGCCTACGCGATCGACGCCGACACCCTCGGGCAGCAGCCCGCCACCGGTCTGGCCGATGTGCTGGCGCAGCACCTGCCGGGGGTGGCCCTGACCCACGAGCAGGGCAACGCACTGCAGCCCACGCTGCACTTCAACGGCTTTGCCGCCTCCCCCCTGCTGGGCACCCCCCAGGGGCTGTCGGTGTTCCAGGACGGGGTGCGGGTGAACGAGCCCTTCGGCGACGTGGTCAACTGGGACCTGATCCCCACCGAGGCGCTGCGCTCGATCCACCTGGTGCCCATCACCGATCCGGTGTTCGGCCTCAACACGTTGGGCGGGGCCGTGCTGCTGCGCACCCAGGACGGGCGCTCGGCGCCGGGGGGGGCGGTGGGCGTCGAGTTCGGCAGCTTCGGGCGCACCACCGAGCACGCGCGCTATGGCAGCCATGCCGGCGACTGGAGCGCGTTCTTCGCCGTGCGCAACCAGCACGACAGCGGCTTTGTGCCGTACACCGCCAGCAGCAGCCGCAATCTGTTTGCCAAGCTCACGCGCCGCGACGCGGGCAACGACTTCGACCTCAGCTACACCTTCGCGCAAAGCCACCTGGCCGGCTCGCAGACGCTGCCCCTGGAGTGGATGAACACCCCCACGGTGGTCTACACCGCGCCCGACCACATCGACAACCAGCTCAACTTCCTCAACCTGGGCGACACCCAGGTGCTGGGCGCGCATTGGCAGCTCGCAGCGCGCCTGAGCCTGCGCAACAGCGACCAAAGCGGCTTCAACAGCAATGTCAACGGCAACTACGACGGCAGCCCCCCCACGCTGGCCAACCCGGTGGCCAACAACGTGCAAAACGCCCTGCATCAGCAAAGCCGCGGCCTGAACCTGGCCCTGCACAACACCAGCCCCCTGGCCGGACGGCCCAACAGCGCCAGCCTGGGGCTGAGCATCGAGGCGCAGCAGGTGCAGTACACCCAGCTCCAGCAGGCTGCCACCTTCACCGCGCAGCGCTACACGCTGGGCACCGGCCCCTTCGACCAGGCCCCGGTGGACCTGGGGGTGCGCAACCACGACCGCGGCGTGTACCTCACCGACCGCCTGGCCGCCGCCCCCTGGCTGGATGTGGCCGCCGGCGCCCGCTACGAGCGCGCACGCGTGGACCTGACCGATCACCTCGGCGGCGCCCTCGGCGGCCACCACAGCTACAGCCGCTTCAACCCCAGCGTCGGCCTGGATCTGCACCCCATCCCCAAGGCCTCCTACTACCTGCGCTACGCCCAGGGCATGCGCGTGCCCATGGCCGTGGAGCTGACCTGCGCCAGCCCCGCCGCCCCCTGCACCCTGCCCAACGTGCTGGTGGCCGACCCCGAGCTGCAACCCGTCATCGCCCGCACCACCCAGGCCGGCGCCGTCTGGCGCCTGGGCGCGCTGCGCGTGCACGCCGAGTACACCCACACCCGGCTGAACAACGCCATCGAGTTCATCAGCCTGGCCAACATGACCCAGGGCTACTTCACCAACATCCCCCAGGAGCTGCTGCGCACTCTCACCCTGGACCTCACCACCGGCTCCGAGCGCTGGCTGTGGTCCGTCTCCGTCAGCCGCACCCTGGCCACCTACGAAAGCGCCTTCCTGCAGCCCAGCCCCAGCAACTCCACCACCGACCCCAGCGGCAGCATCCAGGTCCGGCCCGGCGACCGCCTGCCCAACATCCCCAAGTGGAGCCTCACCCTGCAAACCCAGTACCAGCCCAGCGAGCGCCTGCTGCTGCACACCACCGTGCTGGCCTACAGCGCGCGTTACGCCCAGGGCGACGAAAACAACCAGGACCGCCGCGGCACCGTGCCCGGCTACGCCATCGTCAACCTCGGCGCCCAGTACACCCTCGACTCCCACTGGCGCCTGGACCTGTCCGTCCACAACCTCTTCAACCGCGTCTACACCGACTTCGGACAACTCGGCGTCAACGAGTTCACCGCCCCCAACCGCACCTTCAGCCCCGACCCGGCCTCCTGGCAAAACACCCAGTTCGTCGCCCCAGGCGCCCCCCGTGGCCTCTGGCTCGGCGTGCGCTACGCCTGGTCCTGATCCCACCCCCTCACCACCCCCACCCCTGGAGCCCCACCATGATTCAAGTCAGCGTGATGTACCCCAATCAGGATGACGCCCGCTTCGATATGGCCTACTACACCGAAATCCACATGCCCCTGGTGCGCAAACTCACCGGCCAGGCCTGTCGCGCCGTCGCCGTCCAGCGCGGCCTCTCCGGACCTCAGCCGCACTCCAAACCCACCTACATCGCCCTCGGCCACCTCTACTTCGACTCCGTCCCCGCCTTCGAGCAGGCCTTCGCCCCCCATGCCGCCCAAATCATGGCCGACCTCCCCAACTTCACCAACCTCACCCCGGCCATCCAGATCAATGAGGTCGTCCTCGAATAAACAGCCTTGCCGAGACCACGGGAAAAAACGCCATGAATAACCGATGGGTTTGCGGGCGCAGCACCGGCAAAGCGGCAAGGCGCGCACGCAATGTATGCCTGGCGCTCGCCGTCTGCGCAGCGCTGGGTTCGCGATTAGCCGCCGCGGGCGAAGTTGATGTCAGGGCATGGTTCTTCCATGCACCCGTGCACGTTGACGACGTCCGTCAACTCAAGCGGTCCGCCACAAAGGGTGAGGTAAGCGCCCAACTCGCTTATGCGAAGTATCTCTTTGACCATGGCGGAAAGCCACTTGCCATCTTTTGGCTCACCGAGGCCAACAACCAGGGCAGCGAGCAAGCTGAATATTTGCTTGGACTTCTTTACGCAGACGGCGATGGCGTGGCGCAAGACCTTGATCAATCCCGGTATTTTCTTGGCAAGGCGTCTGACCAAAACTACGGGCCTGCCCAATATGCACTCGGAGAAATGCTGCTCAACGCCGAGTTCGACGATCCGGATCAACAGGGGAATGAAGATGCAACGATCAAGGCCAAAATTGGCCGGGGCGTGGCACTGTTACAGCGCTCAGCAAGGGCTGGCTACGCCCCTGCCCAGTACCGCCTTGGACTGATCTACTACAACGGCCAAGGTGTGGAGACCGACCGCAGAGCGGCACTTCATGCATTTCGCCAAGCCGCCGACCAGGGCGTCGCGGCAGCCGCATTCATGGCGGCGCGTTGCTATGCGTCCGGCGCTGGCACGCGCAAAGACGCCGACGCTGCCAAGCGCTACCTGCTCCAAACGATCAAACTTGCCGGCAGCGACAGTCGTTATGGCCGGGATGCCCAAGCCATGATCGCCGAGCTGCCATGACGGCCAGAGCCATTGATCAGGCCGCAGCATCTCTCGATATGCGACTCGGATGGCTTTTGAAGCTTTCCTTCACGCACTCGAACCAACATGCCGGACGGCTGCTAGCCCCTTCATGGCGCGCTGCGCTAAAAAACATTTGAGCGTCTGGCGTCCGCAACCCGGCCACCACGACGTTCTGATGCTGAGCGTTTGGCCATTGAGTCTGAAACCCGACCCCGGGTCAGGACTCGCGGTTTGCCTCGTGGGCCTGTTTGCGAAGGGTCACCGCATACAAAGCGCTCCAGATCAGTGCAATGGCGAACTGCACAATGATTGCAAACTCCAGGTAGTGCCCAAGCGCGTCTGGCCGCAGACCAAAGCCCTTGGCGGCGAAAATTCCCGAGACTAGGGCAGGCGCCAAGACAAAAAGGGCCATCCAGCCCACGTTGACAAGTTCGACAACACGCAGCAGTCGTTGAATTCCCACGATCAATCCTCCATCCGCTGCGATTGAAACACCGAATGACCGCCGCATGGTCATTGCCGAGTAATCGCCTCAAGCTGCCGACATCGAGTGTCGGCTTCCGCTCTTCGCGGTCACCGGTGGACATCGCTTGCATGGACATGCGCGTCAGCGGCGGCACCTTCTGACGCGCGTGTGCTTACGGCATTCAGGCCTGCGGTGCTCGCTTCGGAGAAGCCTTCCAGGATGCTGGTCATGAGGCACCCATGACCTGCTGTCGGCCATGGCGTCGGACGCACCAAGAAAAATGGGTGCTCATGGGCAAAGGGATCGCCATTTGCGACGGGCCTACTCGATCAATTTAAAAAAACGGTCACATTTATCGAAACTATGCGTTTTGCGAGCCAAATGAAACATCATTAAATGCGCAGGAAATAATTTTTTAGGAGAAATGACGCCGCCATGTTCGCCTTTTCGATTCCCCCTTTCAAACACTTAATGCCAATCGATTCCAATGAAAAACCTGTTCAAAACCTCAATGCTTCTCTTGGCTTGCGCCGCAGCCCTTGCAATGGCATCGACGACCTTTGCGGCGCAAGCCGCGCCCGATGCAAATCCAATTCATGTTGACGTCCCCGTGGTTCTGAAACACGCAAACGTCGTGTTCAACATGGACCATTTGGCGTTTGCCGGCGATCTCCCGTTTGGCATGAATTACATGCATCTGCTGGCCGACCGGATGAAGAAGATGGGCACGACTGGAAAGATCATCGGGGTATTCCACGGTCCCGCCGCCTACATGACGCTCAACGACAAGGCGTACGACGCCGCTCGGCACGTCAAGACTGGCAACCCCTACGCACCTTTGATCGCCGGCCTGCAAAAACAAGGGGTACAGATCGAGGAGTGCGCCGTATCCATGAAGGCACACCACTGGGGCAACGCCAATCTTCTCCCCGGCGTGCTCGTCAATTCCGGAGCCGTCGGCCGCATCATCCAGCTTGTGCAGGAGGGTTATGTCCAGATCCAACCATAAGGTGCCTGGCGCTCGCTGACGATGCCCTACGGAGTACGCCGAAGTGCGCCTGCGCTGGGGCGTGCTTTGCCCGTGCACCGGTGCAGCTTGGCTTGGCGCATCCGATGCGACAACAGGGCGTTTCGCGCAGCGCGTCTCCGGACGGTCGACCCATTGGCTGCGCCACGAGGCTCGAAGCGCCGCCAGTTCGCACAGGGAATCCCCGGTGCTGTACCTCTGGAGGGTTCCGAACATTCGACGCGCCGCAAGTGCAGACTGCCGACCGGACCACGATGCGGATCCCGTGCGGGCACGAGCAAGCTGGCTCGCCAGAGCCATTAGACTTCCACCGGGAGAGTTTTTCTCCCACTATTCAAAAGAGAGGAGACACACATGACAAAGATAGGCCACATGGTTGGCGCCATTGCCAGCGTATGCACAGCGGCGCTGTTCAGCGCTTCCTCAGCGCATGCCCAGGCGTCGGACTTCAAAGGCGCGCAAGCGACCAAGAGCCACTACGGCGCCATCTTTCAGATCGACTCTGGAAGCCAAGGTGCGATCAAGAAGACGCTCAATAACATTGAAAACCTGATGGATGACCCCCGGTTGAAGGGGAAGGTCCAAATTGAGCTGATCGCCAATAGCAAGGGCTTCGCCGTCTACGTCAAGAACAACGGCTTCGAGAAAAAGCTTGAGAAACTGCAGCATGAAGGTGTCATTCTGGCCCAATGCGCAAATACGCTGAGGGAACTGCACATCGACCGCAAGGACCTTTATCCGTTCATTAGCGTCGTCCCCTCGGGAATGGGGGAAATCACACTGCGCGAATCGCAAGGCTGGGCCTACATCCACCCAACTCCGCCAAACCCCGGGTTGTAACGTAAGCCGAACATGGTCTCTGGGAGGCCATGTTCCTATAGCATCGGCTGCCCAAATCCTGGCGGCCGGCGACATCGAATCAGGCAACAATTCGGCGCGTCGAGTTCGAAGCGTACGCAGGCGTTCACAGGATCAAGCGCAAGGCCATGGCTCGGCGACAGCGCCAAGCGCTGCCGCTCCATCGTCCATACGGTCGGCTCGCTCCATGGCTGCAGCGCTCCAGCACGCTTGCAGGCGGGGCAACCATGGCGCCACGAAATGGGCGATCCTGCCTGCCACCACCAGGCACTTAGCTGGCGACCCCGCGTCATCTTGCCCGCTATCGGCTGGCGATATACATCGTGATTTCAAAACCAAAGCGCAAATGGATACAAGACAAGATGGTGTAGTCCACTTCGTCGCGATTCTCCTGCGTTAGAAGGCTGCCAGCAAAATGCCGGCAGCCTGTGTCGAGCGGCGACGGCTCCACTAATTCGTCTTATTACTTTGAAAGCGTAAAAATGGCAATCGCGTCGCCATAAGGGAAGTTCAACTGAAAATTCCCACCAGCAGCAACTGCGATGTATTCCTTCCCATTGACTTCATAAGCGATGGGTGGCGCATTCACGCCCGCACCGAGGTTGAAATTCCAAAGCTTTTCACCTGTCTTTGCATCGAATGCGTCAAACGACCCATTCCCCTCCCCGGTGAAGGCGAGATTGCCAGCCGTGACCAATGCACCCCCCATCATCGGCTGCGGCAAATGCTGATCCCAAACAATCTTTCCTGAATTGACGTCAATTGCGGTAAACGTGCCATTCTGCGGCCCGCCCTTGACATTTTTGAACGTGCTGCCGAGTCTAATCTGTCCTGGGATTGCCGGCGAATCCTTCTCATTGGTGAAGGTCATCAGCTGATTCATGCCGAGGATGTAAACCATGTGGGTAAGCGGCGAATAAGCCGGTGGCGACCATTCAGAACCTCCGTTTGCGCCCGGAAGCATGTCCACACCCTTATCCGTCGGTTGCGAGAACATATTCTTTTGCTGATCGAAGGCTTCAGATTTTCTGATCAGCTTGCCCGTGTCGCGGTTGACGATATAAAACCATGCCGTCTTGCCGGCTTCCCCTGCCGCCGGAACCACCTTGCCGTTGTCCATGGTGTCAAACAGGACCACATTGCTGACGGCATCGTAGTCCCACACGTCATGCGGGACCTCCTGGTAATACCAAGCCAATTTTCCCGTCTTGACGTGAAGCGCGACGATGGAATCTGTGTACAGGTTGTCGCCCAAGCGCCCCGAACCATTCAAGTCAGGATTGGGGTTGCCCGTCGCGAAAATCAGCAAGCCACGCTCCGGATCCACGGCAGGGGTCGTCCAGGTCATCCCTCCCCCGGTTTTCCACGAGTCACCCGACCAGGATGCATGGTCACTGGTGCTGTGCCAGCGCCACAGCTCTTTGCCACTGTTGGCGTCATAGGCAGCAACAAAACCCGCAATCGGCCACTCCCCGCCGGCGCTGCCGATAAGCACCATGTTGTCATAGAACGTAGGCGCCATGGTTTCGGAATAACCGGCCTGCGGATTGGCCACCTCAGCCTTCCAGGCCTCTTGCCCGGTTTTTGCGTCGACAGCCACAAGGTGATCGTCGATGGTCAGAAAAAATACCTTGCCATTGCCCGCTGTGGCACCCCGATTGACCGGGCCGCAGCAGATTTGGTTGAAACCATCCGTGTACTCATATTTCCAAAGCGTCTGGCCTGTCACCGCATTGAGCGCAATGAGCGCCTGCTTCTTGTTCACCATTGGGGTCGTCGCATACATCACGCCATTTACCACCAATGGCGTCGTCTCGAAACTGGCCGTGTAGCCTGTCTGCGCGATCGCAACCGGCACGAGGTGCTTGACGGTTCGCGCATTGATCTGGGTCAGCGGCGAATAGCGTTGATTGTCATACGCACGTCCGGAAAGCAGCCAGTTGCCTTTTTCCTTACCAGCGTTGCTTAGCATGGATTGGGTAACGTTGACGTTCTGCCCAACTGCACTTGCACCCTTGCTCATAAGACCACCGGTCTCCGATCCCGATGCCTGCACAGCGGCGGCCTGCGCCACAGCAAATCCCCACACATGACCCGCTGCTGCCACACCCATGACGGTCGCGGATAAAGCAACCGTTCGTGCTATCTTTGGAAAATCCAAAAGCGACTTCATCGATGTCTCCTCATTTCATTTTGGTTGGACAACCCTACCATTCAAAAACACGCGTCACATCTATATCAGTGGTTACTCTCCTCAAAAAGTCAATCACTCTTCCCGGGATAAGGAAGCATTGGGATGCACGAAACGTTGGATGGGTTAAGGTCAGCTTTCCCGCTCTTGTAGCCATTCGCATCCAGAATATAGGAAAAAATATCCTGATATTCATCAGGCTTCAAGCTGCCTGGTGCCTGATATGGCATCTGCGACTGCATGAATGCCAAGATTTGTGCCGCTGAAATATGTGAGAATTTGAGGTAGGACTCGAAATCGTGGCCGTAGAGCGCCGGTCCCGAGTTACCCTTCAAGTCTGCACTGTGGCATTCCGCACAATTATCAAGGTAAAGCTTCTTACCGGTCATTGCCTGCGGTTTGCTGAAGTATCCAGAAGATTGCCCAACGCAACTGTTCTCAGCATTGCATGCAAGCGAAAATCCGAATACTACGATTCCAATAGCGATTTTTTTGAATGCGGTATGCATTCGATGTTTATTGATGCTCATTCCCATTCGATTCCCGTCTTGTTAATGGCTTTCTACGACGTCTTCTCAACGAGCTTTCAATGAGTCAAATACTGCAAGGCATTCTTCAGGGCGGGCGTTGTGCGACCACCAAAGAAGTGCCGAGCAGGCTTGTTGACCGTTGCCCGGTACATGGAATCCACGTGGCTCGTCTGCAGGTGGCGAACCAACCCCACAAGTCGCGCCACACGCGGTATACACGGGGTTAAGTGATCAATGGGGGAATGCGCCTCGTGCGCGTTGTTTTGCGGCTGGGCACGCGATCCACTCGGTTGGGGCGCAAGCTCGGCCGCCGCGGACCCGGGACTGAGCGGAGCCGTGACATCAACGGCTTCACCGCTTGCCTCATCCGCGAGCACCGTGCCCGTGCGCGGCCAGGCGCCGGGAGACCCATACGCTATGCCGACTGAAAAACGATACGCAAGCGATGCTTGAGGCATCGGCGTGGGGTTGAACCGCACGCGCGCCACGGCGCTTCCGCGGCCAGGAAGCCCACCCGCTGGAAGCGGCGCAGTCAGTGCTTCAGACACCGTGTCTCCTCACGCGATCCGAATGGTGGGTGATGCAGGCAACGAATCGTCGGCCGAGCTCACCTCTTGGTCTCTTTATACCTGAATATGATTCGAAGACTCAGCAGGCGCGTTTCGTTTTTGTAACGAAACAATGCAACCGGTCAGGGAATCGACGCTCGTTCGGGGAATGGGACATGGAGCGTGCCAAGCCTGCCACAATTGAGTCGATTGCGCAGGTCGTCGACCCTCGCTAGGCAAAAATCGGTTGTGCAAACCATGCGCGCGAGGGCGGAACACGGGCTCCTCAGAGTAGCGTAGCGCGCTGCTGTGGCCGAGTCGGCCAGATGCTTGGCGACCTGCGCATCCCGCGGGCGAGTCAACGTGCATCGCGATCAACGCGCCGCCAGTCGGGAAGGGCTAACGCAAACGTTTCAAATCGCGCCTTGGCGGGGCGAGGCAGACACTCGACTGCCTCCCATCAGGGGCGTGCGCGGGCGCGCACGAGATCGGA
>JABBOE010000186.1 GCA_019351955.1 Pseudomonadota bacterium
GCAGATGGATTGCAGGCGCAGGCGATCCGGGCGCGGAAGCAGTTCAATCAGGTGGTTTTCAGCGGTGGCCAAAAGGGTTCCCCCGAAGATTTCGACCCCTTGCGATGAAGGGAACGGACGAAGAACGCCTGTTTCGGCTTAAGGCCGGGGCGGCAACGCATCAATGAAGTCTGCGCGGACATCAACTTCGCGTCTGTTTGCCAACACGCATAGCCAATCGACACCGCTCCCCGGAGTCCCGGGTTCGCTGCCTTGAAGCCGCGCATCATGCATCATGGCGGGTCGCCCGGACGCTTGGTCCTCACATCAGCCGGTCATATTCCTTCTTGACCACGGCGTAGCATTCGCAGGAACGCTGCTCAAGGCCTTGTCGATTAAGCACCGTGATGTGCCCTCGGGCATAGCGGATCAAGCCCGCCTTCTGCAACTTGACTGCGGCCTCCGTCACGCCTTCCCGGCGAACCCCAAGCATGTTGGCGATCAACTCCTGAGTCATGATGAGTTCCCTGCCCTGAAGCCGGTCCAGGCTTAGCAGCAACCAGCGGCAGAGTTGCTGGTCCAGCGAGTGGTGGCGGTTGCACACCGCGGTCTGCGTCATCTGCGTGATCAGCGCCTGGGTGTAGCGCAGCAGCAGATGCCTCACTGGCCCCGATGTGTTGAACTCCTGCGTCAGAACCTGCGCCCTCAGGCGAAAACCATACCCTGCGCTTTGCACGACTCCGCGACTGGGGGTGGATCCGCCCCCCATGAACAGCGGGATCCCGACGATGCCGTCGTTTCCAACCACGGCGATTTCAGCCGAAGAACCATCCTCCGTCACGTACAACAACGAGACGATGGCTGTGGTCGGAAAATAGGCGTGGCTCAATGTTGTGCCCGATTCGTACAGGGCTTGGCCGAGCGACAATTCCACGCATTCCAGATGTGGCAACCAGCGCTGGAAATCGTCGTCGGGTAACGCGGCGAGAAGGTGGTTCCCTTTGGGCTCGGGGGCATTGGCGCCCGGGAGCGTCCGAGGCTGATCCGGATGTAGTCGCATGTCCATCAATGGATGGGACCTGGATCGCTCGCGCCATCCCCACCTTGGTCGATACCCGAGCGTCCAGCCAGCGGCAGCTTGACGACGAATTGGCTTCCACGTCCGCTTCCCTCGCTGGCCGCTGTGATGTGTCCGCCATGAGCCTCGACCAAGGCGCGTACCACTGTAAGCCCAATACCCAGGCCACCGCCGTTGAGTCCGATGGTGTGGGCGTCCTGAACAAAAGCCCCGAAAATCTGGGGCAATGCCGACGCGGTGATCCCCGCGCCATTGTCCGACACCGTCAGTACGACATCCTTGTCCGCCGTTGTGACGGTAAGATTGATCTCGCCACCGTCGGGTGTGAACTTGGTCGCGTTATCCAAGAGGTTGCCGAGAAGCTGTGTGAGGCGATTCGGATCACCATACATCACCAAGGCGCGCGAGGGCATCCGGATATTGAGCACCTGCAGGCGCGCATCCAAGGCAGGTCGGCTGCCCTTGACGGCTTCGTCGATAAGGTTTGTCATGTCGACCATTTGACGTGTGAGCGTCAGCCTGTTCATTTGAATCTTGGATATGTCATCCAATCTGTCCACCACGCTCTTGATCTGGTTCAGTTGCTTCTCGATCATCGATTGCGCGCGCGGAAGGAGGGGCTCGTCCGTGCGAACCCGGCCCAACATGGCCGTCGCGAGGCGGATAGGCGTCAATGGATCACGCAACTCATGCGCGACCGCGGCCAAGAACTCAGACTGGCGGCGCTGACCCTGTTGTGCGGCCTCCCGCAGCTCCTGCGCATTGAGGACGGCGATAACCAGTTGCTGGTTGGCCTCCCGCAGTTGCATATATCGTTGGTCTTGCTCCTCGAGTGTCAGGGTAGCCGGCGCCACAGGGCCCTGTAGCGCTGCAAGGCGTGGCCGATGCAGGATGCCTTCGGCCAATGAGTGATCGTCATAAAAAGCAAAACTGCCGAGCCGCTGCGATTTCGCGCGATACATGGCCTTGTCGGCTCGATCAATCAAGGTATCGGCATCCGTCGCGTCATCCGGATACATACTGATTCCGATACTCGCCATCAAGCGCAAAACATTGTCCCCCACACGGCTTGGCATGTCGAGAGCCGCAGTGATCTTTTGGGCGATCAAGGCTGCATCCGAAGGCTTGGATACGTCGGTGAGCAGGATCAGGAACTCATCGCCTCCATAGCGGCTCACCAGGTCCGCTTCGCGAATCGACGTCACCAGGCGCTTTGTCACCATCTTAAGTACCTGATCCCCAACCGCATGCCCCAACGTATCGTTGATCTGCTTGAAATTGTCAAAATCCAGGTACAAAAGGGCAAGGCGAGTGCCATGCCGCCTCGCATGGGCGATGGCATGCGCAAGCTGATCGAGCATCCAGCCACGCCTGGGTAGCTGCGTCAGTGCATCGAGCCCCGCCGAATGCGAGGCGGCTTCCAGCTGGCGCGTCGCCTCATCGGCCTGAACCTGGGCATGGAGCGTGGCGAGCACCAACTGTTCGTTGGCCTCGACAATCTGCGACTCGCGGGCGCCGTCCGCACGACTTTCGGCTACAACCACGTCCTGAAGCAATCGGTTCAACACGGCGCGCGCGGCATCGACCTGAGCTTGCAACTGCGCAAGCTCGCCCGCGGATCCTTCCGCTTCACTCGCCTGAGGATTCGGTGGCTGATTCACGGCGGGCAGCAAATCAGTTGGATGGTTCCGCATTCGGGATGATCGGCACATGGGGCGTGCCCTCAGGTTTGCGCGTGGGCCGCCCGCCGAGCAGCCCCTCCTGGTCGGACAGCAGTTCCCCGACATGGATGCCGTCACTATCAATGGTGAATTCGCGCAAAGCGTTGGAATGCGCGCTTGACCGCACCTTCACGACGGCCATCGCGCGCAACAAGCGGCTGTCGAGCTCGATGTAACGCTGCACGATGATGGCGTCCGTCAGGAAAGCCGCCCCATAGGGGCTGAAGCGCAGATCGGTATAGCGGTCTTCCAATTCGGAGGTCATCAGCACGGTGACGCCGATGCCAGCCAATGTGGTGACCAGACGCAGGAGGGATTCACGAAAATCCGCCTGAAATGTTGGCGCCAGCGAAAGCTCGAAACCCGAAAGCGAATCGATGACGACACGGCTTGCCTTCAGGCGCCGGATTTCCTGCGTGAGCTGCACGATGATTTCATCGATCGAGAGATCGGACGCGCGACTGTCCACCAAACCCACTCGACCGCTCTCGATGAGATCGATGAGCACACGGTTGCGGGATCGACTAGGGTGTTGCTCGAAAGCTGCGATGACGCCCGTCTCCCCGCACCGCACGCCTTCGGCCAAGAACGCCGAGGCGAGAATGCTCTTCCCCGACCCCGAAGGGCCGGCGACGAGAAGCGAGTATCCGCGCGGCAGGCCGCCGCCCAGCATCTCATCGAGGCCCGGCACGCCAACAGTCAGACGCGACGTTGACAGCGGCGGGGCCGCCACGGCGCCGCCCTCGAGTGGCAGGTTGGAGGATGCGAAGACGTTGATACCAGAGCTGCTGATACGGAACGTATGCAGCCCGGGGCGCGTCGGCTGGCCACGCATCTTCATGATTTCCATCTTGCGAACCATGGAGTTGCGCTGCACGCTCTGGCGTAGCCAGATCAGCCCATCGGCGACGGTGAACACCGGGTTTGCGTCGGTTTCGGTGAAGTATTCGCCAATCAAGAAGGTCGTGGCCTGCCAACTCGTCATCAGCATGCCGAGTTGCTGGACGAATTGCTGCAGGCTATTGTGCCCGCCTTGCGCGGCGTCATTGGCGAGCACGACGGAACGGAATGAATCCACGAAGACGAGGGCCGGGTGATGCGCCTCGACCTCGGCAACGATGCGGCGCAGCACCTGATCGAGATCGCCCGCCATGGCATCGTCCGAGAGGTTGAAGAAGTGCACCCCATGATTGATCAGCGCGCTGTCGAAGAACGTGTACAACTGTTGGTAGCGCAGCATTTTCAGCGGAGGCTCGCCCAGTACTGTGAAATACAGCGCCGGGCGCTGGGGCGTGGCCAATGCGAACATCATCTGGTGGGCCAGCGTGGTTTTGCCACAGCCAGGAGGGCCGGCGATGAGGTTGAACGAGAACTCCGGCAATCCTCCGCCCAACACATCGTCCAAGCCGGGAACGCCGGTGGACAAACGGTTGATCGTCACTTTCTTCGTCATGGCTGTGTGTCCCGCTCAGGCGGTTCGCTCAAGAAGTTGATCCGTATCGAGTGCAGCACACGCTCGGTCAACGCGGCTCCGATCAGGCTGGACAGCAGCGCATAAAACGTGTGCAGCAGGGCCGCGCCGCCGGCAGCAGCATTCGCGCTGCTTTGCCCTATGAGCGCCGCCTTCAGCGCGTCGAGGCGCATCGCCGCAGGCTGGGTGCGGTCATGGGCCGTCATCAACCAAGGATGCGCCATACTGGTGAGGTGCAGACTGCGATGGTAAAGAGCGTCAACCCCGCCCTGGCCGATGATGGGGCTCAGGCTGGCAGCGATCTCCTGCCATATCGAAACCACCGCGCTGGCGATTTGCGCGGGATCCGCATCGGCGCCCCCTCGGCGTATCAAATTGTCTTCGATCTGCCGCTGCTCATGCGTTTCCATAGGTCGTGCTGTGCGCTGAAATTGTCGTGACGGCTTTTGGTCCCCAACAAAATCTTGGGCAGTCCCTCGCACGTCCAAGGAAACCACCTCGATATTTTTGGGCATCTAGCTGGCATGGCCGACGGATGCCGGGGATCGTTGGTCAATCGCTTTTGACAGTATGCGAAGCATAGGCCGATATGGATCGACTTTTTGTAAGCGAGCGCATATTTTTTTGGGCTCAAACGAGCCCACTCCAAGCGGGACGTGGCCGCAATGCGCCGAACGCTTCGCAAGGGAGGCACGCAACGCCCGCACTGCAGGAGCACGCCGCCTCCCCCTCTTCCCTCGGGTCACTGCGTCTGCGGCGGCACGACAATGACAGTGCCTCCGCCCGTGCCGGTGTCGCCCGTCTCGCCTGTGGCACCCTTTGCCCCGGTATCGCCTGTGCTACCTGTGCTACCTGTGCTGCCGGTATCGCCGGTGGCACCCGTATAGCCCGTGTTGCCCTTATTGCCTTGATTGCCTTGTGGTCCCATTGGGCCTGTGCACGCACCAAGCGCGAACGATGCCAGTAGAAGTACGGCAGGTAGTGAATAGTTCATGATGATCCCTTGTCAAAATACAGCCGAAGTGGCTATATGTTCACTATGGCAGAGCATGTCAGATCCGTCTGTACGGTGTCGTACGTTCGGCGGTTAATGCGGTATCCGCATGGCGGTTCCATGCGAGCACAGCCGCAGATGTCGGGGGCGTCTTTGCCCAATCGATGGCTACAGCAGGTACGGCGGCCTGGCTTGGTCTTGACAGCCGTCGCTTGAAAAAGGCTTAGGATCGGTCCTTGCAGCGCGGCCGACAGTGCGTCGTGTCCGTGGCGCATCCCGTTTGCACCGCGAGGCTCAACCCGCTAGCACTCGCGCAACCGACCCGCTAG
>JABBOE010000187.1 GCA_019351955.1 Pseudomonadota bacterium
CAAGACCCAATTGCCGACGGATCATTCGATGCGGTCATTGATGCCGTCGGCGCAAAAGTGACACGCAACCAAGCCATCGCCGCAATCAAACCTGGTGGCGTCGTCATGCATGTTGGCCTCCAGGATTGGGCAAGTGAAATTGACATGCGTAAGCTGACCCTCGCCGAGATCACCCTTTTGGGGACTTACACCTATACGACCACCGATCTTCGGGCGACAGTCCTTGCACTGCACGAAGGAGTTTTCGGCGATCTGTCCTGGGTCCAGGAGCGCGCGCTAGGTCAGGGCCAGCAAGCGTTTCTCGATTTGACGGAGGGGCGCTGTACTGCAGCAAAGGTTATCCTCAGGCCGTGATAGGCGGCAATAGGAGCCGTCACCTCAGGTAATGGGGTGGCCATCGTGAAGTCCGGATAAGGTTGGGGTGCGACCCACCAATCCTTGTCTGAAGGAAACCACGATGACCAACGCAACTATCGCATTAACCGAGCTCGCTGAGAAGGGAGCCGATATCGACGTGCTGCGCCAGCTGGTGCAGTTCATGGCCCAGCGCCGCACTTCAGGCACGTAGACGGCCCCTAAGAAAGCTTCGGCAACGCGTAAAAACACTCAACAATCCCCTCCCATTCAATGGGTTACGTTCACGTGCTCCAAGTGCGGCATTGGTCCAGGCGCGATACCCGCGCTTGGCCTATAGGGCCGGTCGTACAAAGTACTTTGAAAAGTTCATCGTGCGATCGAGGGACTAGCGTCTCACGCTAGACGATATGCCGCACGTCGCCTGAGAAGACCGCCTGCGGCCAAGCCATTCAGACGCCTAAGGCGCCGGGGCAAGACCACCATCGCTAGGAGCGTCAAGCAATCGAAATTCAACCCACGTGCCAACCCCGCGATGTCGGGCGGGCATCTCCTCGAGCATGGCTGGGCACTCGATCACCTCCCGGCCAACACGCACGATCAAACATCGACTGTCCGAGTGTTCAACGAATCCGCGGATAACTTCCCCGGGAACAGCATCCCGGAGATCGCTTGAGGCACGAAGGTGTTCGATCCGCGCATCGCAAACTGCCTCCTGCATGCTCTGCCGAAGCTGTGTTGCAAGCGTCTTGTCTCGCTCAAGCGACGCAAGCACCTTGTCGCCGAAGCTGGCAAAGGCCGCAGCGGCGCTCCTGCGAGCGACCTCCTCTCGTCCAAGCGATCTCGGCTCACCGCCTCTCGGCATCATCACAAACAAAGTGCGCTCAACGCCATCGTGCGCAACACCAGTTGCACGCAGGGCTATGGCTGCATGGAAATCGTGCTCCGCCCCCCAAGTAGGCCCCATCTTGCCGATTGCCCAGGCCTGCGCCAAGCGCCACCTTGCGGCCATCACGCGGTCTTCGGGCACCGGCTGTATGGTTGTAGGCGGATCGAGAGGTTCATTCGTGAGCATCTCGGAGGACTGCTCCTCCTGCAAGCTCATTACGTCCCGAGTCATGTGCCGCTGAGAGAAGACGTGCCTGCGCGGCGCGCCAGCCCTTGCCGACCGACGTCTATTCGCCGCGACACAATCATCGAACTCGGGACGATTTAGCACCTTGACGCGTGCTCCATGCACAGCAACGACCCTTGCACATTGTTCGATGAAGCGATCGTCGCCGAGCAAATGAAAGGCACCGGACCATTTCGCGTGACTCAAGCGAAGGAAGGCGAGCACATCGTTATCGCTGGCGCCCGGCCCCACCGTAACGCGCGTTCCTTCGTCGGTAAAGCGTGTCACCCCCCCGCGTTGATAGTGCACAAACCCGTCATCGAACAGCGGCCGCAGGTGGACGATACCGGCAGACAACTCTCGGGGTGCCCCCGGCGACCAAGCCACCCGCTCTGTGTGCCGAATTTGCCAAGCGCGAAGCGCATAGACTGCCGAAGCATCATCTTGGTTCTGCTCGATACGCCGCTCAAGCCATTGCTCATAGTCCAGTCTCTCGCGCAGGCCCTGGTAAACCGCTTCCCGCTCTCCTGCATGGCGCGCGCGCAGAACTTCCAAGCGCTGAGCCTTCAACGCGGCGCGAATGCTCGCTTCGACGCGCCTGTCCTCAACCCCTCCAGTCGCTGCAGGAATCTCCCAACGTAGATCAGCAATCAAATTCTCCCGTTCGATCCGTTGCTGTCGCCGAAGCTCCGCCAGCGCGTGTTCCTTCGCCTCCTGCAATATCCGGCGATGGAGCCTAAAGACATCCCACAGCCCAGACGGCTGCAGGTCCGGCCGCGCCGGCTCGATGTCGCGGGCCTTGGCGAGCGCGTCGCCAGCTGGCTTGAATGGGCCCAGTCGCCTGCTCAACTTGCCGAAGCCAAGCGCGACATCGATCTCGCTGGGCTTAATCATCACGTCCGATAGTCCAACTCGACGCAGGCGCAGGATCGCTCCGGACCCCCTCTGCTCATAGGTCCAGCCATCCTTCGCCAGACGTTCATGCGCTTCATCCCAGTTGCGCGACGACTTGATCACAGCGGAGACACGATCGCGCCGCGCGAGCTTCTTGACAGACGCGATGCCGCTGCGACTTTCGCCGTCCACCTCTGAACCAGCAATCGCCCGTCCGCCCGCTCTTCGGACCAAAGTGCCATCAGCAAGCAATTCAATACGTCGACCGGGCTCACTGGCTAACCCGAGAGTGCGCTCAAGCCGCACGCAGGTCGCGGCGAGAACATCGTGCCAATACTCGACCGGCGTTACTCGCTCGGACATTGGATCGATTGCGTTGAGCATTACATGAATGTGAGCGTGTTGCGTATCTTGATGCAGAGCGAATAGAGCTTGGTGACTCTCGGACAAGCCTGCCGTCCTCATGCATTCGTCGACGACTTGCTCGACCTGCGCAGGCGTGGGGACCTCGCCTGCGCGGAAGCTGAACATCAAGTGCTTGATCGGTGCTGCGTCACTGCGCGCGGCTTGCGCCAGAGATGTCATTTCGGCAAGCTGACCATCCAGCTCGTCTGACACGAAACCTCTCGCTCCAGCGTAGGAGGACTTCTCCGCCGAGTGGACACCAAGTATGTAGTGTGCGAGCACGCGGTTGTGCCGCTCTTTCGCGCCGCTGGTTGAACGAATGAGCTTTCCGATCACCGCTCTGCTCCGCCGCTGCCCATCTTTCGGATCAGCCCCCGCTGGCCACCCCAAACTGCTCCACTTATGGCCGGTCAAACTGCCCCAGGCAGGACGGTCGGATTATGCCTATTCGGCGGCGGTGGTGGTGATGCGTGAGGCGGCCTCCTTCAGACGGTAACTTTTGCCCTCGAACTCCAGCATGGCGCAGCGGTGCATGAGCCGGTCGAGGATGGTGGTGGCCATGGTGGCATCGCCCAGATACGTGCCCCAGTCCTGCACCACGCGGTTGGAGGTGATGATGATGGAGCGGCGCAACTTGTAGCGCTGGTGCACGATGGATTGCAGCAACTCGGCGCTCACATCGGCGATGCGCCGTGCCAGGAAGAGATCGTCCAAGACCAGCAGGTCGGGGGCAACCCAGCCCTTGAGCTGTTCGGCCTGTTCTGCCGTGCTGGCCAATCCGTAGCGAGCGAACTCGGTGTCGGCCTCCACGTAGCGCACGTCATAGCCCTGCAACGTGGCTTGGTAGGCCACGGCCTTAGCCACATGACTCTTGCCGGTGCCAGGCTTGCCAATGATCAGCGCGTTGGCGCCTTCGGCGATGCACTTCAGTGTGTGCAACTCGAAGCAGGCGCTGCGCGGCAGCTTCGGATTGAAGCGCCAGTCGAAGTCCGCCAGGGAGGGCCGCTCATCCAGGCCCGAGCGCTTGAATCGGCGCGCGGTCAGGCGCGAGCGGCGCCGGTCCAGCTCGTCTTGGAGCATGGCCGCGAAGGTTTCCAGGAAGGGCTGCTGGGCGGCCTGGGCCTGCATCAAACGGGTCGACAGGGTCTCTGCAATGCCGGACAGGCGCAACTCGCGCAGGGCGCGTTCGATCTCGATCATGTTCATGGCTGAGTGCCCTTAAGGGATTGGGTGGTGGTGGCGTGGGTAAAGAGATCGCCGTACTCGTCAGCGCTACGAATGAGCGCGTGTTGCTGGGTCAACGTTGAAGGCGACGCCGACGGTGTCGGGGTGTCGGCCTCCAGGGCGGCCAAGGCATCGGCTACGAGCCGTTCGGTCAGCGCCTTGACGTGGCGGTAGCTGTGCACACCTTGCTCCATGGCCGCCTCGCAGGCCGCGTCGATGAACCGGTGTGGATAGCGCCGCGCCAGGTTGACGATGCCCCAGAGCTTGCGCTGGCCCACCCGACCTTCGATGGCAAACAGCATCTCACACAGCCGTGCCGTCTGAGGGCCGATGGAGCGGGCCTGGCTGAGGATGTAGCGGGTCTCACGCGAGGGGTTGAACACGCGCTCGGCCATGGGCAGCACCACGGTGCCGGGCCGATCCACCCGGGCGTGGGTGCGCAGCAAGGCCTGAGTGCGCAAGTCCCGGATCTCGATGCGCCGCTCGAAGATCCGCACCAGCACCTTGGAGCCAATGGGTGCCGGGCGCGCGGCGTAGCTGCTGTGCTCGATGCGCACACAACTGTCATCGCAGACCGTGCGCTGGACCTCGGTGAAGTACGGCATGCTGGTGATCGGCAGCGGCTGCAGGTGGGCGCGCTCCTCCTCGAACATGGCCTGCACCTGACGGCGCTCGGCACCGTGGATGCGAGAGGCTGCCCACTTCACTTCCCAGTGTTCCAGGAAGGCGTTCTGCTCCTCGATGCTCTCGAAGCGCCGACCCTTGAGGGCGGTAGCCTGGGTGTGACCGATCGCGTGTTCGACCGTCCCCTTGCGATTGGGGTCTCGTACCCGAGCCGGGTCGGCCACCACCTCGTAGTGGGCGAGCGTTGCGGCATAGACCGGGTTGAGAGCAGGCTCGTACAGGTCGGGCTTCAAGACGCCTTCCTTGAGGTTGTCCAGCACGACATACCGGGCAGACCCACCGAAATAGCGCCAGGCCTGCTCGTGCAACTCGGCCCATACCTGCTGGCCGGACTTCCAGACTACGCGGCGGAAGCTGCGCCGCGAGTAACGCAGCGTGGCCACGAACAGGCGGGGTTTGCGCCAGCGCTCGGTGCCGGGAACCCGGGTGGGCGCGCCCTCGCCGTAGTCGACCTGCATCTCTTCACCCGGGGCAAACGAGAGGCGGTCGAACTGCTCGGGCTGCTTGTGCCGGAGCTGGGCCGCGAAGCGTTTGACGGAGTTGTAGGCGCCATCGAAGCCATGCAGGTCCACCAGATCCTGGTAGATGGCGGTGGCGTTGCGGCCCAGGCGCAACTGGGCGTCGATGAAAGCGCGGTGGGGTTCGCACCTGGAGGTGGCCACCGGTGTTGCAAAAGGCGCCAGGGTCGGTGGCCAGGGTGGAGCAGTTTGGCTGGGGGAGTCGGCGGCCACCCCGGGGCAGTTTGCTGGGTCGGCGGCAAAGCGCTGCTGATACGAGCGGATGGTGTGGCGCGAGATGCCGGTGATGCGCTCGATCTCGCGCTGGGTGGC
>JABBOE010000188.1 GCA_019351955.1 Pseudomonadota bacterium
CGCAGGACCCGCCGCGCTGATGGTGGCGTCCGACATCGCCAGCCAGGCGGCCGGCGTGTATCGGCTGGCTGGCTTCTTTCCTTCGGCCCATGAAACCGAGCCCACAGACAGGTTCGCGGCCGTCGTGTTTCCGCGCGACGCCAAACTCGACGAACTCGTCAGGCGCCACGGAATTGATGAAATCGTCGTCGCCGTACGTGAGCAGCGCGGCGGGGCGCTGCCGATCCGCCAGCTGCTCGAATGCCGCACGTTGGGCATCCCGGTGCACTCCGTGGCCACGTTCAGCGAGCGACTCAAGGGTGAGGTGCCGCTGGACAGTCTCAAGGCAAGCTGGATGATCTACGGCAACGGCTTCTCGCAGGGCGTTGTGCGCACCACCATCAAGCGGCTGTTCGACATCGCCGTGGCGCTGGTTCTGCTGGCGCTGCTTTGGCCCATCATGCTGCTCGCGGCGCTGGCGATCTGGCTTGAGGATGGTTCTCCGGTGACGTTCCGCCAAGAACGTGTCGGGCATTTCGGCCGCACCTTTGTGGTGCTAAAGTTTCGCAGCATGCGCAAGGACGCCGAAAAAGACGGCGTAGCGCGCTGGGCGCAGAAAAATGACGACCGCATCACCCGGGTCGGGCGCCTCATCCGCAAGACGCGGATCGACGAGCTGCCGCAGCTCATCAACGTGCTCCGCGGCGAAATGAGCCTGGTCGGCCCGCGCCCCGAGCGGCCTGCCTTTGTCGAGCAGCTCACCGAGGAAATCCCATACTACGCCATCCGCCATAGCGTCAAGCCGGGAGTCACCGGCTGGGCGCAGGTGCGGTTTTGCTACGGCGCGTCGCTTTCCGAGGCGCGGCGCAAGCTGCAATTCGACTTGTATTACGTGAAAAACCACTCGCTGCTGCTCGACCTCCAGATCATCCTGGAGACGGTGCGTGTAGTGCTCTTCGGTGAAGGGGCCCGTTGAAGGGCCCGTACCTCCCGATTCCGCTTTTGTCCAATTCAATATTCTCTCTGTGCAAAGGTAAGGTATGACCGTCGTTGCAGTTGTGGGTTTGGGGTATGTGGGTTTGCCGCTGGCCGTGGAGTTCGGCAAGAAACACCGCACCATCGGGTTCGATCTGTCGCAGGCCAAGATCGAGGCATATCGCAAGTGCCTCGATCCAACTGGGGAAGTCGCCGACGAGGACCTGCAAGCCGCCACGCTGCTCGATCCCACCACGGACGCAACCAGGCTGCGAGAGGCGGACTTTGTCATCGTCGCGGTGCCCACACCGGTCGATGCTGCGCACAACCCGGACTTTTCGCCGTTGGTGTCGGCCAGCAGATTCGTCGGCCGGAACCTCAAGGACGGTGCCACCATCGTGTTCGAATCTACGGTCTACCCCGGCGCGACCGAAGAAGTGTGCGTGCCGATCATCGAGCGCGAGTCGGGCAAGCGCTGGAAAGCCGACTTCTTCGTAGGCTACTCGCCCGAGCGCATCAACCCAGGTGACCGCGAGCACACGCTGACCAGAATCGTCAAGGTGGTGTCGGGCGACACGCCGCAGACGCTCGAAAAGGTCGCGGCAATGTACGGAAGTGTCATCACCGCCGGGGTGTACAAGGCCTCAAGCATCAAGGTGGCCGAAGCAGCCAAGGTGATCGAAAATACTCAGCGCGACCTCAATATCGCGCTGATGAACGAGCTGTCGCTCATCTTCCACCGGATCGGCATCGACACCACCGAGGTGCTGAAGGCAGCCAGCACCAAATGGAACTTCCTGCCTTTTCGCCCCGGACTCGTCGGCGGGCATTGCATCGGCGTGGACCCCTACTATCTCACGCACAAGGCTGACACCTTGGGCTACCACCCGCAGGTCATCCTTGCAGGGCGGCGGATCAACGACAGCATGGGCGCTTACATTGGCCAAGAGACTGTCAAGCAGATGGCGCAGGCTGGCTACCCGATCCGCGGTGCCAAGGTCATCGTGCTTGGCCTGACCTTCAAGGAAAACTGTCCGGACCTGCGCAACTCGAAGGTGTCCGACGTGATCCGCGAGTTGCGGTCCTTCGGCCTGGACGTCACGGTGCACGACCCCATAGCATCGGCCGAGGAGGCCATGCATGAGTACGCCGAGAGCCTCGTGCCTTGGGACCAGTTGCCCCGCGCCGCGGCCATCGTCGCGGCGGTCGCGCACAAGCAATATCTGGAGCAGCCTTTGCAGGACTTGGTCAACAAGCTCGAGCCCCGCGGTGTGTTCATGGATGTCAAAGCTGCCTTCGACGCCGCGAAGCTCGGCGCTCAAGGGCTGCACGTGTGGAGGCTGTGAGAGACGCCATGCACGACTTCGGCCTCCCCCCAATCGATCCCACATTCAAGTTGGTTGCCGCACTGGCCGTGCCGCAGCGATGGCTGGTCACGGGCAGCGCCGGCTTTATTGGCTCGCATCTGCTTGAATACCTGCTGCGCGCCGGTCATGCGGTGGTGAGCCTGGACAATTTCTCGACCGGCCACCAGCGCAATCTCGACGAGGTGCGGCAACTTGTCGGCGAAGCCGCGTGGGCGCGCCACCGTTTCATCGAGGGAGATATCGTCGACCCGGTCACCTGCCGCCAAGCCTGCGAGGGCGCGGACATCGTGCTGCACCAAGCTGCGCTAGGCTCGGTGCCACGCTCGATCGAAGATCCTCTGCGCACCCACGCCGTCAACGCGACCGGTTTCCTCAACATGCTGGTTGCCTCACGCGACGCCGGCTGCAAGCGTTTCGTTTTTGCCGCCTCCAGTTCCACCTATGGCGACCACCCTGGCCTGCCCAAGGTGGAAGATCGCATCGGCAATCCGCTTTCGCCATACGCGGTAACCAAATACCTTGATGAGCTCTACGCCGGCGTGTTTACACGCAGCTACGGTATGCAGACCGTCGGGTTGCGCTACTTCAACGTGTTCGGCGCGCGGCAAGACCCTAATGGTGCGTACGCCGCCGTGATACCGCGCTGGGCCGCGTCCATCGCCCAAGGCCAGTCCTGCGAAATCTTCGGTGACGGAGAGACCAGCCGCGACTTCTGCTTCATCGATAACGTCGCGCAGGCCAATCTCCGCGCCGCGCTGGTTCCGGGCGAAGGTCCACGATTCGACATATTCAACGTCGCGTTTGGTGAGCAAACCACGTTGAACCAGCTTCATGGCCTTCTGTGCGAAAACCTGCAGGCACTGATGCCCAATCTGAAAGTTTTGCCACCCACCTATCGCGAATTCCGTCAAGGCGACGTGCGTCACTCCCTGGCCAACATCGGCAAGGCAGCGACTGTGCTTGGCTATGTCCCCACGCATAGCGTGCGTGAAGGCCTGCGCGAGGCGATGCCGTGGTATGTGGACAGGGTTTGTCGACATCCATGATGGCGTCGCTTGATCATATGCAGAGCACTTTCCGTGTTCTTTTGGTCCTCCAAATCTCTATTCGCTGGTCATGATGCGTTGCCACCAAAGGAAAGCCCGCCTCATGTTTGTTTTCGCAACGCTTTGCGTAGCAATTGGTTGGACCTTTGCTGCTCGAGAGCGTATCAAGGAATTTTTGAGCCCCATAGCTCGTACAGCCTATGGCCAGACAAAATCGTTTTATCTCAACGATGCCCGCGGCGCAGCTAATGCGCCGACAGACTCCCGCATGCCAGTGCCGGCTAAGCCCTTGTCCGAAAAGCCACTGCAGAAGTTTCTCTCCCATCTGCCTTGGCGGGTATGGCAGCCCACGCCGCCCGCCACGCCGCCGTCAACGACCGGCAAGACGTACTACGTCAGCCCCACGGGCAGCGACAACAATAACGGTCTGAGCCTGGCCACGGCCTTCGCCACTCCGCAGCAGGCCGCCAACATCGTGCGGGCGGGCGACACCGTGCTGATTGCCGCCGGCACTTACCATGGCACCCTCTGGCCCAAGGCCAGCGGCACGGCTAATGCCCCCATCACGTTCGGCTCCTTGGGCGACGGTCCGGTCATCATCGACAGCTCGACTCCCGTCACCGGTTGGACACCAGTGGGGGGGTCGGTCTACACGGCTACGCCCAGTTTTACCCCCGTTGCGGTGGTGATCAACAATGTGCCGCTCAAGCAAGTCACGAGCGCCTCGGCTGTGACGCCCGGATCGGGCAACTGGTACTTGTCAGGCAACACCATCACCGCTGACTTCGGAGCCGCCTCGCCCGCCAGCGCCGACATCGTCGTGCCCAGCAACAACGGCAGCCAGACCACCATTGGCTGGTACAACCTCAACTACCTGACCTTCAACGGGCTGACTGCGCGCGGCGCCAGTGCCGGGGGCATCCAAGGCTACGGTAGCAATGTCACGGTGAGCAACTGCGTGGCCGAATTCAACGCCAAAGCTGGCATCAGCTTCATGGCCCTGCAGGGCAATGCCAACGCGGGCAACCAGGCCCTTTACAACCTTGTCTACCAGAACGTGCTGCTGAACTGGCCGCGCGGCAACAACGGCTACGCCAATGGTGGCGGCGGCTGGAGCGGCGGGCTGGTGTTCAGCTACACCTTGAATGGCGTGGCCCGTGGCAACGTCGTTTATGACAACGGCGGCGAGGGCATCATCTCCTTCGGCCAGCACGGCGGCACACCGGCAACGGGTGGCACGCTGTTCGAGCAGAACGTGGCGTTCGACAATTGGTCGATGAACATGTACATCTCCGGCCAACCCAATGGCGTGGCGCGGCAGAATATCCTGTTCAACCATCCGATGGATCCCAGCAACCTGATGTATCCGCCCTCATCGAGCAAGTGGAGTTCGGGCACGCCGCTGAAGTACAGCGTGTGTTTCAGCCTGTCCGATGAATACGAGGGGTCCACCAACGGCGTTCCCGTGCCCATCAACACCCAGGTTTACGACAATCTGATGGCGGGCTGCCGTGTGGGCATTTACGAGTATGCCGAAGGCTCACCCACCATCGCATTGCACACACTTAAAGATGCGCTGATCGCCAACAACACCATCATCCTGCCGCCGACGACCCCCGCGGGAACATTTACAGCGGGGATTTACCTGCTCAACAACCAGACGCCCGACACCAATACGGTGGTGGCCAACAACTTGATCTATGCGTTCGACAGAACCGAGCCGGTGGTGATGCTCCGAGGCGCAGCGCCTGTGCCGGGTGTGACCTTCACCAATAATGTTTATTACAACGCAGGCACAAAGGCGGCCTTTGCCACGAGTGCCTCGACCTGGCTAACCTTCCAGCAGTGGCAGGCCGCCGGGGAAGACAAAATCGGCAGCTTCCAAGACCCCCAACTCGCCGGGGTGAATCAGTTCCAGGCGCCAGCCTCGACACCTTACAACACAGGCCTGTCGCCCTACGCCCCCACCGATGCCGCGCCCGCCGCAGGTTCGCCTGTCATCGGCGCCGGCACCCCATTGAGCCAGTTCTCCGTCAACCTCAACGCTGTGCCTTTCGTCGGCACCAGCAGCAGTTCCAGGAACGCTGGCGCGTTCTGAGAAGGAGCCCTCTGGGCCGGCGCGCC
>JABBOE010000189.1 GCA_019351955.1 Pseudomonadota bacterium
GGCACCGTCGTGCAGGAGACACGCCTGTTCGATCCCGATCGCGATGAGACGCGCACCATGCGCACCAAGGAAGACTCACACGATTACCGCTACTTTCCCGACCCCGACCTGCCACCGCTGGTGATCGCGCCGCACTGGATTGAAGAGGTGCGGCGTGGCCTGCCCGAGCTGCCCCGGCAGATGGCCGAGCGCTTCATGCGCGACTACGCGCTTCCTGCGGTGGATGCGGCCTATCTCACGCAAACCCGAATGCACGCCGCCTACTTCGAGTCCTGCGCCGGGACCTGTGGCCAGCCCAAGCTGGCCGCCAACTGGATTATGGGTGAGCTGGCAGCGCAGCTCAACCGAGCCGAACTCGAGCTCGATGCCTCCCCCGTGAACGCGCAACAGCTCGCCCGCCTCGTGGCTCGCGTGCATGACGGCACGCTGTCGAGCAAAACAGCGCGCGAGGTGTTTGCCGCGCTATGGTCGGGCGAACCCGACGTGGACCGCGTCATCGAATCGCGTGGGTTGCGCCAGATCAGCGACGCGGGCGCGATCGCCGAGGCGGTGGCGGCCGTCCTCGCAGCCAACCCGAAAAACGTCGAGGAGTACAGGAGCGGCAAGGCCAAGGCGCTCAATGCCTTGGTCGGCCAAGTGATGAAAGCCACCGGCGGACTTGCCAACCCGCAACAGGTGGGTGAGGCGCTGCGCGCGGCGATCGATGCCTGAAACCGCTCAGGGCTTGGCCGTGTTGGTGTCTCGGTCGCTGATCTGACGCGCCCACAACGACTCAAGGCGGGGCAGCAAGCCTGTGTACTGGGCGCGAATGTGCTGCATTTCCGCTTCCTGCCCGGCAATCAGCTCCTGCTCCTGCTTCGTGAGGAGCCTGTTTTCCTCGAACTTATTACGCAGCTCCAGGGGGTAGTTGCCACCCGGGTAGAACTGCGCCTCTTGCTGCAGTGCCTTGAGTCGAGACGCAAGTCGCGCCATGCGCTTGCGCGCCGAGGTAACGAGCCATTGGGGCGTCTGCAGGTCGTTGCGCTCGGCCTGATCAAACGCCGCGCGGTCGGGATAGCGGGTGAGCAATGCTCGCTGCTCACGCTGCTTGTTGCGCAGTTGTTCCTGATCCTGGCGCTGCTGCGCCAATGCGGCGCTTTGCTCGGCCTGCTGCTGCGGCGTCAGGATGAGGCGGCGGACAGTCCCATCCGCGTTGAGTTCCTTGCCACCGAAGCGCAGACAATCGGTACTGAGGTGATCGGTGGTCACGGTCAGGCCGCTTGCGGTGTGGCAGACGAAAATATCGGCCTGCGCCGCGGCAGGCCACGCTGCAGCCAGCGCCATGAAGCAGGGGACCATCCGCAATCGCATCGCGCTATCGCCTTCCATCTCCGATTGACCAAACTTCAACAAGCACTGGCAGACGGGACGAACCCCGAAGCCCCATGTCGCAACGCCCCTGAATACCCCCGGCGCCATCCTCGTGCATGTCGATAGTCTATCCTCGCCTGCCTCTTGCAGCCCCCACCATGAACCCAACTCCACTGCGTGTCACATCCCTGAACCTTAATGGCATCCGCTCCGCATTGAGCAAGGGGGTCGATGTCTGGTTGCGCGAACAAGCGCGCCCGGACTGGCTTTGCGTGCAGGAGCTCAAGGCGCTGGAATCCGACATGAATGCCGGCTTGCGCACCCTGGGCGGGCTGCGGGGCGCTTTCCACCACGCGGAAAAGCCCGGCTACAGCGGCGTGGGCCTTTACTTCCGGCACGAACCCGATGACATGCGCATCGGCTTTGGCAACGCCGAGTTCGATGCGGAAGGCCGCTATGTGGAGGCGCGCTACCGATTGGCTGACGGCACGCGCTTGGCCATTGTCTCGGCGTATTTCCCCTCGGGGTCGAGCTCGGAAGCGCGCCAGCAAGCCAAATTCCGCTTCCTCGCCATGTTTGAAGAGCATATGCGCGCGCTGCAAAGCCAAGGCGAGGTGATTTTGTGCGGCGACGTGAACATTGCCCACAAAGAAATTGACCTGAAAAACTGGAAAGGCAATCTCAAGAACAGCGGCTTCCTGCCCGAGGAGCGCGCATGGATGACCCATGTGCTTGACGAGCTGGGATGGGTGGACGTCTTTCGAACGCTCAATCCGCTGCCGGATCAGTACACATGGTGGAGCAACCGCGGGCAGGCTCGGGCCAAGAACGTGGGCTGGCGTATCGACTACCAACTCGCCACCCCGGGTGTGGCGGCGTTGGCGCAACGCGGCAGCGAGTCGATCTATACCGCTGCGCGCTTTTCCGACCACGCCCCGCTGTCCATCAGCTATGACTTGCGATTTTGAGCCATGCCCCGATGCAGGCACAGTCATCGCACACATCTGTTGGAAGCCGGCCCGGCGAATCCGCTCGCCAGCTGACGCTGCGCAAGGTTCCGGTGCCCCCAAACCCGGGCATTCGAGAAGTCGCGGTTGGGTCTGGCGCAGCAATTCGACATCGCGCCCTGCACCATGCCCATGCGCGGGCATCACAGCATCCAAAATCGTGATTTCTTTCACGGATCGAAACGAAGGCCGTCCTTAAACTGCGAGAACCGCAGCTCATTTTCGAATTACCTGCCTCACCACCTCAAGCCCTGGCGTGCCACATGACCTCCGTACCCACGATGCCCGAAGACGTCAAGCAGCTTGCCGCATCAGGAGATGTCGCTGCGCAGGAATGGCTCGCCGACTTTCTGCGCAATGCGGACCAGCATTTGGAGTCGGCGCACTGGTATACCAAGGCCGCGCAGCAAGGCTCCGCCACAGCGCAGTACAACCTGGGCTGGGCCTATTTTCACGGTCGCGGGGTGGCGCGTGATTACGTACAGGCCCGCGAATGGTGGAGGCGTGCAGCAGAGCAGGGCCAGTCGCGCGCGCTTGGGTCCATCGGACTATTGTTCGAACACGGCCACGGCGTGCCGCAAAGCTTCGAGCAAGCCGCGCGCTGGTATCAGGCGGCTTGTGATCGTGATGACGCTCCCAGCCACTGGTTTCTTGGGCGTTTGTATGCCAATGGACACGGCGTGCCGGCCGATCGCGCCAAAGCCATTGAGCATTTCCGACTCGCTGCCGAGCACTCGCATCGGTCAGCCCAGTACAGCCTGGCCGTGGCCCTGCTCGAGATGGGCACGCCGGCTGCGGCGCTTGAGGCGGTGCAGTGGCTCGAGAAATCCGCAGACCATGGGCATGCGCCGTCGCAATACAACCTGGGTCTGATCTATCTGGAGGGGAGCGTCGTGGCTCAGGACGCTCAGATGGCGGCGCAATGGCTCCAGCGCGCCGCATCCGGCGGGCATGCTGATGCGCAATTTGCCCTGGGCGTGCTGTACTACAAGGGCCAAGGGGTCTTGCAGGATACCGACAAGGCAGCTGAGTGGTGGGCGCACGCCAAGGAACAAGGCCATGTCCGCGCACGACACAATCTGCGCTTGATGGACGTTCAGCCATCGAGTTCGCTGTCGGGCATCACGTTGCACGAGGTGGATGCATCGGCACACGACGCGCAGTATTGGGCGAGGACGGCGGCATGAGTCCAGCCACGCATCCATTTCGGAGCAGTTTGGTCGCCGCGCTGCTGACACTGGCCCTTGGGCCCGCGCACGCACTCACGTTAGGACGCATCAGGGTCGTGTCCCATCTTGGCCAGCCCTTGTCAGCACGCATCCCCTTGCTTGCTCTGAGCGACCCGGAGGGCCAAACGCTGCTGGCCCAGATGGCGTCGCCCTACGCCTACCGTCAGGCCGGATTGCAGGCGGACCCGGTTTTGCCCTTCATACGCGTCACTCTCGCAAATGACCGACAAGGCCATCCATACATTCATCTTGCAACGGAGCGACCCGTGTGGTCGCCCTATTTGGACTTGATGATCACGCTCGCCTGGCAGGAAACCCTTCCACAAGGCCCAACGCTGCATTTAAGTCGCGATTACACCGTTTTGCTCGACCCCCCGACAGAAGGGGCAGCCCCTTTGCAGGAATACGACGCAAACACTCAGCACGGCGCGGCCCCGTACGCCAGCGCAGCACGCCCAGGCGCAGGCGCATCTTCTGCGAAGCTCGGGCCTGCGCAACCGATGCCCGCTGCTCCGGCCAAAGCGGTCCCTGCGTCCGCCGCCCCTCTGACCGTTCGACCCGGCGACACCCTTTGGGGCGTTGCGCATCGCCTTACCGGCTCAAATGAGTCCATGACGAAGATGGCTGATGCGATCTGGCGTTTGAACCCAACTGCCTTTGTGGCCCACAACCCGAACCTGCTGCGAGTCGGCAGCCGTCTTCACATACCGGACGCCGCCCAAGTGCGCGCGGCCATGCCGCTTCCGGACCGTCCGGTTCAGCCCTTCGAGGGCCGAGCGCAAAATCCATTGGGTCACGATCGGCCAGTGAACGACGCGCCGGTTCTGCGCATGAGTGATGCGATATTCGACGTCCACGCTACGCCACCAGCACCCGCGTTGACCACCGCCACGGCTTCAGCTGCGGACCTTGCACGTCGCCTCGCCCTTGCCAAGGCACAGGTCCGTCAAGCCCAGATTGCATATGAGCAAGCACAAGCCCAGCTCCAGGCGCTCAGGACACAGAGCGATGCGTCGAAGCCCATGATCGCCGCAGCCATGACCGCGAGCACCGGCGCGGTGGCAACACGTACCCCGAAACGGGCAAGCCAGCCGCGCAGCGCGTATTTGGCACAACCCCAGCCGCATGCGCCAGTCCACACAGGATCCTTGGTCTGGCGATGGTTGGCTGGCGCGGCGCTCCTCGCGACATCGATCGTGCTGCTCTGGCTTTACCGGCGCCAGCGAGCGCGCAAACAACCAGCGTCCTGGGCTTCGATCCACCCAGGGGCTCACGCGCTCGACGCAGATCCACGAAAGCTATTCGGCTCACCCATCTCGCCCGCGCGCATGTTCGAGACCGAGAGAAATCTTGCGCAGCTTCAAACAGCGCCTGGCCCTCAGATGCAGAACCCAAGCGACGTGTGGGAGCCCCTCGCGTCGTCCACCATCGCAACGGATGACGAGCCGGACCCTGTGACAGAAGCTGAGTTCTATGTCCTGCATGACCGCCCGCATCAGGCACTGGAGCTCTTGCGGGACGCTGTCGCGCGCCACCCGGAGCAAATGCACGCACACCTGAAGATCTTGGAGATCCTGGGCAGCATTCACGACCACGTCGGATTTGAGGAATACGCGAGCGGCCTGCGGAACCGCTTTGGGCACCACGTCTCATCAAAAATCCAAATGCTGCAGGACCGCCTCGGGGTTCCAGCGGGGATCAGGAGCGCCCCGACGGATTCGCCCAAGGGTCCGGAATCCATATCTCAGCAACGGCCCGGAGGCGATCGCACAACCGATTCGTTGCCAGCGCTTGATTTGGATCTGTCGTCCGATTTTGTGGGCTCAACGCAGCGCCCAGAAAAGCGGTGAACGACCCCAGGGCCTGCGGCGTCAAGTCCGCCTCGGCGC
>JABBOE010000032.1 GCA_019351955.1 Pseudomonadota bacterium
AGATGGGTGACGTGATACACGCGTTGAGTGTTGAGCAGCATCGTACGGGCGGCCAGCGGCTTGATGGCATCAACCAAGGCATCTCCGGCATCAATATCAACGCCTGCGTCACGATAAGTCAGACTGGTTTTGGACATGTTTCGGGAAGGGCTGGCGCAGCGCCGGCGTCGGCCGCCGCTGCGCATTCATAGAATATCGGCAGCATTCTAGGAGCCTGCCGCGCATGGGCCTTGTGAAGGTGAGAATGTGGCGGGTGGTCGCTCCGTGCTGCGCTGCCCGTTCACAGCACATAATGTTCACGTCTGGTGGCCCCGCAAATCTACGCTACCGGAAACGATCAGCGCCGGCGCTGCACACAACCTGAATACACCACGACTCGCGACCCGTCACGTGCAACTATCCAAAGCCAACAAGGTTCGCCTGATCTGGGCGGCGCTCGTCCTCATTGCGCTATGGGTGACTTCACTGCTTGGCTCCGTTCTGATGCCGTTCTTGGTCGCGCTGACGATCGCTTACGGCTTGCACCCATCAGTTGAGCGCCTGCAACGCTGGCATATCCCCCGTCCTGTCGGTACAGCCCTCGCCCTCGTGCTCCTCATTGTCGCGCTGCTCGCCCTTGGCGCCTTGATCGTTTCCGTGCTGAGCAGCACCCTACCCCAATTGCAACAGCAAGTGCCTTCATTGCTATTGAACATGAATGCCTGGCTCAGTGCGCAAGCCGCACACCTGGGGTTTCAGGCGCAATTCGACACGACGAGCCTTAAGCGTTTACTGACAAAGAGCCTTTCAGGCGACCCCGAGCGATCGGCCATGCAGTTACTGAGCTCTGCCCGTAGCGGGGGTGGAGCGATCATCGTGGTTTTGGCCAATCTTGTGCTCATACCGGTGCTGACCTTTTACCTGCTCATGGACTGGCACAACCTCATGCGCCGTAGCTTCAGTCTGGTGCCACTGCATAAACGTGAAGCACTGCACGATTTCCTCGGCGAATGCGACGCCATCCTCAGCCGCTACGTGCGTGGGCAACTGGTAGTCATGCTCATCTTGGCGGCTTTCTATGCGACCGGCTTAGCCCTAGCCGGGTTCCAGCTCGCCCTGCCCATCGGCGTATTCACTGGGCTTGCGGTATTCGTCCCGTTCGTGGGTTTCGGGTTCGGATTGTTTTTGGCTTTGCTTGCGGGCGCCCTCCAATTCCAGAGCTTTTATGCACTATGGGCCGTGGCAGTGGTTTACGGTGTCGGGCAGGTTCTCGAGAGTTCCTATCTGACACCGAAGCTCCTCGGCCACCATATCGGCCTGCATCCGTTGCTTGTTATTTTTCTGCTCCTTGCATTCGGCCATTTGTTCGGTTTCGTCGGTGTGTTGCTTGCCTTGCCAGCAGGTGCACTTTTGCTCGTGGTGGCTCGCCACGCTTTGATCTGGTATCGTTCAAGCCCCTTGTTTTTGCGCCAATGAGAACGCCATTCGACGACGGTGCGAGCCGCCAGCTGCTGCTGGCCCTGCAATGGGATGATGAACCGACGCTGGCGAGCTTTGAGCCCGGTGCGAACGGTCTTGCGCTTGAAGCCTTGCACAAATTGCTGACCACCACCGAAGGCGGCGCGCTTTACCTTTGGGGCCCGACGTCCAGCGGCAAGAGCCACCTCCTGCGCGCCTGCTGTGGCGAAGTGCAGAAGAGCGAGCGTTGGGCCCTATACCTTACGCCGCACAGTCCGCCCTCCCACTGGCCTTCGCTCGACACCCTCGCGCATGCCGGGCCCGGCGCGTTGCTGGCGGTGGATGACGTGCAGTCCTGCGCGGCGTGGCAGCAGGACGTGCTGTTCGGCCTCTTTAACGCGGCGCGCCAGTTCAACGTGGCTTTTGTGGCCGCAGGTGATGCTGCACCGGCACAGCTCAACCTTCGTGCCGACATACGCACGCGGCTCGCCTGGGGTCTGGCGTTGGCACTGGAGCCATTGGACGATGGCGCCAAGCAACGCGTGCTGCAGCGCATGGCAGCGTCACGAGGCTTTGAACTGCGCGATGATCTGAGCCGCTATATTCTGAGCCACCATGCGCGCGACATGATTTCGCTGCTTGACCTCGTTTCTCGGCTCGACGCCTATGCCATGCAGCACGCGCGCGCCACCAGCATTCCCCTGCTCAAAGCCATGCTGGCACATGCGGATTCCACCACTCATTCCACCACCAAACTCTGATTTCCACGCGAATGCCCAACCGACGTCTTGCGCTGTTCGACTTGGACAACACCCTCATCCCGTTCGATTCGGACCATGCCTGGGGCGAATTCTGCGTTCACCTCGGCTGGGCCGACGGTGAACGGTACCGCCAGGAAAATGACCGCTTTTACGCCGCCTACCGCGCGGGTACGCTGGACTTGGATGCGTATCTGCGTTTCTCACTCGCGCCCTTGGTCGGGCGTTCGCCGGAGGCACTGGAAGCTGCCCACCGCGCCTTCATGCAGAAAGTCGTGCTGCCGCAAATCCGCCCACAGGCAATAGGCCTGGTGCAAAAACACCAGCACAATGGCGATTTGTGCGCAATCGTCACTGCCACCAACGACTTCGTCACCGGGCCGATTGCCCAGGCCTTCGGCGTAGATCACTTGATCGCCGTGCAAGCCGAGCGCGATACTGCGGGCTGCTATACCGGGGGCTGGGTTGGCATTCCCTCATTCCGCGAGGGCAAGATTGCACGCACCGAGCAATGGCTCGCTGCACAAGGTCTGGGCTGGGTCAATTTCACCCAGACATGGTTTTATTCCGACTCGATCAACGATCAGTCGTTGCTCGAACGAGTCACCCATCCCGTGGTCGTGCATCCCGACCCCAAGCTCGCCGACGTCGCAAACCGTCGTGGCTGGCCCGTCCTTGACCTTTTTCCATGATCCGCAAACTTATCACTCGCCTGCTTGGCGGCAAATCGCAACCGTCCGCCTCTACGGGCAAGCGCTTCGAGATCCCGCGGGCCCAGCACCAGATCAATGTCGAGCAGCTGCCCAACTCCGCGCTCACCGTCGTGCGAACGCTGCAGCAAGCTGGATTCGAAGCCTATGTCGTGGGAGGCGCCGTGCGCGACCTTCTGCTTGGATTCAAGCCGAAGGACTTCGACGTCGCCACGAATGCCACACCGGAACAAGTCAAGCCGCTGTTTCGACGCGCCATTCTCATCGGGAGGCGCTTCCGCATCGTGCACGTCATGTTCGGTCGCGAAATCATTGAAGTATCCACCTTCCGCGCGAGCATGGACACGCAACCCGCCGCCAGAGTGGGTGGCGACGAGCGCAACGTGCGGGATCTTGCAGGCAAGCACCACGCTGTGGACGAAAGCGGCCGCGTGCTGCGTGACAACGTCTGGGGGCCGCAGGACCAGGATGCCGCGCGCCGTGACTTCACTGTCAACGCGTTGTATTACGACCCGACACGCGATATCGTGGTGGACTACCACCATGGCCTGCGGGATATCAAGGCGCGCACCCTGCGTATGATCGGCGACCCTGCCAGCCGCTACCGTGAGGATCCAGTGCGCCTGCTGCGAGTAGCGCGATTTGCTGCCAAGCTTGGCTTCGCCATCGACCCGGCAACGCGCGCACCCATCGCCCACCATACGGCTCTGCTACGCAATGTGCCCTCGGCGCGACTATTCGATGAAACAATCAAGCTGCTGCAGACCGGACATGCGCTGGCCTCGCTGGAGCAATTGCGGGACCTGGGTCTGCACAAGGGACTGCTTCCGCTCATCGACCTGGCGCTCAACCAGCCACAAGGCGAGGCCTTCGTGATGGCAGCGCTTCGTGACACTGACGCGCGACTCGCCGAGGGCAAGACAGCAAGTCCCAGCTTTTTGTTCGCCTGTCTGCTGTGGCCGCAGGTCAACAGTCACTGGGCCGCGCTGCAGACCGAGGGGGTGCCGGCCATTGCCGCGCTTGATCAGGCCGCCGATGAGGTGCTGAGCGCCCAGGCCGAGCGCCTCGCCATCCAGCGCCGCATCGCTGTGGACATGCGTGAGATATGGTCGCTGCAGCCACGCTTGGCTCGGCGCACGCCGCGTTATGCATACAGCGTGCTTGAGCATCCACGCTTTCGGGCCGCTTACGATTTTCTGCTCCTGCGCGCACGTACCGGCGGCGCCGATGCTGAGCTGGCGAGCTGGTGGTCCCACTTCCAGGAAGCTGACGAGACTGAACGCGGCGCGCTCATTGAGCAGGCGGCAAGGACCAACCCCGCCGAGGCCAGCAAGCGCAAGCGCCGCAAGCGCAAAAAGCCTGCGGCGTCGCAGGCTGAGCCGTCCACCGGCGAGGGTGGCAGCACATCATCCCAATAGCGACGCGCATGGCACGGAAAGCCGCGGCCGGGACTGAAGTCGCCCTCATCAGCCTTGGCGCAAATCTGGGTGATGGTGCGAAGGCCTTGCGTACGGCTCTTGCCGCTTTGCAGGCTCTGTCCACGTGCCGAGTTGTCGAGGCTTCCAGCCTTTATCGCAGCGCTCCCGTGGATGCAGCGGGACCAGACTACTGGAACGCTGTTGTTGCCATGCATTGCGGCTTGACGCCGCAAGCCCTGCTCGCTCGGCTACAACGCCTTGAGAACGAGCACGGGCGCGAGCGCCCGCAGGGGGTTCACAATGCACCACGCACGCTCGATCTGGATTTGCTCCTTTTCGGCTCGCGCCATCTGCACGATGAACGGCTCGTGTTGCCCCATCCACGAATGCATCTGCGCGCCTTCGTGCTGGTGCCTCTCGCAGAGATCTGGCCGCATTGGACTTTGCCTGACGGCGAGTCCGTCGCGCACGCGGCGCGCCGGCTTCAACAAGTGGGACAGCAAATCCAGCGCGTTGGCCCCCTTGCCATCATCTCGACCAATTCGTAACGACTGCGATCACTGCTGGAATGCTTGCTGCAAGCTGAACACCAAGCCGCCGACCAGCACCGCAGCACCAATGAGAAGCGCAAAAATGACGACGAGCACTGCGCCCCAGCCACTTGACGACACGCGCCCGGTGCCGAAATTCCACTTCGCATCCCAGCGCGCGTCAGGCGTCAGCCCAATGAGCAGCGCTTGGAATAGGGCGACACCAATGACCAAAGCGAGCACCGGAAGTGCGATTCGCGCGATCCTGTCATTCTCGCCGTAGTCGATAAATCGCATACCGCCCCAAACGCCAAGGACGAACAGAGGCGGATGCAGCCAGCCGAGCGCATCGCGCCAGCCTTTCAAATAGAAGCGATGGGCCCCGAGCACGCCCAAAAGCAATGCCAGGGCAGCGGCCACGCTCTTGGACTTGAATGTTCGGGCCATGGGTCCGGGAATCCGATGCACGGACAAGACTTCGGGCTCAGGCGAGAAGCGGCGCCGTCTCGGCGCCAGGTCCCAAAGCCTTTTGCATCAATACGACATCCAGCCACCGCCCAAACTTCCACCCCACGGCCGGCATGACGCCGCGATGCGTAAAGCCAAACCGCTCATGCAGGGCGATGGAGCCCTGATTCGCCGAGTCGCCAATCACGGCAAGCATCTGCCGGCATCCCTGCTGGGCGCTAGCGTGTAGCAACTGCTCCATCAGCAGTGAACCGAGGCCCGCTCCGCGCTGCACCTCATCGATATACACCGAGTCCTCCACGGTCCACCGAAAGGCCTCGCGCTCGCGAAACCAGTTGGCATAGGCGAAGCCGGCAATGGCGCCATCGCGCTCGACAACAATCCAAGGCAGGCCGCGCTGCACCACGACCTGCCACCGTCGGCGCATCTCCGCAACGTCGGGCGGCTCAATTTCAAACGTTCCCGTACCGTGCAACACATGATGCCTGTAGATGCGGGCCATCGCATCCAGGTCTGTTTCAGTGGCGGCACGGACAGGAGTCATGTTTAATGCTTGCATCGAATGGTGCTGATCGGTGTGGATATAATGGCGAGTTTAATGGGCTTGGCCCGGCTCACTGCAAGCAACACACGCGGGACGTCTTTTAGGCTCTCGCAGTTTCGTCCACGTGAGGGGTCGATTGAGTAGTCCATCCTGCACGGCGGTTCGTACGATGAACTGTATGGCCGAGGCGGTTCGCACGCATACCCATCAAGCAGACATTTCAGGAATTCAAGCAATGGTCGTCATTCGTCTTTCACGCGCCGGTGCCAAAGGGCGCCCCTTCTACCACATCGTGGCCACCGATTCCCGCAATCGCCGTGACGGTCGGTACCTCGAGCGCCTCGGTTTCTACAACCCGGTTGCCCGGGGGCAGGAACAGCCGCTGCGCATCGAGATTGCCCGCCTGGACTATTGGGCGGGTGTGGGCGCTCAGCTCTCGCCAACAGTCCAGCGCCTCGTCAAGCAATCCAAGCAGACTCAGGCGCCCGTTCCGGCGTCGGCCTGAGCATACCGCAGCGGGCAGCCTCCACGGCCGCACCGCTTGATCCCTGTCAGGGTCTGAGCCAGTCGGCCAGGATGCGACACCGCAAGCGTTTCCTTGCGGTGTTTTGCTTTGCGCCATGAATACATCCCCTCAAACTCCGCCTCCACTAGACATCGCGTGGCCCGATGGCTTGCTCCAGGTCGGTCACGTGCTGGGCGCCTGGGGTACGCAGGGGTGGATCAAGGTCGCCCCCGCTTCCAGCGAGGCCGGCGTGTTGCTCAAGGCACAGCGCTGGTGGATGCAATCGCCACCTGGGCGGCCTGTGCATCGTGTAGAACTCGCCGTTCGGCTGGCGCGCCGCCATGCAACATCTGTCGTTGGCTTGCTCGAGGGAGTCGGCACCCGCACACAGGCCGAAGCCATGAGGGGCTGGACAATCCATGCGCGGCGCGAAGATTTCCCGCCCCCCGGTGAAGGTGAGTACTACTGGGTTGACTTGATCGGTTGTGCCGTATTCAATCGCGATGGTCTGGAGCTCGGCACCGTTTCCGGGTTGCTGGACAGCGGCGCGCAGTCCATCCTGCAATTGAAAACGAGCGCTACCCCGGGGCAAGAGACGAAAGCCAATGAGCGCCTCATCCCTTTCGTTGATGCCTACATCGTCGATGTCGACACGGCAGCACGGCGAATTGTTGTCGACTGGCAGCCAGACTACGACTGAGCAAGGACTCACGATGCCACGCTTCGACGTGCTGACCCTGTTCGGTGAATACTTCGAGCCGCTGCGCACCCAGGGCGTCTGTCGACGTGCCTTTGATCGCGGTGCCATGGCGCTGCAGCACTGGAACCCGCGCGATTTTTCGATCGATACCCACCACACCGTGGATGACCGGCCCTACGGCGGGGGGCCGGGCATGGTGATGCTGGTTGAGCCCCTGGAACACGCTTTGCGAGCGGCGCAGAGCTCCCGTGAAAGCGCAGGGATGGGCACTGCACCAGTGCTGCTCTTTTCACCTGTTGGCGCAAAACTGACCCAAGAGCAGGTGAAGAGATGGGCCTGCTCGGCAGGCGCGGTCCTGGTTTGCGGACGCTACGAAGGCATCGATCAGCGCTTCATCGACCGCCATGTGGACGAAGAAATCAGCCTCGGAGACTATGTGCTGTCAGGCGGTGAAATTGCAGCCATGGCCTTTCTGGATGCCGTGGCACGATTACAGCCCGGCGTGCTGGGAAGCGCGGATTCAGCCCAGCAGGACAGCTTCTCCGACGGCCTGCTTGACTGCCCGCACTACACCCGCCCGCCCACGCACGCGGGCCTTCACGTTCCGGCAGTCTTGCTATCGGGCGACCATGCACGCATTGCGCGCTGGCGGCGCGACCGCAGCCTGCAACTGACCCAAGAGCGACGACCCGATCTCATCGCCATCATGCGCCGCGAAAACCGCCTCAGCGCGCGCGATGAGCAAGCATTGGCAAGTTTGGATTAAGATATCTTGTTTTTCGATCCTCTGCATCGCAACAACAAGCGAGCATCGGCTAATTGCTGGCTCTCGCAATTCCCTTTCATGCGGTCGCAAGATCATAGGAGCCCTTCATGAGCAGTCATCTGATTCAGCAACTCGAGCAGGAAGAAATCCAGCGCCTGACCCAAGGCAAGGCGATCCCCGAGTTCGCCCCCGGCGACACCGTCATCGTCAGCGTTAACGTGGTCGAAGGATCACGCAAGCGTGCGCAGGCGTACGAAGGCGTGGTGATCGCCAAGCGCAACCGCGGCTTGAACTCCAATTTCATCGTCCGCAAGATCTCGTCAGGCGAAGGCGTCGAGCGCACGTTCCAGCTCTACTCGCCAATGATCGCCTCCATCGAGGTCAAGCGTCGGGGCGATGTGCGCCGCGCCAAGTTGTATTACCTTCGTGGCCGCACTGGAAAATCTGCCCGCATCAAGGAAAAGCTGGCCTGAGCGACGTCATCTGGCTTCCATATCGGGCCCATGCGAATCCCTTCTCCGCGTCATGCATAAAGCCGGCTCAAGCCGGTTTTTTGCATTTTGGCATGATCAGCAATCCCGTTCCGCCTGTACTTCCGCCCTTTGATCCCGAACGGGTTCCAGTTGCCCACCGCGATTCGGGGCTCCCCTCGGTGCACCCCTCGCGTTTGCAGAGTGCCTGGCTGCGCTCACGCTTTGCCCAGGCACCGGATTGGAAACCGGAAGTTTTCGAAGACGTTGCCCATGCACGCAGCGTGACAACGCGGCAAGCTGCAGTGCTTGTGCCGCTCGTCGAGCGCACCCATGGCGTTCAGCTGCTGCTTACTCGGCGAAACGCGAACCTGCACGTCCACGCCGGGCAGATCAGCTTCCCCGGCGGAAGTCGGGATCTGGATGACGCAACGCCTGTTCACACCGCGCTGCGTGAGGCCCAGGAAGAAATCGGTCTTCATCCGGATCAGGTCGAAGCCTTGGGCCTGATGCCGGTGTACACCACCATCACTGGCTATGCCGTCACGCCGGTCATCGCCATGATTGATCCCTATGCGCCGCTGCACCCCCAACCCAGCGAAGTTGCCGAAGTTTTTGAGGTGCCTCTGGAATTTCTCATGAACCCCGCGCACCACGAATTGCGGACTTGGGACATGCAAACCGGCCTGCCTGCCTCTGGCCTTGCGCCCAACACCACGCGCCGCAGCTTCTATGCCATGCCGTGGAGTACCGCCGACGGCAAGCGCTATTTCATCTGGGGCGCTACGGCCGCGATGATCCGCAACCTTTACCGGTTGCTGATCGCTTAGCATGTTGGCATGGCTTTTTTCTCTGTTCTCCTCTCGCTGCTCCTGGAGCAAATCAAACCCCTCGGTCGCCTGAGCGTCGTATACGGTGCACGCAAGTCGCTCGCCGATTTTGCCGCGCGCAATTTTGACGCGGGGGAGCGCAGGCACGGCTTGGCCGCCTGGTTCATCGCGGTGCTGCTGCCTGCGCTAGTGACGCTGCTGGTGTACTGGGGCGCGCTGCGCGTGAACGTTCTCCTGGCTTTTGCCTGGAACGTGGTGGTGTTGTATTTCACGTTGGGCTTCAGGCAATTTAGCCATTACTTCACCGATATCTCCGACGCGCTTAGTCATGGGGACGTGCCAGGTGCGCGTGCCATCCTCAAGCAATGGAAGGCGTTGGATACCGTGGAAATGTCGGCGGACGATGTCACGCAGCAGACCATCGAGCACGCCCTCGTAGCAGCGCAGCGCTATGTGCTGGGTGTTTTCTTCTGGTTTCTGCTTCCACTCGGCCCGGCAGGCGCCGTGCTGTACCGCATGTCTGAATACACAGCTGGCAAGTGGAGCGCAAACGGCTCGGATGCAAGTCCCTGGCTGCGCGATTTCGCCTGCAAGGCCTTTCACGTGCTGGACTGGCTGCCTGCGCGCCTGACAGCTGCCGGCTATGCCGTGGTCGGCAATTTTGAGGAAGCCGTGGACATGTGGCGCAACTACGCCCGGCTATGGCCAGACAGCAATACTGGAGCCATGCTCGCATCTGCCGCGGGCGCGGTAGGCATACGCTTGGGGGCGACGGCCCAAAAGGCATCCGTGGAGCCGGGAGAGCAAGGCTGGGCGAGTGCGATCGACGTGGAACCGCAAGGCCCGGGCTTGGCGCCAGAAATGCCCGGTGACTCCCCCACCCCTGCGCATCTGCGTAGTGTGGTTGGGCTGGTGTGGCGTTCGGTTTTGCTTTGGATGTTGCTGCTTGCTGTCGTGACGATCACGATGTGGGTGTCCTGATCGCCGCTAACCGGTGCCAAGCTGCGGCGAGCAGCAAAATCGCCTACTGCATGGAACCTGCACGAAAACGGAAGGCCTCGATACGTGCCGGTGGCAGGTTGCGCCAGACCAAATGGGCCTGGTCCCGCTCGAATCCCGGCGCCATGCCCTGCCTGCTACCACGCAGGGCGTAGCTGAACTGGATGAAAACTGTGCCCGGGCCGGAAACAAGCCCGACCTGTTCCAGAATCTGGCGCACCACCGCGCGGGGCAGACTGCGCAGTGGCAAACTCGACACGATGGCACGTACGGGCTGCCGCTGAAGCGCATCGAATCGGCTCAGATGCATGGCATCGCCCTGGATGAGCCGGACTCCCGGAAACCGCTTGGCAAGATGAGCGGACAGCGCCGCCGAGCGCTCGACCAGAACGAGATCACGCGCGAGCACGCCATGACTGAGCAGCGCGGCGGTCACGGCCCCACCCCCTGGCCCCAGTTCGACCACCACGCCATCACCTGCGGGAACAAGGCTCGCCATGCGCCTGGCAAGGAAAGGCGAACTGGGACAGATGGCTCCGATCTGGCGCGGGTTACGTACGAACTCCCGCATGAAGTGCCAGTAGCCCACTGCGCGTCTGTTCCGCGTTTGCTTGTTCGCCTCGTTCATACCTTAACTTGATGACCGCCCATGCCCGAAATGTGGCCGCAGCCAGCCGGCTCGCTTGAATTCCCCCAGTTTAGCGACCCTGACTTAGCAGCCAATGGGAGCGTCGCCCGGCGACAAGGGTCCTCACCTTGAAAATGGGCCTGAGGGAGCGGTTCCCCGCACAGACTCCTTTCCGCTCTGTCATCAGGCTTTCCGGGCACCTTGGACTTGCGCCCAAGGCCCAGGATCCTTGACCCCACAGGCTGGAAGTCACCACGAAGCGTTCTTTCACGCTGATCGCGGCGCGCTCATGGTCCGCAATACCAGCAACCTGCCCTTACGCGGCGCGCAGCAGCCACTGGTTGACGCGCTGCACGTAGGCGGCAGGGTTGTCTGGCATGCCGCCTTCAGCTAGCACCGCCTGATCGAACAGGATGTGCGCCAAATCGGTGAACGCGCCCGGTTGCGCGCTGTCGCCCCGATCGAGCTCCGCCTGCAGTCGCTGCACCAATGCATGCCCAGGGTTAATTTCCAGGATGGGATGCGATTTAGGCACATCCTGCCCCGCTTGCCGCAGAAGGCGGGCCAAGTGTCCGCTGACGTCACCCTCGTCTGCCACCAGGCATGCCGGAGACTCGACCAACCGGGTGCTGATGCGCACATCCTTTGCCACGCCTTCAAGCGCAGTCTTCATCCGCTCGAGCAGGTCTTTGTAAGACGCTGCAGCCTGCTCGGCCAGCTTCTTCTCTTCTGCGTCCTGCAATCCCCCAAGATCAGCACCACCACGGGCAACGGACTTCAGAGGCTTGCCTTCAAACTCATGCAAGCTGCCCAGCATCCACTCGTCGACGCGGTCGGTCAGCAGCAAGACCTCGACGCCCTTGCGTTTGAACACCTCGAGCTGCGGGCTGGAACGTGCGGCGCGAAGTGAGTCAGCAGTGATGTAGTAAATCGCTGTCTGCTCGGGCTTCATGCGCGCGACGCAGTCGGCCAAGCTAACAGTCTGCGCATCAGACTCATTAGAGGTGGAGGCAAATCGCAACAGTTTGGCCAGCCGTTCACGGTTGGCAAAGTCCTCGCCTACACCCTCCTTCATCACCTGGCCAAACTCCTGCCAGAACGTCCCATACTTTTCGCGCTGCAGCGCGTCATCACTGCCCGCCATCTCTTCGAGCATGGATAGAACGCGCTTCGTGCTGCCATCCCGGATGGCGCGGATGTCGCGGCTCTCCTGCAGCAATTCACGAGAAACGTTGAGGGGCAGATCCGCGCTATCGACGACCCCCCGGACAAAACGCAAGTACGTAGGCAGCAAGCTGGTAGCGTCGTCAAGGATGAACACGCGTTTGACGTAAAGCTTTACCCCTGCGCTGTGCTCACGGTTCCACAGGTCGAACGGCGCCTTGGCCGGGATATAGAGCAACTGTGCGTACTCACTGCGGCCTTCCACCCGGTTGTGCGTCCAGGCCAGGGGGGCCTCGCTATCGTGAGCGATCTGCTTGTAGAAATCGATGTATTGGTCGTCGGATATCTCGGCCTTCGGGCGCGCCCAAAGCGCTGCGGCCTTGTTCACCTGCTCCCATGCGTCGGTCACGACCTCCTCTTTCTGCTCATCGCTCCACTCACGCTTGCGCATTTCGATTGGCAGCGAGATGTGATCCGAATAGCGGCTGATAATGCCCTTGAGCTTCCACCCCGAAAGCAAGTCACTGAACTGTTGCTCTTCCGTGTCCTCGCGCAGATGCAAGATCACGTCCGTTCCACGCGTCTCGCGGCGGATATGCTCAACGCTGAAATCACCAGTGCCGTCCGAAGTCCAACGCACGCCTTGATCGGCCGGCAGTCCGGCACGCCTGCTTTCCACTGTAATGCGGTCAGCCACAATGAAACCCGAGTAGAAGCCCACGCCGAACTGACCGATCAGATTGGCGTCTGCCTTGCGCTCCTGACCAATTTCCTGCATGAACTCACGCGTACCTGACTTGGCGATCGTGCCCAAGTGGTCAATAGCGTCTTGAATGGATAGGCCAATGCCATTGTCAGTCACGGTAATCGTGCGCGCTTCGGGATCGAAGTCCACGCGGATGTGCAGCGTGCTCACGCCCTCCCAAACTGCTTCGTCATCCATCGCAACATAGCGCAACTTGTCGCAGGCATCGGATGCGTTCGAAACAAGTTCACGCAGGAAGATGTCGCGGTTCGAATACAGTGAATGCGCAACCAAATGCAGGAGTTGTTTGACCTCCGCCTGAAAGGCGTGCGTGTGGCTAGCAGTGGTGGTTGATGGGGTTGTCGTATCAGTGCTCATGGCTTTGTTTTCAAGAATATGCTGTGCAAATTGATGGGATGCTGCGCTTGCCAAAAACTTTCTGTAATTGGGGACGCAGCCTGGATTTTCAAGGGCACGTAAGATTTGAAGGTGGCTGCGTGCTGTCCTCGCGGGAGCCTACCCCACGCCAGCGATTCCGAATCTTTGCAATCCGACACCGGTGTTCGCAAGGAAGCAGGCCTCGCCTGCATCACGCTGACGCATCGATCCTTCGATCGAAAACTTTTCGCGATGCGGGAAATGTTGACTCTCAAGTGCTTCCCTCCCCATGGGCGTGAACCTGCTTGCGTCTTCGCGGCCTCCTCTTCTTGACCCTTGACGGGAATCACCTCTGCCCGTTGCCCTGTGCATCCAGCCAGGCAGCGAGTCGTGGCAAGGCCGCGCGCGCGTTTGCTGTCGTAATACTCGCTGCCTGACTTGGCGTCCAGCCTCGCAGGGAACAAAGGGTCTGGGCGATGCGCGGCAATTGCGCAGGTTCGTTAAACGGTGTTGGATTCTGGCGCCCTAACCACTCAGGGGGGATGTCGGGGGCATCGGTTTCGAGTACGAGGCACCCTTGAGGCAGGTTTGCGGCAAGGCTACGGATGTTGCGGGCTCGTTCAAAAGTCATGGCCCCGCCAAAGCCCAGCCGAAGCCCCTGCGCAATGAATCCATCCGCCTGCTGGCGACTGCCGTTAAACGCGTGGGCAATCCCCCTGAAATCCGCGTTGGCCCAACCCAACCGGCGTAGGCCCGCAAGTATGGCATCCTGCGATTTACGCACATGCAGGAGTACCGGAAGGCCAAATTCGCGCGCAATACGCAATTGGCCTTCGTACCACCAGATCTGGCGTGCATGGTCCACATTCGGCATGAAAAAATCCAACCCAATCTCGCCGATTGCCACAAACTGGGGGTCGGCCATCGCTTCCTGCACGCCCGCGCGCAAGGCGTCAAGGTCGCTCTCGCTGGTCTTGTCGATAAACAAAGGATGCACACCGAGCGCATAGACGTTGGAACTGGCATGCGCCAGCGCGCGCACCGCGCTGAAGTTTCCTGGCTCCACGGCTGGAATCACGATACACCTCACGCTGGCTTCAAGCGACCGGGCCAACACGTCCTTGCGGGAGTGCTCGAATTCCGCGGCGTCGAGGTGAGCGTGGGTATCAATCCAAATCATGGCAATAGTGGGCGCTGAGGGGTTATGCGATAATTTAAAGCTGAGCTGCGGCCAACTGCTTGTTCCAGCTATGCGATACCCCGGAGACGTGACCGAGTGGCCGAAGGTGCTCCCCTGCTAAGGGAGTATGTGCCAAAAGCGCATCGAGGGTTCGAATCCCTCCGTCTCCGCCATATGTTGAGATCAAGCCGCCTCATGCGGCTTTTTTCTCGCCTGTAACGTATTGAATACTAAGAAATTTGCGGGGCCTTTTGATTCATGGCGTTGCAGAAAAGTTCAGGGAACCTCAAGGTTGCATCGTATAGCGCCTCGCATAACACTAGTCCATTGCGTCAATGAAAACGCGCCCATTGATGGTGAAATGGGGGCATGGGCAAGATGAATCTGAGTGGGGCAGAGCGAGATCAACGGGAGGCAATCGTGCGCAGTCGGACGATGCGCGTGGCTGATGTGCGCAGGTCGAAGTTGATCCTCATGCTTGAAGACGGCGAATCGCGTGAAGCGATCATGCGCAGGCTCGAATGTGACTCGCGATATCTTTCGCGCTGGTCGAGCCGCTTCCTGAGCGAAAGGTTGTCCGGTATGTACGCGAGGCACCCCGGGCGCGCGCCGAAGCAGCCGGTGGCCAAGCTTGAGGCGCGGGTTCTCAATCGCACACTCAAACACAAGCCGTCGGACGGCTCGACGCACTGAAGCAGCTACAAGTCGGCCGCCGATTTCATTGGGCTGTACTTGAGCCCACCAGCGCACGCGGTGGTGTTCTGCGTGGACGAGAAGACCGCGATTCAGGCGCTTGATCGCAAGGACCGCATGCTGCCGCTGTCGCGCGGGCGCACCGAGATCCATTCGTTCGAATACAAGCGCAACGGCACGCTGAGCCTGTTTGCGGCGCTGAACACAGCCACCGGCGAAGTCCTGGGCAAGACTGCGCCGCGCCACACCAGCGAGCAGTTCGTCGCATTCCTCACCGACATCGTGGCCAGCCAACCTGCGCGCCAGGACATTCATGTGATCTGCGACAACGCCAGCTCTCACAAGACCGAGCGGGTCGCGGAGTTCCTGGCTGAGCATCGCCATGTGCGCGTTCACGACACGCCCACGTATTCGTCGTGGCTGAACCAGGTGGAGAACTGGCTCTCCCGCATCCAGCGCGACGTGATCAGGCGTGGCATCTTCACCGCCGTGAAGGTTCTGGATCGCAAATTGATGCGCTACATCCGCGCGCACAACAAGACTCCTAAACCCGTGAAGTGGAAGTACGACGATCCATCGCGCCGAATCCGCCCGGTGCCATCTCAATGACGCAGTGGACTGGGAGGCCACCCAGCCACTAGAACCTAGTGGAATGCACCAGCCCTAGCGGTGCTGCCGCGCAGTGCGTTTGTCAACACTTACGCCTACAACCAGTTTGATCCCGGCTATGCTGGGATCATGGCATCATGCGCATGCGCAGGTTGGCCAAAACCGCCACGGTTCCTGCAACCATCAGCAAGATGATGAGGCTGGAAAAAAGCAGCAACTGCAGATCTTCACGCTTCGATTTGGTCCAACCGATATGCAGAAAAAACCGAAAGTGGGCGATGATCTGGAGCAGACCCAGGACGTAAATCCCTGTCAACAACCCGTTGGTGGAAAACGTCGGCCATTGCACCAAAGCAAATGCCGCAGCTGTCAGCAGCAACGCCGACAACAGGCCAAGCCCATAGGCGAGCAAGTCGCGCCGATACGCTGTCGAACGGTTCATCGCACCAGCCCCTGCAGATAGACAACGGTAAAAATCACGACCCAGACAATGTCGAGAAAATGCCAAAACAGACCTAGGCGCAAAACTCGCATTTTCACCGCGGGAGCGTCGCCAAATACGATCAATTGCACCATCATGACAACAATCCAGATACTGCCGACCAGCACATGCAGCCCGTGCACCGACAGCAGGGTGTAGAGCGCCGACAAATAGCCACTGCGCTGCGGCGACGCACCCTGAGCCAGCATGCCGCGGAAATCATGCAACTCCAGCCCGAGAAACGTGAGCCCGAGCACGAGGGTGAGGGCCAGCAAGAAAACCTGGTAGGCGCGTCGGGAGCTGTATTTCAGTGCCAGCGAAGCCATGCCAAACGTGAAGCTGCTAGTCAGTAGTACCACGGTTTCGAGCAGGGCCGCAGGCAGGTGAAACAACTGGCGTGGCCCTGGCCCGCCAGCAGTGCCCCGGAGCATTACCCCATAGGTGGCAAACAGCAGCGCAAACAGCACCGCATCGCTCATGAGAAACACCCAGAAGCCAAACATCGTGGTTTGCGCATGGCGCCTCTCGACAGCGTCGCCATGTTCCAGATTGATGCCTGGATGGTCCTGTTCGCGCGTGCTCACAAATCTGCCCCTGCCAGTCCGCGATTGGCCGGCCGGTCTTCCTCATCGCGCGTCACAGCCTGCGTGCACCGCACCAGCTCAAGCCACTTCGCATGCTGCGCGGCGACAACGTCGGCGGGAATAGTGAAGTCGGTCTCGCAGACGAAGCTGCGCGCAATGACCGTGCTGATGATGACAAGCATGCCCGCGCCCAGAAGCCACCAGATGTGCCACACCAAGGCAAACGCCGCTACGGCCCCGGACAAGCCAATGACGACGCCGGTGGCACTGGCTTTCGGCATGGTGATGGGCGTGTAGTCGCAAGCACGCGGATTTGGGTAGGCCTGTCCCCGGTCCTTCATGCCTGCGAACAGGTCGCGGTCAACAATCTGCGGCAGCACAGCGTAGTTGTAGACAGGCGGCGGCGCGGCGATCGACCACTCCAGCGCGCGGCCGTCCCACGGGTCGCCAACCGTAACGCGATTAGCTTCGCGCTGACCAACGCTGACCCACAACTGCACACCCAGCGAAACCATGGCCGCCAGCAACACCAGGGCGCCAAATGCCGCCACCAGCAGCCACGGCAGAAAGCTGGGCTGGAACAATTCCTGACTGCGCCGCGGCATGCCCTGCACCCCAAGCACGTACAGCGGCATGAAGGCGAGCAGGAAGCCGGTGAACCAGCAGGCAAATGAAATCCTGCCCCAATATTCATTCAAGCGAAAGCCAAACGCCTTCGGAAACCAATACGTGTAGCCCGCCAGCAAGCCAAACAACATGCCGGGTATCAACATATTGTGAAAATGTGCGACCAGGAACACAGTGTTGTGCACGACGTAATCCAACGGCGGTGTGGCCAGAATGATGCCAGTCAAGCCGCCGATGACAAACGTGACAATGAATCCCAGCGAATACAGCATCGGCACCGATAGGCGCACGCGACCGCGATAAATCGTGAACAACCAGTCATAGATTTTCACGCCGGTCGGAATGCCGATCAGCATGGTCGCGATACCGAAGGCCGCGTTGATGTTGGCGTCCTGCCCCATGGTGAAGAAGTGGTGCACCCAGACCGTGAACGACAGCACAGCGATTGCCATGGTGGCCAGAACTAGTGAGGTGTAGCCATACAACCGCTTGGCTGAAAACGTTGCGATGACCTCCGAATACACGCCAAACGAGGGCAGCACAAGAATGTAGACCTCGGGGTGACCAAACAGCCAGAACAGGTTCGGGTAGTTCATCATGTCGCCACCCATGCCATTCGAGAAAAAGTGCATGCCAAGGTAGCGGTCCAGCGCCAGCAGCGCGGTGGCCACAGTGAGCGGCGGCATCGCGAAAACCATCAGGATGCTGGTGCACAGCGCCGTCCAAGTGAAAAGCGGCATCCTGAAAAGCGTCATGCCACGCGCGCGTTCCTTGTAAATAGTGGTGGCAAAATTGAGTCCACTGAGAGTTGAGGCCACCGAGCCCAGCGACACGGCCCAGATCCAGTAATCGGGCCCGACCCCAGGGTTGAACTCGATGCCTGTGTAGGGCGGGTATCCGCTCCAGCCCCCGGTGGAAAACTTGCCGAGGACCAGCGAGACCATCATCAGCGCTGCCCCGGCTGTTGTTAACCAAAAGCTGATCGAATTGAGCAGTGGAAACGACACGTCACGAGCCCCGATCTGCAGGGGCACCACAAAGTTGATGAGCCCCGTCAGAAATGGCATGCCCACGAAAAAAATCATGATGGTGCCGTGTGTGCTGAATAGCTGGGCAAAGTGTTCGGGCGGCAGAAAACCCGGCTGGTTGACGGCGTCCGCCTGCTGCAAGCGCATCATCACACCTTCGATTAGCCCACGGCACAACATCACCAGTGCCAGCACCACGTACATGATGCCAATGCGCTTGTGGTCGAGGCTGGTGAACCATTCGGTCCACAAATATGCCCATTTTCCACGCCAGGTAATTAGCCCAAATGTGACCAGCGCCCCCAGTACCACGACACTCGCACCAGTGGCGGCGATGGCGCTGTAGAACGGCAAAGCCTTGACGCTGAGATCCCCCATCAACAAGAACCACAAGCCATGCGTCGCAATCATGGGCGAGCCTCCTGGGTCATCTGCGCGACGGTGTGACCGTCGTGATATTTGTTGATAATCTGCTGAAACAGCCTTGGTTCAACCGACGAGTACACCAAAGGGTGGGCAGGCACCGACTTGACCGCCAGCGCCTGGTACGCGACAGCATCGAGCGCAGCGCCACCGGTGTGCGCCTGAACCACCCAGTGCGCAAACTCGGCAGCGCTCACCGCTTGTGCCCGGAAACGCTGCTTCGCAAAGCCATCGCCGTTGTACTGCGTGTTTTCCACGCCATAGTGCCCTAGCTGATCGGCCATCAAGTTCAGTTCCGTGCGCATGCCGGCCATTGCATAAATCTGGCCCCCGAGTTGGGGAATCATGAACGACTGCATTACCGTATCCGACGTGAGCTCGAGCTGCAGCGGCCGGTCGACTGGGAATACCAATTGATTGACCGTGGCGATGTGCTGCTGCGGATAGATGAACAGCCATTTCCAATCCAGGCCAACTACCTGCACCACCAACGGGGCCTGGGCGCTTGCCACGACTCGGTACGGGTCAAGGCGGTGGGTTTCAGTCCAGACCTTGATGCCCAGCACGATGACCACGAGCCCGGGAATGCCCCAGACGACGATTTCCAGCAGCCATGAAAACTCCCACTTCGGCTGATAGTCCGAATGGCGGTTGGCTCGCCGGTACTTCCACACCCACAGCGGCATGAGAATGAACACCGGCACGATAACCACCAGCATCACACCTATCACGTCATAAAACAACACACTTTGCGCGTGCGCCACAGGACCCTTGGCAGCGAGAAAGCCGCTCTGGGCGTGCGAGCAGGCCGACAACAGGGGCGGTGCGGCCAGGCTCAGCCATCTCCGCGCGGCTTGGTTAGTACCGCCGCTGCCTCGGCTTGCAAGCGCGTGCTGAATGACGACCGTTCTTGGCAGGCTCATGAACTCATACCAAGCCGTGGGCAACCGATTCGCATACCGGGCTCAAGGGGAGATTTGCCGCGTTGGCATGATCAGCAACTCCAGCGCATTCACATGCGCTGGCTGCGCAAATGTGTACAACAAGGCTTGGGCAACGTCGTCGGCATGCAGCGCTTCGATCGCGTCTCGCCTTGCCTGCATCTGTTGTGCTGGAACGTTGTGGCCCCACTTGGCGTAGACCGCGCCGGGTTCGATGAGCGACACGCGAATCCCGTCAGGCCCTAGGTCTTTACGCAGGGCATCATGCAGACCAACCACGGCAAATTTGGTCGCGCTGTAGACGGCCAAGCCCTCAATGCTGCGGCGGCCGCCAATACGTGAAACCGTGTTGATCATCACACCAGGGCGGCCACGCAGTAGCGGTATGGCCGCTCGACTGCAGTACATCACTCCCCAAAGATTCGCATCGATGGTGGCCTTCCACTCGGCTGTATCGCCATGCTGGAACAGCCCGTTGTAACCCACGCCTGCATTGTTGAAGAGTAAATCCAAGCCGCCGAAGCGCTCGATTACGGCCTCAAACACGCGTCGTACCTGAAACTCGTCACCAACGTCGGTTGGTATGGCGAACGCGCGTTCGCCCAGTTCACCCTCCAGCGCTTGGATCTTGTCGTGACTGCGTGCAGCAAGAGCAACGTGCATGCCCTCGGCATGCACTGCCCGTGCGGCTGCAGCGTCAATGCCGCTGGACGCGCCGGTGATGAGGGCAATCTGCCCCGATAGATCACGCATTTTCATCGAGACACCACTTAAAAAGAATGGTGATCCAAGGGTCGTGGATGCACCACGCGGCTCAAACCCGTACGCATGGCCACGATTCAGGGGAACCATGAAACCGGCGTCAACGCAAGCGTCGCTACGACGCTCAAAATGCTACCGCTCTCACCGTGCGTTGCCCATATGGGCATTTCGATGTGAAGCACAAAAGAAAGGCTCGTCACGTGGGGGACGTGCAGAACCCCAAACCAGTGCCGACCCCAACGTCACGGGAGAAGACAGATCAATCCCTTACCGTAAATGATGCCGCCGGACACTGGCCTAGTCTGTACGATATAGCACTTAATCGGAGGCTTTTCTCGCCCATGCCTGCATAACCTTGCCTCTGTTCGACATAGGCCATAGCCACGCCGTTACGCGGCTTGATTTGACTGGCCCGCGCGCCAGTTTTCCTCGAACCGCATCGGGCTGACGTCGCCAAGAGTGGAGTGAAGTCTGTGATGGTTATAGAACGTCAACCAACGGATCACTTTGTCCATCGCCTCGCGCCGTGTAGCGGGCTACTTGCCGTACAGCCGCCCCACTTTCAGGCCATCCCACAGACTTTCGGTCGGAGCATTTGTCCCAGCGGTTGCCCTTGCGGCTCATCGACAAGCGCACGCCGTAGCTGGCCAGCGCGGCCTGGAACCTATGGGCGCCGTACCGGTTAGGCCCGGCCTCGGCTGACGCCTTAAAGGCCTATGTGCCATTACTGAGTAGCTATCTCTGGGCAGCTCCGGAGTCGCAAATGGAAATCAGCGTTTATGAAACGGATTGAATCTAGATCAGCGAAGGCCCATGAATCATGAGCTTGGCTCTCTCGTAATCCTGTGTCGATTGAGGCCTCCGCTTGGAACGACCCAGGCGAGTTTGGAGAAGCCATGTCGGTAAGTGACCGCTTCCCGAACTGTGCTTGATTCTGCATGCGGAATCGCCCGTTGATGGGGAGCAAGCAGATACTAGGATGATGCGCGCTTCGGCGTGCTGTCTGACCGACCGCCTTGGCCGGAGGGTGACGGTAGGGATGCCCGTCGCCGGACATCCCCGCATAAATCCGAGCTTTCCCTGGAACGTCCCCCGTCTACGACGCAGTGCTCCTAGCCTCCTACTCTCGCCCGGGTCCAGCCGCAGCTGCCGTGATGCTGTCCTTGTGAACGTCCAGGCCCACATGAATCTCGGTACGCTCTTCCAACGTCGATCTCCTGGGTGCCGACGACGCGAGTCACAGCATGTAGCTCCACGCGCCTCGGCGCGCAACCTACGACGGTGGTGACCGGCCGCCTACCCTGTCGCGGCGACCACCATGTCTAGCGCGCTCTTGCTCACGCCTGCATCTGCGCAGCAACTGTCCGCGCCAATCGCTGGCGCGCTGGCGCACGCTCGAGCCCATCTACGAACCGCTGAGGAATGCCGCCAATGCCAACCATTGCGCCACACAGCGCGCCTGTGAGCATGGCCCGCGCCTGGTTCTGGCCGCCACCATTGACCGCATGCAGCACGGCCGACTCAAAATCGTGTGTAAAACGGGCGGCCAGGTAATAGGCCGCCGGAAATTGGTGATAGACCGCACAGGGCATGCCATACACAAGGGAAACCTTCCATGCTGGTTCGATGCGAATGTCTGGATCGACGGCCGCACGTGCAATGTTTGACGGGGTGAGCAGCGCATCGGGCGACGCAAACTGCCCTGGATGCCGAGCCAACTCCGGGCCATATGGCACGACACCTTCACCCGTTGCAGTCACCGTATGGAACGGCAGTTGGCCGGTGCGTACCAACTCGAGCAGCTTCGCCGAGATTTCCGCGTTGAGTTCATTGCCCTGCACCAGGAGGCCGAGCACTGAACCGAATGCAACGGTCATGGCGCCAACAGTGGGATCGATTTGGGTGAGCAATGTATTGCCCCCCACGTGCTCTGCCAAGGCCGCCGGTTGCAGCGCGTAGCGCACAGCGATCGCCAAGGTCCGTTCAGCCGCCTCGGTGTTGTCGGCGTAGCCGCCAACCTCGCCCCATGACCTGCCGTGCTGCACCCTCAGCCGCCAAGCCTCGCGGATGGACTGGCTGGTGTATCCGCCGGGTCCCTGCATTGGCGTGCCGTCAAGAAGGGGAAATAGCTCCGTGTCCATGCGTCGGCAAAAATCGGCTTCGTCATACGACCTGCACTCGGCCAGCGAGCGAAGCGTCATCTCGAGTAGCCAACCGGCCTGGGACGATTGTCCAGCTTTGAGACCACCGTGGTAACGATCGGAGCGCGGATCCGTGTAGTCAGTGATCCAGGATCCGTAATCCACGCGAAGCGCGTCAAGGTCGTAATACCAATGCGGCCCCAAGGCAAGGGCGTCGCCGACGAAAGCTCCAATCAAGGCACCGCTTACGCGCTGTTCCAGGGATGGGGATGGCATGAAAGGTCCTCAATATGTTGTCGAATATCCCTGCCGGCCAGAGGACGATTGGGAGCCTACAGACGCTGCCAAATCGTCACTTCGGACAGGGTGTGCTGGTGCTTGCGGAGAGTTTCGCGAATCACAAAAGGTACAGGCAGTGGAGCACGCATGAGTTGAAAATGGGGCTTCAGAAGCAACTTGAGACCATCGAGGGTTGTGAAGCTCTCGCCATCCTTCTTAAAGCCCCCGATCCAGTCCTCGCGCTTGGTGTGCTCCGGCAACCATGTGTAGGGTGACGCAATAACCAGCAATCCCCCCAGGTTCAGACGCTCGTGCACTGTGCGCAGAAACTGCGCTGGACTATACAGCCGGTCTATAAGATTGACCGCCAATATGAGGTCATACCCGGTGAATACAGCCTTAAGATTGCACGCGTCGCCCTGAAAGAACTCCACCTTCTGCGCAACGTCGTCCAAGCCGATATCGGCAAGCGAGCGCTCCCTATAGGTAACGAGCTCGCCCTCATCCACAAGGGTGTAGCGCACCCTTCCCCGTGCGGCCATCTGCGTGCCCACGCCGATGAAACGCGCTGAGAAATCGATGCCCGTGACAAGGTCGAAGTGCCTTGCCAGCTCAAAGCTAGCACGCCCGGTTGCGCAACCCAAATCAAGTGCTCTCTGTGCAGGACGGCTGCCCATGGCCTGAATCGCCAAGTCGGCCAGGGCTCGCGGAAAGTTGGGTACACCGAAATAGCTATCACCGAAGTGGAATTCGCAGTACTCGGCAACGGATCGATCGGTCTCATAGTGCGAGTGTGGGACTTCAGCCGGTGCAGCGCTCACCACGTATCTGAACCCCGCATGCTGGAAAAAATGTCGCCGAAACGCATAGCGGGAAATGGGCAATGCCTCATTGCCGCAGGAAATCCATGACCCGCCCTTCAAGAGATTGTGACGATCATCGAAGGTCGGTGTCGTAAAGTCATCGTAGATGGGATGGACCTCAAAACCGGCATAGGGATACGTGGGGGTCTCCAGCCACTGCCAGACGTTGCCGATCAGATCGTAAAAGGGCCCATGAGCGAATAGCGTCACCGGGCAAGAAGAAGCCCAATGATCGAGTTCGATATTCGCAGGCGCTGGGTTCGGCTGCGGTAAATCCCCGATGCCTGCGCCCAAGCGCATCGCATGCCACTCGTCCTCAGTGGGCAGTCGATGCGGCGTTCCGGTCTCGCGCGTCCTCCATTGGCAAAACGCGCGCGCCTCATGGCAATTTGTCTCGACCGGCCAGTCCCAGGGCATGGACACTTCTTCGCACATCAATCGCAGGCGCCATGTATTGCCTTCGCGCACCCAGAACGTAGGGTTCTGCGCGCCGGCAAATCGCTTCCATGCTGCGCCCTCCTCGCTCCAAAGGCTATCGTCGCCATACCCACCATCCTCGACGAATGCAAGGAACTCCTGGTTGGATACGAGATAACGGGCCGCCCGGAAGGGCGCGGTACTCGCATCGTGCACGCCAAACTCGTTGTCCCAACCGAAAACAGCTGGCCTTGCACGATCACGTCCAAGACGAAATTGACCCGCTGGCACATCCACCAGAGCGTTTGAAGGCGCAGCGCCACTGATTTTGCATGGTTGCCATGCAGGGTGCGGCTGGACATACTTAACGCTGTGCTGCCGAATGAGAACGGACGAGGTTTCGAGATGAATGCGCTCATGCTCGATGCCCATGAGAATGACCCACCACGGGCTGTCCCACCCAATGGGAGCGGCCAACGGCAAACGGCGAATGAGCTCGCCCACAACTGCGCGAACTTGTCGACGGTAGTCACGCGCGCGCTGCACGGATGGCCAATCGTATCGTGCATCGTCCAAATCGTCCCAACTCATCTCGTCGACACCAACAGCAAACATGGATTCCAGCCGTTGGTCGATGCGCTCTTTGATCAACCCTGCGAGGAGCAGCTTGTTGATGAAAAACGTCGCCGTGTGACCAAAGTAGAAGATCAACGGATGGCGCAATGCAATCGGTTTGACGAAATACGCCTCATCCGATCGCAGCACCTCGAACAATTGCTCGTAACGATCAAACGTGGCTTCAAACGCATGCATCACCTGCTCGCGAAGTGACTCGAGATCTGGCGATGTGAGCAGAGTTGTGCGCAGGCTGGAAGGCTGCTGCGCGGCTGTATGTTGCATGGGTGACCTTGCATCGGCGCGAGTCGTGAAATTTGGCCCCCATTATTCCAGCGCCATGTCCCAACCGTAGGCCCGGCTAAAAAACCTGTCCTGGTTTGAATGGGCATTGCGCGTCCATTGCTCGCATGCGACGCGTTCGAAGCGCGCAAGGCACTTCACGGTGGTTACCCCATTATTGGGATCGTGCATGGTGATGCACGGATGAAACACGCGCCGATAGACCATCCAACGACAGGTGCGGGTGAAGGGAAAATTGCCCGTGGCGCCATGATGGACCGCCCAAGCCTTGAGGGCAATGCGGCCACCACCGGTTGTCCCAACGATGGGCTATCCGCTCAAACACGCCATTGAAAGGCTTGTCGATTTCCGCCTTTTCCCCGGCCACTTTGTCGTATGCGCCAAGCGTCGACTGGGCGACGGCGCTGCCCTCTTGCATTGCAGATCCGCACCAGTGGGTGCGGCCGGGAGGCGCTCGGCGCGCAAAATCACCGCCCCAGGGCGGTCGGGATCGTGCATGGGCGTTGCATTTGCAAATCCTGCGTTGGCGGCTTGCTTCATGGTGTGATTGCGATCCTGGCGATGCACTGACGCCTTGTTTTTCTGTTTTTACGGGGCATTGCCTGCAACGATAACCCCTCTCGCCACATTAGTTCTAATACAAACTATTATGGCCAACATCCATTTGAGTTGATGGCCACGCTTACCAGAGCCTTCAAAGCCAAGTGCCCGATTCCATGACGAAAAAGATTCCCTCACTAGTGCACAGGCTATGGGCCAATTGGACACAGAGGTCTCATATGACGATCTGCTTCCCGATGCACTGGAGCTTTTCCAACGGTGCGATCGTGGGCCTATTGCTGCGAACGACGCCAACCGAATGAACTCCCTGCGCTTTAGCACTGCACTGTTTTGAGATCATGATGCGCGGCTCTTTGTTGTCCCTGGCATTTCTTCAAGAACCCTCCCCAGTCTTTGCATAAATGAAGGCGTCACCATGCCTCGACAGCCCACTCTTTTTGTGTCCCATGGCTCGCCAATGCTCCCGTTGGAGCCGGGGACAGCTGCGCCCATGCTGCAAACGCTTGGAGCGCAATTAGCGAGACCTGCCGCCATCCTTTCGTTCTCGCCGCACTGGATGGCACGCATCACGGCCGTTGGCTCAAGCCTGAGGCCGCCCACGATCCATGATTTCGGCGGCTTCGACCCTGCCTTGAACGACCTGCGCTACCCGGCTCCCGGCAGTCCTGATCTTGCACAGCGCGTTGCGTCCATGCTCGAGGCCGCAGGCTGGCGGTCTGGCCTTGACCCAGAGCGAGGGTTGGACCATGGCACATGGGTTCCACTGCGGCTGTTGTTCCCGCAAGCTGATATACCGGTCGTTCCCTTGGCCATGCCATGGCCCCTTGATGCAGCCCGTGCATATCACCTCGGCCAAGCCGTGGCTCCACTTGCTGACGAAGGGGTCTTGTTGCTGGGCACTGGCAGCCTGACCCACAACCTTCACGAATTTCATCCGCGCGCGGCAACCAGCGACCAACCCGAGCCCTATGTGCTGGAATTTGTCGACTGGATGCGCCAAGCCATTGATCGTGGTGACACGACAGCCCTGCTTGACTACCGTCGTCTAGCACCGCACGCTGCGCGTGCACACCCCACCGATGAGCACCTCCTGCCCCTCTTCTGGTGTCTTGGCGCTGCCGGCTCCGAGCGCAAGGCTCATCACCACGCCGGCGGCGTGCATTACGGCATGCTAAGTATGGATGCGTGGACGTTTGCCTGATCTCGCTCGCATTGCCATTGCACCCACGTCACTCGCGTCAGGCTTTCCCACATGCCAACCTCCGTCACCATCGCACGTCCTGAAAGCCAGGCCGAACAACTGTTCCTCCTGTTCCACGGCGTTGGCTCGAACGCGCAGGACCTCGTGCCAATGGGCCAACGGTTGTCAGCCGCCTTCCCCAGGGCCTTCATCGTGAGCGTGCAGGCGCCCTACCTCTCTGACTTCGGCAGTGGATTTCAGTGGTTCTCCGTTCGCGACGTCACCGAGGGTAACCGGGTGCAGCGCGTTCGCGAGGCCATGCCAGCCTTTGTGGAAACTGTACAGGCGTGGCAAAAGCAAGCACACGTGGACGTCGCCCGAACAGTCCTCATTGGCTTTTCACAAGGCGCCATCATGGCACTCGAATCAACGCGCAACGCCGGCCCTCTCGCCGGGCGCGTCGCAGCCATTGCTGGGCGCTTCGCCCAACTCCCGACGAAAATTGCCCCCGGCACAGTTGTCCATTTTTTTCATGGCAAACGCGACTTGGTGATGCCTTACACGCGGACTCTTGAGGCCGCCGAACACATCGCCGCACTCGGCGGCGACATCACAGCGGACATCCTGCCGCTAGCCGGTCACGAAGCCAACGCCGAAATCATCACACTGCTGATCGAACGCCTTCAGAACCCGGTTCCGATGCGCCGACTTGGCGACGCTCGCGGCGCTAGTCCCAGCGCGGAACCAAAAAAACTGTGACTAGCTCGATGCCGATACGCTTGAAGGTGCCCTCCTTGCACGGCCCGTTCACTTTTCATCCACCCACTCCGAAGGAAGTTTTTGCATGAGTAAGGTTCTTGTTCTTTATTACAGCACTTGGGGACATGTCGAGCGTATGGCTCAAGAGGTGGCCGAGGGTGCAAGATCGGTGCCCGGCGTCGAAGTGACGATCAAGCGCGTGCCTGAAACCATGCCTGCAGAGACAGCGGCAGCCATCCATGCAAAAACGGATCAGGCGGCGCCAATTGCCAAACCCGAAGAATTGGCTGATTATGACGCCATCATCTTTGGTACGCCCACCCGGTTTGGCAACATGTGCGGACAGATGCGCAATTTTCTCGACCAGACCGGCAGCCTGTGGCAGCAGGGCAAACTTGTCGGCAAAGTTGGCAGCGTGTTTGTGAGTACTGCAACCCAACATGGCGGCCAGGAAACCACGATTACGTCGTTTCATACCACCTTGTTCCATCATGGCATGGTTGTGATTGGCGTGCCTTATGCCTGCGCACAGCTCACGAATATGGATGAAATCACGGGCGGAACGCCATATGGTGCGTCCACTCTAAGCAAAGGGGATGGGAGCCGGATGCCGAGCGCTAATGAGCTGGCCGTCGCCAAGTACCAAGGTCAGCACGTCGCAACGATTGCGAAAAAGCTCTTCGCTTGAAGCCGCACCGTGTCTAGCGGCAAATGGCCACTTCACTCGCGTCCAATGCTCTTGCCACTCAAGTCCCACCGGAAACCTTCATGATTAAAACATCAACCGCCCCGTATGCTGCGCTGCTTCTGCGCGTGAGCCTTGGCATCATGTTCCTGGCGCACGTCGCCCTCAAAGTGTTTGTCTTTACCGTGCCAGGATTTGTCGGATTTTTCGGCTCGCTCGGGCTGCCTCCAATTCTCGCTTACCTTGTGATTGCGCTCGAATTTTTTGGCGGTCTTGCACTCATCCTTGGCATCTATGCCCCCTGGGTCGCCCTACCCCTGGCTGTCGAAATGCTTGGCACGATTGTCCTCGTGCATGGGGCCAACGGCTGGCTGTTCACCAACAAGGGTGGTGGCTGGGAGTACCCTGCTTTCTGGACCGTCGGCTTGATCGCGCTGTATCTTCTGGGCGATGGAGCCATGGCACTCAAGCCTGCGCAGAAGATCCGCTCCTGATCGGGCGGCAGGAATCGCAAGGCGCCATTTCGCGATCACCCGCGCCCAACGCTCGCGTACCGTGCTTCGCACCGAGCCTGCATCGCCTGCCATGTCCGTTGACGCTGCCCGATTTGAGCCGCCCGAATTGCAGGGAATCCGAGGCGGCTTGCTGCTAGCCTCCAGGCAGATCTCCGATGAGAACCCCATGCCGGCGCAGATCGTTGGTGGCACGGCTTGACGTTGCGTGCATTCTGCGCATCGAATTGTGCACTTCACGCGCCAGGCAGCGATCCCCTGCCCCTCATCGCAGCGATAGGTGACTTGCGCACCGCGCGACCTCAAGGAGCCCAACTGATGCGCAGCCATGCCCAGTCTCACACTGCCGAGCGTCTGGACGATGAAATCCATCATCGGTACTCAATGTTGCGCACTGGCTTGGCCAGCGACCAGACAATCGCTGTGCTTCACATCGGCGCGAACCGCACGGTGATTGCCATAGGACAGGGTAGCGAGCCAGAGGCGACATGGACGCTGGAGATCGGATCGAGAAAAATCGCCAACGCATATTTCAAGCGCGTGTTGCCAGCGCCTGAAGAAATCGAGGCGGCCATCGTTGCGATTGAAGACGAAATCAGCCGCGCAAGGCCACCCTTCGCTGCGGCACCCGCCATCTTGACGAACGACGTCGACGTGCGCGAGATTGCCCTTGCCGCAGGTGTCGCCGACGGGGCGAGCATCCTGCTCACACTCGACGCCGTCGAGCGTACATTCGAACGCCTGGTTGCCACTGCCCTTCGTCAGCTTGCGCACGACTTGCCGCAAGGCACCCAGTTCGCTGCAACCCTGACGATTCTGCGTGAACTCATGCACCATCTGAAGACTCCATCCATCACGGTGCGGGCGGAATGATCAAGCAGGGTGTTGGGCCCAATTTGCGAGCGCCCGCCTGAGCTCAAGCGCCTGCCAATCGGCGTGGCCGTGCCGGATCCAGATGTGCGCAACCGCGCTTCCATCACCTGTTAAGTGATTGGTGCAACAAAGCGGTCACCAGCAGGAAGCAGCCGGCGCGAATCGCCGGAAGCGTCACGCGCCGCGTGAGCACCGCGGCGCTTACCCCTGCTTGCCCTACGAGCGCCTGCCATTCACTGGAATGCAGGGACGCATCGACCGACCCTTCTTTTCGGCCAAACCGCCCACATGGTCTCGCGTTGCATGCAGCCACTCCCATTAGGCTCTACAGTATCTTGCAAGAGCTCGAATAGATGCGCCCAGCCTGACACACACGATACCGATATGGCCTCTTCCAAGCGTCGCATTGCACTGATCTCCCTCTTGATCGTGTTTGGTTTGGCAGCAGCGGCTTACGGCTGGTACTTTCTGCGAAGACCCACGCCGATGGATGCGCTGGCCAAA
>JABBOE010000190.1:0-2437 GCA_019351955.1 Pseudomonadota bacterium
GACGACTCCCAGCGACTGGAGTACTTGGCCCTGTCCGAACTCGAACTGGCGCTTGCGGTCAGCCGCCCAAGCCTCCATGCCCAGGTCTATTGCGTCTTGCAGATCGGCTACTTCAAGGCCAAACATGCTTCCTTTCGCTTCGATTGGAGCGAGGTCGAAGACGATTGCGCCTTCGTGCTGACTCGCTACTTCCACGGCGAGGCCTTCGAACACAAGGCGATCACCAAGCATGAGCACTACACCCAGCGCGAGCGAATCGCCGAGTTGTTCGGCTATCGGCCGTGGACGGCCGGCCTTCTGCCGCAACTCGCGCAGCAGGCCGTACAGATCGCGCGCCGCGATGTGACGCCGGGATTCGTCGCCGCTGAGCTGATCGTCTGGCTCAACGAGCACAAGATCATCCGGCCCGGCTATACCACCTTGCAAGAACTGGTGAGCGCCACGCTGTCAGCCGAACGTCGGCGCTTGGGCGGTCTGTTGGCCGAAGCGCTGGATGACGCGGCCCAAGCCGCGCTGGCCCAACTTCTGGTACGAGACAACACGTTGTCAGAATTGGCCGTGCTGCGGCAAGACGCCAAGGATTTTGGTTGGCGTCAAATGGCACACGAACGCGAGAAGCGCTCCACACTGGAGCCGCTGCACGCGATCACCAAGACGTTGCTGCCCATGTTGGGCATCTCGCAACAGAACGTGCGCTACTACGCGAGCCTGGCGAACTTCTATACCGTCCACGACCTGCGCAACCTCAAGCCGGACCAGGCCCATCTCTATCTGCTGTGCTACGCCTGGCTGCGCTATCGGCAGCTCACCGACAACCTGGTCGATGCGATGGCGTACCACATGAAGCGACTGGAAGATGAAAGCCGTGCCGGTGCGAAGCAATCCTTCGTCGCCGAGCAGGTGCGCCGTCAGCAGGAAACGCCACGGGTGGGACGCCTACTACTGCTCTATGTCGACGACACGGTGGCCGATGCTACACCGTTCGGCAACGTGCGGCAGCGGGCGTACAAGATCCTGCCGAAAGACGCGCTTCAGCTCATCGGCCAGCGCATGAGCGTGAAGCCGATGAGCAAGCTGGCTTTGCATTGGCAGGCGGTGGATGACCTGACCGAACGCATGCGCCGTCATCTGCGACCGCTGTATGTCGCGCTCGATTTCGCCGGCACAGACCCGGACAGCCCGTGGCTGGCCGCGCTGGCCTGGGCCAAGAGCGTGTTCGCCAAACAGCAACGTCTATCGCAACGACCGCTCGCCGAATGTCCAACGGCCACGCTGCCGAAACGGTTGCGGCCGTACCTGTTGACCTTCGATGCCAACGGCGATCCCGTTAGTCTGCATGCCGACCGCTACGAATTCTGGCTGTACCGGCAGATCCGGAAGCGCTTCAAGTCGGGCGAACTCTATTTCGACGACAGCCTGCAACATCGCCACCTCGCTGACGAGTTGGTGTCGCTTGATGAGAAAGCCGGTGTGCTGGCACCGATGGACATCCCGTTCCTGCGCGAACCAATCGAGACCCAGCTCGACGCGCTGACGGCGGAGTTGCGGACGCAATGGCTGGCGTTCAACCGCGAGCTGAAACAAGGCAAGCTGACGCACCTCGAATACGACAAGCACACGCAGAAACTAACGTGGCACAAGCCAAAGAGCGAAAACCGCAAGGAACACGAGAACGCACTCTACGAGCAGTTGCCCTTTTGCGATGTGGCTGACGTGTTCCGCTTCGTTAACGGACAGTGCCAATTCCTATCGGCGTTGACGCCGTTGCAACCGCGCTATGCGAAGAAGGTGGCCGACGCCGACAGCCTGATGGCGGTCATCATCGCGCAGGCCATGAACCACGGCAATCACGTCATGGCGCGTACCAGCGACATTCCGTACCACGTACTGGAGACCACCTACCAGCAGTACCTACGGCAGGCATCGCTGCATGCGGCCAATGACTGCATCAGCAACGCCATTGCCGCGTTGCCGATTTTCCCCAACTACTCGTTCGACCTGGATGCGCTGTACGGTGCCGTCGATGGCCAGAAGTTCGGTGTCGAGCGGCCGACCGTGAAGGCGCGCTATTCGCGTAAATACTTCGGGCGCGGCAAGGGCGTCGTCGCCTACACGCTGCTGTGCAACCACATACCGCTCCACGGCTATCTGATCGGCGCACACGACTACGAAGGCCACCACGTGTTCGACATCTGGTACCGCAACACGTCCGACATCGTGCCGACCGTGATCACCGGTGACATGCACAGCGTCAACAAGGCCAACTTCGCAATCCTGCACTGGTTCGGTCGGCGCTTCGAACCGCGCTTCACCGACCTGGAAGACCAACTCCAGGAGCTGTACTGCGCCGACGATCCAGCGCTATACGAAAAATGCCTGATCCGGCCGGTGGGTCAGATCGACCGGCCGCTCATCATCGGCGAGAAGTAGATCGGAA
>JABBOE010000190.1:2447-5435 GCA_019351955.1 Pseudomonadota bacterium
TCGGCAAGCAGATCAGCGCGCAACGGGCCGCGCAGGCTCTCGCGGGTGCGATTGGCGAACACGGACCGGATCGTCGCCACGTTGGGGCTCAAGGAAATGACCCAGGGCACACTGATCCGCAAGCTATGCACCTATACCGCGCCGAACCCGACGCGGCGTGCGATCTTCGAGTTCGACAAGCTCATCCGCAGCATCTACACGTTGCGTTACCTGCGCGACCCGCAACGAGAACGCATCGTGCATCGCTCGCAAAACCGCATCGAGTCCTACCATCAACTACGCTCGACCATCGCCCAAGTCGGCGGTAAAAAGGAACTGACCGGGCGTACCGACATCGAAATCGAGATCAGCAACCAGTGCGGGCGGCTTATCGCCAACGCCATCATCTACTACAACTCGGCCATCCTGTCGCGGCTACTGACGAAGTACGAAGCGAGCTGCAACACCAAGGCCGTGGCGCTGATTACACAGATGTCGCCGGCGGCTTGGCGGCACATCCTGCTGAACGGGCACTACACCTTCCAGAGCGACGGCAAGATGATCGACCTGGATGTGCTCGTGGCCGGCCTGGAGCTGGGGTGACGGAATTTTCAGCGTCCCCAATTTCGGCTTAGCCCTCTCCTCGATCCCATCGATAGCCGCCTGGGTGCATAGAAGATAGAAGCCCGTCATTGCAGGCCTCCTTGCTGGGTGTAAACTCGCCGGAAAGGGGAGCAGGAGGTTGCTATGGGGAAGGGAAAATGGGCCGGCCTTTGCGTGGCTGCGACCCTCGGTGTTAGCACAATCGCACAAGCGCACTTTTTAACGCCGGATCCGAAAGCGCCGAAACCCGGTGACGTCTTCGGGTTCAATCGGTATGCCTACGCTAACAACAACCCCATCACGAACCTTGACCCGGATGGGCGGGATTGCACGACTTCCAACCGGGTGACCACCTGTTTCACGGCCGTTTATCGGGTGTCCTTTGCCGCCCAACCGGGGTTCAAGGATTTCACGACCAGCTCGCCGAACTACCACTTTTACAGCGTTCCGGTTGCCACGCCAGGCATGACGGTGGCCCAAGATCAGAATTACCTGGCTAAGAACCCAACGCCCGGATTGTCGAATGGAGCCTCGCCGCAAGGCACGCCAAACGACGCCACGCCCGTCATCGGGAACATGATTCCGAAGTCCATCAGTCCGGTCATGTCTTTCCAGCTCACCAACCAGTTGGACGGTAAGCCGGTGGTTGTGAACGTCACTGAGCCCGGCCATCCATTGCAGTCCGGTATCGTGGTGCGCGAAGCCACGCAATCCAGTGATGGCAGCACCTCAATACAGAGTTGGGGCGAGGGCACTGCATCCCTGCAAAACCCTGGCTCGCTGTTCGGCAAGGACATCGACAATGTTTGGCAACATGAAGGTCCGCCCTCGGCTCCCAATCCCACTGGTTGTAGCAGTGCTGCGGGACCGATGAACAATGTCTGCAGCCACTAAGCCATCCGTGCGCCTCTGGGTGGGGTTCCTGCTGGCCCCCCTAATCCCCGGTTTGCTGTTCTTGCTGCTTTCACTGCTCAACAATCCCGGCGAAGGTCTCTGGGCGTTGAAGCTCTCCGCCATGGTCGGCTACCCGGCCATGCTGGTGCTGGGCGTACCGGCGCACCTGTTGCTGACCAAGCGCCAATGGACCAGCGGATGGAGCTATACGCTCGCCGGTATCGTGATTGGCGCGGTTGTGGCCGCTGTGCTCTTTGGCAGCGTGGCGCTTCACAATGTCAGCTTCATCCCCGATCCCAACAAGTCCTTGGGTCCTTCGGCCGCTATTTTCATCGTCGCGGCCCTACTGGGCGCACTGGCCGCTTGGGTCTTCTGGCTGATCGCACGTCCCAACCGTGAACCCAGCGCGTAGCATCATGCGCTGGGGCTGCGCGATCGCGTTCCTGGCGATCAGTTCGTGGACCTGGGCCCAGCAAATACCCGGCACGGTGCCGGTACCCGAGGACCCGAACATTCGGATGATTGAGCAGTTGGCGAATGCACCGGAAGGCGTGGACTACGCCAAGGTACAGACCGTCATTGAGCGCGCGATCAATCCCGCCTTCAACGCCAAGGCCTTCAACGACGAATTGACCCATTGGGCCGACCTGGTACGAGCCCGGGTACCGAAGGGCGCACCGCCCACCGACGTGATGACGGCGCTGGGGCAGGTGATCTACACGCCCGGCCCATGGAACGACAACCACCCGTTCTCTTACGACCTGGACGATCCGATAGGCTCGATCTACCAGAACAAGCTGGTGTCGACTTACTTGCGCACACGCAAGGGCAACTGTGTGTCCATGCCCACGTTGCTGATCATCTTGGGCCAGAAGCTCGGCCTGAAGATGACGCTGAGCCAAGCACCCCAGCACGAGTTCGCGCGGCTACAGGACGTCAACGGTCGATGGTTCAATATTGAGGCAACCAGCCCCGGTTCGCCGCCTGATTCCAAATACATCAATGAAATGCACGTCCCGTCGTTGGCGATCCAGACCGGAATCTACCTGCGGACTACCACGCCCAGGGAAACCGTGGCAGCGATGCTCGAACCGCTGGAATCCAACTACGCCCACACACGACCGGCGGGCTATCTGCTCGGCCTAGCGCAACTGGTGGTGCGGATCGATCCGAAGAACGCGGACGGCTACGTGAATGAGGCCAACGCCTTTTTCCTGACGCTGGCACACCGCTACCTGGTGCACCATTTAACGCCCGAAGTGCTGCCGCCGGCACAGCGCGCCGATTTCAACGCGCTCTATGACGCCAACACGCGGATCATGAACAAGGTGGAGGCGATGGGCTGGGCCCCGTCGACGAAAACAGGCGACAAGGAGTATCTGGAGCGCGTGCAGCGCTACAAGGCCGAACACGGCGGGTGAGTGAGCGGAATTTTCTGGGGTTCCGGCTTACACCCCCAACACGGGCGAGGGCGCATGATCGCCCTCGACGATCGCATAACCCTGGCCCAGC
>JABBOE010000033.1 GCA_019351955.1 Pseudomonadota bacterium
GTTCGCTCGCCGACACGGTATGGGCGGCTCGCGCAACGACCTGCTCCTATCGGCTCGCAGCCATGCCGGCCTCGATGGACTGCGGCAGGCCTTGCTGCAAGCCTGCGGATGGCAGGCGTGGCCCGAGGGTGTGTTTATCGCGCGCACCCGGCATGTGCAGGCACTCGGGGCGTGTGCGGAGCATCTCCGGGTGGCACAAGCCTTGCTCGCTGAACCGAACCCCGCGCTCGATCTGCTGGCCGAAGAACTCAGACTGGCCCACGGCGAATTGATGGCCATCACCGGTGAAGTGACGGCCGATGCGCTTCTTGGCGATATTTTCAGCCGATTCTGCATCGGCAAGTGAGTGCGGGGAACATTCCGGCGAAGACCCAGTCTTATACGGTTGTGCATGGTTCAGGATATGACGGCGTCCACCAAGGGAGATCGCAATGGGCGAATTCAGCATTTGGCATTGGCTTATCGTGTTGGTCATCGTGATGATGGTGTTTGGCACGAAAAAGCTCAAGAACATCGGTACGGATCTTGGCCAAGCCGTCAAGGGATTCAAGGACGGCATGCGCGATGCCGAGGCAAGCGAGCCGCCGGCGCCCGCTACATCATCCGCACAGACCGCGCAGTTGCCGCGACCGATGGGAGAGGCGATGGCGGACGTCAGTCAATCCGCGTCGGCACGCAAGGCGAATTGACGCGGCGCAAGCAGCCGAGCGCTGCTTGCCTAGCGCAGATGGTCGAGTGCTTGCGGGTTCAGAAGGTCAGCGGTGTCGCCCGCGGAAAAGCGACCGATCGCCTCAAATGCCTGCCCGAACAGGTGCTCGTAATGCTCCAGTTCGACGTAGCCGATGTGGGGTGTACAAATGGCGTTTTCCAGGCGCAGCAGAGGATTTCCCCGCATGATGGGTTCCGCCTCGAACACGTCAACCGCGGCCATGCCCGGACGGCCGCGGTTGAGCGCGGAAACCAGGGCGTCGGGAGCGATGAGTTCGGCGCGCGCCGTGTTGACCAGGATAGCCTGCGGTTTCATGTGGGAGAGCTCACTGAGCGTAACAACGCCCCGCGTGGCTTCGGTCAAACGCAGGTGCAGGCTGAGGATGTCGCTTTCGATGAATAGCGCCTCGCGGGTCGCGGCCACATCCAGGCCCGATTGGGCCGCAGCCGTGCGCGATGCCTCGCTGCCCCATACGAGGACATGCATTCCAAAGGCCTGGCCATAGCTGGCCACGGTGCGCCCGATGCGTCCATAGCCCCAGATGCCGAGCGTCTTGCCCGCCAAGCGCTGGCCTAAGCCGAAATTCACCGGCATGGACTGGGATTTGAGCCCAGGCTGCTGCCAGGCACCTTGCTTGAGGTTGGCAACGTATTGGGGGATGCGGCGCATGGCCGACATGATGAGCGCCCAGGTGAATTCGGCCGTCGGGGCGGGGTCGCCTTTGCCCTCGATGACAGCGATGCCCAGCGCGGTGCAGGCTTCGACGTCCAGATGGGCGCCAACGTGGCCCGTTTGCACGACGAGTTTGAGCTTGGGGCATTTGTCCAGCACCGCACGGCTGAGCGCGGTGCGCTCACGGTTGAGGACCACCACCTGCGCGTCGCGCAGGCGCACGGCGAGCTGGCCAGCGCCCTTGACGTTGTTGTTGAACACCTTGACGTCATGGCCGCTCAGGGTCGCAAAGCAGGCCAGCTTGCGCACGGCGTCTTGGTAGTCATCCAGAATCACGATTTGCATGGCGTAACTGTAGCGGCCAACGCGCCGCGTGTCCTCATGGCCGGTGGCAGGCACGGCTCCAGACAACCGCCAGTGGACCGCTGGAGGTGCGATTGGATGAAATCCCTAAAGGGACTTTCCCGCAGTTTGTTGCACTGCAGCTTGAAACTGGGGGGTTCCAGGGAATATAAGTACACATTAATACTGCGACGGGCGCGCCGCGCGCGTTGCACCGGTCCCTCTTCCATTAGCGAGAACACCATGGACGTCCAAGGCAAACGCACCATTCCGCTGACGCCAGCCCAAACTTGGGAAGCGTTGAACTCCACCCAGATGCTCAAGTCTTGTATTCCAGGCTGTGAATCGGTCACACAAACCGGCGAGGGGCAGTTCGAGGTGGTGCAGGTGCTCAATATCGCGAACTACAAGACCCGTTTTTCCAGCACGCTCACGCTGGAGGATGTCAACCCGCCACACAGCTACGTCCTGCGGTTTGAGGGCAATGGGGGCAATGCCGGCTTCGGCCTTGGCCGTGCGCTGATCGCGTTGCAGCCGACCGACGGCGGCACGCAGATGAATTACCAGGCCAGCGCCGAGGTCGGTGGCGCAATCGCGCAGATGGGACAAAGCGCGGTGGATCTGGCCGTCAAGGGGCTGATTGAAGATTTTTTCAGCCGCTTCGAGCGCAACGCGCGCGGCGACGAGTCCGCCCGGATGCCGGGCAGCATGGTCGAGCGCCTGTGGTTCATGATGCCGCCTTGGGCATGGGCCATTTCAACCCTGGTGGCCGTCTTCATCATTTACTGGGGCATGCACGGCACGTGGTAGGCGGCATGGCAGCGCCGCCTGAAAGGCTCTGCTTCAGGACGCTGCCGTATCACCCGCCGGCGGCGGCCCGGCATCCTGGGCGTGCAGCGCCAGCTGCGCATCGTCCTGCAAAATGTCTTCCAGCTCCGCCCGGGCGCTTTTCGAGAGCGCAATCAGTGCCGACTGATCATGCGAGACAGCTTGTTGGCGTTCGAGCAGGCGTTCGTCATGCGCTGCAAACAGGTTCGCGATGCGCTGCACATTCAGCCCCGGCCGTATGGCCTGCAGCGCCTGCTTGCCCATTTCGAGACTCGACCACCACGTCTCGCGCGTTGCATTGCGCACACCGAGCTCTCGCAGCCGCATGAGGTGGGCACGATTGCGCGCGCGGGCCAGCAGCGGCACTTCGGGGAAGTGCCGGCGCATGAGTTCAGCAATCTTCACACTGGCGTCGACGTCGTCCACAGCAAGGACGAACAGCTTGGCGTCGCCTACGCGCGCAGCGTGCAGCAAGGCCAAGCGGCTTGCGTCACCGTAGTAAATCTTATTGCCGAACCTGCGCACGAAATCCACCTGCTCGGGGCTCGCATCCAGCGCCGTGAAAGCGATGCCCTGCGCATTGAGCATGCGGCCCACCACCTGCCCCACGCGGCCAAACCCGGCAATAACCACCGCTTCTCCCGGGGTGTCGATCGGGCTGAAGGGCGGGGCTTGGCGCGCTCGCATCCACGGCTTGAGCAGTCTGTCATGCAGCATCAGCAAAAACGGAGCCAGTGCCATGGACACCGCCACGGCCGCCGTCAGGAGCTCCACAGTGGGCCTGCGTAGCAGCCCCCCCGCGCCGGCGTTGGCCAGCAGCACAAATGCGAACTCGCCGCCGCAGGCGAGAAAAATCGCCAGGGTCAAGCTGGTTGCCGTGTCCCCGCCGACCGCGCGGCGCCAAAGGAACAGCATGCAGGTCTTGAGCAGCAGGATGCCGGCGCCCAGGCCGACGACAAGAAATGGCTGCGCGGCCAGCAAGGGGAGTTGGATTCCCATCCCCACGGCGATGAAGAACAAACCGAGCAGGAGGGATTCAAAGGGTTCGATCGCGGCTTCGAGTTCATGGCGAAACTCGGAGTCTGCCAACAGGACCCCGGCCAGGAATGCGCCGAGTGAGGCGGACAAACCCACCGAACTGAGGCCCACCGCAATGCCCACGGCGCCCAACAGGGCGGCAGCTGCAAACAATTCGCGGTTTCCGCTCCCGAATCGCGCAACGTAGCGGAACATCGTGGCCAACACCGGCCTTCCGAGCACGGCGAGCAGCCCGAGCGCAGCCAGCGCCGACCAGCCCGGCGGCTTGCCGCCGGCGCCTGCGAGGGCTAGAAGGGCGAGGATCGGAATGACGCTGACGTCCTGGAACAGCAAAATCGCGAACGACTCACGCCCGAAGCGCGTGGTGAGTTCACGCCGGTCGGCAAGAAGTGGCAGGATGTAAGCGGTGGATGACATGGCGATGGTCACACCGACCAGCGCCGCTGCGGCCCAGCCAAGCCCGAAAGCCGTGCCCAATGCGGCGACCGGAAGCGCGACACCAGCCATTTGCAGCGTACCCAGACCGAAGACTTGGCGTCTTAGTGCCCACAGCCGGCTGGGTTGCAGCTCCAGGCCAATGAGAAACATCAGCAGCGTGACGCCAAGCGCTGCGGTGTGCAGGATTGCATCGGGCTGGCTGTCTACGCGCAGCCCATAGGGGCCGACGGCCATGCCCGCCACCAAATAGCCCAGCACCGATCCCAAGCCCATGCGCTTGAAGAGCGGGACGAGCAGCACCGCGGCGGCCAGCAGGATGAGAAACGCAGTGGCAGACATGGCCCGATGGTAGGGCCAACCGCCGCGCACGCTTCAAACGCACGCCGGGCCTCTGCCGCCCTCAAGGATGGGGCGTGTCGCGCACGGGGTCAGCCCTCGTGCGATTGGCGCGAAGTGCGTGAGGCTTGCGCGCTGGTGCCTACAGCCTGCGCTACGGGGACAGTTCGCCGCATAGCGCGCGCACGACCGCCATGACCTGTGGCGTCTTGATGCGGTAGTGCACGAAGCGGCCGTGCCGCTCGGCGTCGACGATATTTTCGGCGCGCAGCCGCGAGAGTTGCTGCGACAAGGCGGCCTGACGCATGCCGACCGCATGCTCGAGATCGCGGACGCACATCGGCCCATCGATGAGCAGGCAAAGAATGCACAAGCGCTCCCGATGCGCCATGGCTTTGAGCACGCGCACGGCCAGCACACCCGAATGACCATGCAATTGCTGGGCGCGCTGGGCACCCAGCTCGGGGTGTACGGATATCGGGCTCGGGGCAGCGAGGGTCATGCGAGCAAGTCTATGGAGGTGTTCTTGAACTTGTTTTGACGCAGGGCAAGTTTTCTGCAGTGCGCTGCAACTTCCGCTGGCTTCTGCGCCCCGTGGCAAGCGCTGCTAGAGTTCGGGTCGGTCCCTCGCTCATGCCCGAACTCACTCCGCTCCCCGCTCATCCCCCGCTGCGCCTTGCGCTGGGTATGTGGGCGCTTGCGGCGGCGGCATACATGGCCGGGTTTTTCCTGCGGGTGACGCCCGGCGTGTTGAACGGCCCGCTGATGCGCGACTTTCATCTCAATGCCGCGCAGCTTGGCAACCTGGCCTCGTTTTACTTTTATTTTTACGCGGCATCGCAGATTCCCACTGGCATTGCCAATGATCGGTGGGGTCCGAAGGCGCTCATCGTGTTTGGCACCCTGCTGACCGGGCTGGGGACTCTGCTGTTTGCCGCTGCGCCGAACTATGCGGTGGCGCTCGTGGCTCGCGGCATGATCGGCCTGGGTCACGGTGTGGCATGGGTGTCGCTGCTGGAGGTTTCCGCTCGCTGGTTCGCCCCCCGTGTATTTGGCACCATGTCGGGACTGTCGCTATCGGCCGGAACGCTCGGTGCGGTGCTGGCGCAGGCGCCGTTGCTGGCTATGAGCCGGTTATTCGGCTGGCGTTGGACGCTGGCTGGCGTCGGGATCGTCTGCCTCGTGCTCGCGCTGCTCGCCTGGCGCACCATACGCAATTCACCGCGCGAACGCGGATACCGGGACTGGCTGCCATCGCACGCTCCAACCTCGGCACGCGAGGTGCTGCGAGGCCTGCGCTCGGTCTGGCGTTGGCGCAACACGGCATTGCTCTTCGTGGCACCAAGCGGCATATGCGGCGCCTTCCTGACCTTCACGACGCTTTGGGGTGCGCCATTTCTGGAACAGCACCGGGGCATGAGCGGCGAGCGTTCGTCCTGGGTTATCGCGGCGATGCTCGTTGGATTCTCGGTGGGTAGTATCGTTTGGGGCCGGCTGTCGGACCGGCTGCGCCTGCGAAAGCTGCCCTACGTGATCGGAGGCACGCTGACGCTGACCGGATTTGCGCTGCTCACCCTTTGGCCGCAGGCGCCGGGGGGGCTGCTCCTGCCGGTCCTGCTCGCGAGCGCCGTGGGCGCCGGATCGATGGTCGTCGGCTTCGCTTGGGCAAAGGAGTCGGTACCGCAGGACCTCGCAGGCACGGCCACCGGGGTGCATAACACGGGCGTCATGGTGGGAGCGCTGATTCAGCTTCCCCTGTTGGGCTGGGTGTTGGATGCGTTGTGGACGGGAAGCAGCCTTGCCGGAGTACGGCAGTATGGGCTGCACGCATTCCAGATGGCATTTGCGGTGCTGATGGTGTGGGTCGCGGTTGCCCTGCTGTGCGTGCTTCTGGCCCGGGAAACCCACGCGCAACCCCACGCGCGCGCACCGCAAAGGCCCTTGTAGGCAATAACACGCCGGCCTTAGAGGCTGGCCGGCGCCCGGCTCCAGGTTAGTGCGCGTGCAGGTTCTGGCGCGACAGGGCCGAAAAACCATCCAGGAATTCGTCGATGTCATCGGTCGTTGGCGAGTTGGCCATGAGACTCTGCACGCGCTCACGGAATCCGTCGGCCACGGGGCCGTCGATGAAGATTTCCTTGCGGGCGAATTTGTCGACGATTTCAAAGCCGCCGTGCCGCGCCGTGTCGCTGGTCTCAGCGCGCTTTTCCATGACGCGATCAGCCCAGTCGAGCTGGAAAACGCAAAAAGCATCGGAATCGTAAATCATGGTTTGCATGGCTAGTCTCGCTTTCGGTGTGTTGTGGCGTTGCAAAGTTTGCCGGGCCGTGGTCGTTGTCGACCGAGCCACCAACTAAAGCTCACTTTCAGAGTTGAACAACAGATAGGGGCAACCAAGCAAGAATCAAGCCCACAACCGAAACCGAGAACCAATCCCGGAGCCCCATGGCCATTCAACGCACCACGCTGCACATCGGTGCACACGCGTGTGATCCAGCCGCTCAGGGGGGGCCACACGCCGGCGCGTCGGCCAGTTCACAACGTCGGACACTCGTTTTCGCGGTCGCACATGGCGTGGCGATCGGCGGGGTTGGCCCTGCGGTGGCATTTGCACGCCGGGGGTGCCGGTGGAGGCTGCACCCTACCCTCGGGTTTAGGCCCCTTCGGCGGCGTCATCCCGTGCTTGCGCGTCGGCGACCGCTCAGCCAGCGCTGCGCTCGGCGCTACTCCTGCCGCGCTTGGCGAAGCGTGAAAAGCAGGAAGTTCTCGTCGGATTGTTGCAGGCGAATCTGAACCGGCAGGTTTTGCAATGCCGGCGCGAGCCAGACTTCGGCGCCCAGCCCGTGCTCGTCACCCGGGTGGCTGAGGTGCCAGCACAGCAGGCTGCCAATGCCGGTGCGCACCACGTCTTGCCCGGCGATAATGAAGTCCCACGTGGTGGTGCCTGTAGGCCTGGCGACTTCAAATGCCATGTGCTGGCCGACGCGAAAATCCTGGGGGCGCATCGTGAGCTGGTGGGCAAGTTGCATGAAGATGCTGGCACTGTCCTGAAGGTGGCTCGGCAGCGGCATGACCGTGCTGATGGCTGAGAAGCTGAGGGTGTTGTGATCGCGGTTGAAGATCACGGTCTTGCGCCGTGTGAATACGCGCTCGACGTAGCTGTCGGGCGCGAGCCAGTTGCCGTCGATATGCCCCGTGCTCGTGTAGGCGAAGCTCACGAGCGCCGCGCCAGCCAGTTCAACGCGGTAACTGCGGCCGTCGCGTAACCAGTTCAGGGAGCCTTCGCCGTGCAGCGGGCCGCGGTAATAGCCGGACAACACATACTGAAGCTGGGTGCCCGGAGGCCACCCAAGGGCATCGGCCTGCCCTGCGGGTGAGGACGCCTGAGCGCCGCGGCTGGTGGCCGCTGGCGCGGTGGCGGACGAGGATGCGTCCGCCGTGGGCGCGGGCGCCGACGATGCAGGGCGGGAGGCACCGGGGGTGGCCGAGCCCTGATCGGCCGCCTGCGGATGCGGCGCGGGCACGCTGGGGGTTGATGCACCTCCAGCCATAGGCGCTGCTGGCGGCGCGGAGGCCTTGGGCGCCGGAAGGGGCGTTGCCGGTGAGGGGGCGCGGCCCTGCCCTTCGCTGCCAAGACTCAATGTTGGTGCGGGAGGCGGGGAGTGGCTTGGAGGCGAAGCGGGCGCGGGGTTGCGCGTTGGTGCAATGACCGGTTTGCTCACCCGGGCGGTGGGCACGAGCAAATGGACAAACACGGGCTCGGCAATGCGGCGCGATTCGGCTGCAGGGAATGCCTTGCCCAAGCCGTGTAGCAGCAAGGCGTGCAGGGCCAGAACCACGAGAGCCCAGGCCAGTGCTTGCCGCCAAGCCAGTCGGCCTGCGGTTTGGGTCGGCGATCGAGCGGCTTTCGACATGCGCGCATTGTGCCCCGGGTCTCCCAAGACGGTCGTTGGCAGGCGCTGGGACGGTGGCAAGGGTCGGGCCAGGCCCGCGCGGGGTGGCGTCGGGGACCGCCGTACCGGCCGGGGGCAGCCATGGACCGGTGAGCATGGGGGCGACGCTGTGGTGCATCCTGTTTGCAAGCGGACCGAGTGGCGTTATGCTGGGTAGCCATTCGCGAGGTGAGCCATGCATCCGTACACCCAAGGCCAGGCCATGCCAGGCATGGAGTTTTTCCAGTCGCTGCTCAAGGGCTCCGGGCTGCCGACGGGGTTTGCCAGTTGGATGGCCCCGACCATGGATCCGAAGGAGCTCGAGCAGAAAATCACGGACCTGAAGGCGGTTCTGCAATGGCTCGAAGCAAATGCCAAGCTGACCCAGGCGACGATCCAGACGCTGGAAGTTCAGCGCATGACGTTGTCGGCACTGAAGACGATGAATGTGGATCTGGGGGACCTTGCCGGACGCATGACCGAGGCCATGCAGGCGGGCGCACAGGCCATGGGGGCCGCTGCGGCCGATGACCATGGCCGCGCAACATCCCAGGAGCAGTCGCCGGCCGCATCAAGCGCGGAGGAGCCGCCGCGCGCTGTGGCCGAGGATGCCGGGGCGGAGTTTCCGCTGCCAGGCGTGATGGATCCAATGCAGTGGTGGAACGCGGTTAGCCAGCAGTTCAGCCAGGTGGCAACCCAGGCGCTGCGCGAGAGTCCCTGGCCAATGCCGCAGGGTGCCAACGCGGAGCCGAGTGCCGCATCCGCGGCTGCGGCGGCAGGCGGCGCACAGGCTGGATCGGCGGCTCGAAGGCCCAAGAAGGCCCGGTCCGGCGTTTCGCCAGCGGCAAAGCCCACCGGGAGGGGGGCGACGGCGGCCAAGCGCGCCAGCCAGCCCGGCAAGGGGGCAACTGCATCTGCACGCACCAAGGTCGCTGGCAAGTAATACAAAACGCCAAGGGGCGCAGTCGAGTCCTGTTGGCGAGGCTTGAGCGTGGAGGCCGGGTAATGGCCGCAATGCACTGCCGAAGGTGCTTGCTGTGCAAGCCCCCATAGGCCTGTCGGCACGGGAGCCGGCATTAGCATGGGTGCTCCTTGGTTTTCCCGTCGCCGTCGGGGCCCACTTCACGCTCATTCGTTTCTCGTTGGTACCTCCTATGCGTTTCATCAGCGCCCACGCAAGCCACACTCACTGGGCCACAGCCCTGGAGCGGGCCTTGGCGCAGGTTGCCGTGGCCCGCGCGCAGCCCGATACCATTGCACGGCCGAATCTTGGCATCGTGTATTTCACCGACGCCTATGCGTCCGCTGCCGAGCCGCTGCTGCGTGAACTGCGCAGCCGAACGGGGGTGGCGCACTGGGTGGGCGGGGTTGGCGTGGGCATCGCGGCGGATGCGCAGGAGTATTTCGACCAGCCGGCACTCGCGCTAATGCTGCTGCAGATCCCCCTGCGGGACTTCAGGGTCTTCTCCGGACTCAAGCCGCTGCAGCCCGCATCGAGCGGCTGGCGCGGTCCGCACACGGCCCTGGTGCATGGGGATCCGGCCACGCCCGAGATGGATGATCTCGTGCGGGACATGGCCGGGCGAACGGGCGCCGGTGCGATTTTTGGGGGTGTGGTCTCCTCGCGAACGCAGGCGGTCCAGATTGCGGATGATGTGCTGCAGGGTGGCGTGTCCGGCGTAGCCTTTTCGTCCCGGGTGGCGATGGCGGGCGGCCTCACGCAAGGCTGCGAGCCGGTGGGGCCGGCGCGTGCCATCACGCGTTGCACCCAGAATGTGATCTATGCGCTCGATGGTGCGCCCGCCTTGTCGGCCCTGCTGGATGATCTCGGCGAGTCCAGTCTGGAGTTGCCGCGCCTTGCGCCGCGCTTGCGCGCGACGTTGGCCGGGTTGTCTCCAGCTGTGGGTGGCGCACGAAGTGGCCGGCCGATCGGGGCCGAGACCACCTTGCGTCACCTCATCGGCGTGGATCCGACGGGGCATGGCGTCGCGATCGCCACAGTGCCCGAGCCCGGCATGCATGTGCGATTTTGTCGCCGCGATGTCAACGCCGCTCGGCGCGACCTCATCCGGCTATGCGCCGAGGTGCGCGAGGAGCTCGAACAGCGGCGCGAGGCGAGGTGGGCGGCAATGCAGCAGACGGCGAGGGTCGGGCGCCCGCCCCCGATCGGCGTGCCCGCACGCGGTGCGGTGTACATCTCATGCGCGGGCCGCGGTGGCCCACATTTCGGTGGGCCCTCGGCAGAGCTGGCGCTGGTGCGCCAGCATCTCGGGGACATGCCGCTCGTTGGCCTTTTTGCCGCAGGCGAGATCGCGGGCGATCGCCTTTACGGCTACACAGGCGTGCTTACCGTGTTCGGCGAAGATCCCTTGATGTGAGCACTCGCTTTGTCCCTGAGCCAAGGCTCCCAAGGCTTTAAGGTCTCGGGCGCGTTGGGTCTGCCGGGTGACGACGCGCACAGGCACCGGTTGCGGCGCATACGCTGCATGGCCCGCAGGGACGGTCCTCAATGGGGCTTGTCACGCGGCGGGCCGGAGAAGGGTGATGAGCCCATTGAGCTCGTCAAGCGAATGAAAGGCGAGGTGGATTTCACCGCGTACCGCTTTGCCACTTCCGCGCACCCGGATTTGCACGGGCGCCGCCAGGTGTTCGGCCAGTTCGTTGGCGATGCGGTCCAGTTCGCGTCGTTCGCGCGACGGTTGGGTGCTGGCGCGGGGCTTGGCGCTGCCTTCCTGGCTCGAGCGGGTGCACAGGCGTTCGGTTTCACGCACCGACAGGCGGCGGGCCGCGACCTGTTGCGCAACCTGGATTTGAGCGGCGCCGTCGAGCGCGAGCAAAGCGCGCGCGTGGCCCATGTCCAAATCCCCCGCGAGCAGCATCGACTGCACGGGTGTGGCGAGGTTGATGAGGCGCAGGAGATTGCTCACGGATGTGCGCGACCGCCCCACCGCCTGAGCCGCCTGCTCGTGGGTGAAGTGGAACTCGGCAATCAGGCGCTGGATGCCTTGGGCCTCTTCCAGAGGGTTCAGATCCTCACGTTGAATGTTTTCAATCAGTGCCATCGCCAAGGCAGCTTGGTCGGGCACCTCGCGCACCAGGACCGGCACCACATCGAGCCCGGCCAGGCGCGCCGCGCGGCTGCGGCGTTCCCCGGCAATGATCTCGTATTTTCCTTCCTGCAGCGGGCGCACGAGAATCGGCTGCATCAGACCCTGAGCTTTGATGCTCTCGGCGAGCTCGTACAACGCGCCTTCATCCATGCGCGTGCGCGGCTGGTATTTGCCGGGCAGCAATGCATCTAGGGGCAGGCTTGACGGGTGGCCGGCCGCAGTGATGTCAGCGCCTTGCGAGCCCAGAAGGGCTTCAAGTCCGAGGCCCAGGCCTTTGCGCTTTTTTCCGCCGGACACGGGAGGGGTGGAGGGATTGGTGCTCATGGATGGGGGCGGTGGTGAAGTGGGAGAAATCGCATCAGGGGCGGGCGAGTTCAAGCAGCCAGTCGCGGCCGCGCGGCCAGTCGCCCAAGCCGCTTTCGGCGTTGATGTGGCGCAGCGCCCCAGCTTCGATGTGGCGTGAGCCCCAAGCCAAGGCCATGCGGGTGGCGGCCTCGGGGCTGCAATACGGGTCGTCGGTACTGCTGATGAGGCGCGTTGGGAATGGCACGCGCTGCAGGGCGTAGCGTTGCCAGCTTTGCAAGGCGGGTGGCAGGTCCTCGCGGGTGAGATCCGGTGGGGCAACCAGCAATGCGCCTTTCACCCGGTGGGCATTGCGGCTGATCCCTGCCCAGCCTGCGGCCAGATGGCAGCCGAGGCTGTGCGCACCCAGCAACACGGGGAAGGCCGCCTGCAGCACGGCGGCCTCAAGCTCGCAGATCCAGTCACCGCGCAGCGGGGTGGTCCAGTCGTGCTGCTGCACGAGGTGATCCCCGTGCAACTCCGCCCACCGGCCTTGCCAATGCTCGGGCCCGGAGCCGAGCCAGCCGGGAAGGAGCAGGACGGTGACTTGCTCGGTCATCGCCTAATCTCTGCAGTGGCCGGGCTGGGCGCGCTGGCGGGTGTGGGTATGGGTGCACTCACCCGCTGCACCATCTCTTGCGCAAACTCGACATAGGCCTGGGCGCCCCGACTGGACCTGTCGAACACGACGCCAGGCTGCCCGTAGCTGGGCGCTTCGGCCAGGCGTACGTTGCGCGGAATGACCGCGTTGAAGACCTTGGAGCCAAAGTGCGTCTTGAGCTGTTCGCTGACTTGTTGCTGCAAAGTGATGCGCGGGTCAAACATCACCCGCAAGAGTCCGATGAGTGTAAGGTCGGGATTCAGTCGGGCATGGACTTGCCGCACCGTATTGACAAGATCGGTGAGCCCCTCCAGCGCGAAATACTCACACTGCATCGGCACAATAACGCCTTGTGCTGCACACAGGCCATTGAGGGTAAGAAGGCCAAGAGCAGGTGGCGAGTCGATGAGGACGAAATCATAGTCGTGGCGCACCGCGTGCAGGGCATCTTTGAGCCGATGCTCACGCCGCTCCTGGTCGACGAGTTCAACTTCGGCTCCGGCGAGCTCACGGTTGGCGCCGAGCACGTCGTAGCCGGCGTTGTCGCTGTGCCGTCTGGCTTCGGCGACGCTGGACATGCCCAGGAGCACTTGGTAAACGCTGGGCTGCAGACCGCGCTTGTCCACGCCGGAGCCCATTGTGGCGTTGCCCTGCGGGTCGAGGTCCACAAGGAGCACGCGCTTTCCGACCTGGGCAAGACCCGCGGCGAGATTCACGCAGGTGGTCGTCTTTCCGACACCGCCCTTTTGGTTGGCGACACAAAATACCGATGCCATTGAATCTCCCTCATTGAGGCGCGTGGTGACAGTCATTGCGTACGGTGGCGGGTCATCCAGACTACGCAGCGCTGGGCGTCGAGCCCGGGTACCGTGAGTGGCTGGACGATCGCGTCGATTGTGGGTGGAAGCGCCTCAAGCTCGGCCTGCGGGGTGATGCCCTTCATCGCCGCCCAGCAGCCCTCCTCGGCCAAGAGGTGCGACGTGAGCCGGACCAGCGTGGCAAGATCGCTGAAGGCGCGGCTTGTGATGCAGTCGAAGGCCGGCAGGCGCAGTTGCTCGACGCGGGCGTGTACGACGTCGACGCGGCTCAGGCGCAGCTCGGCAGCGGCCTGCTGCATGAAGGCGCATTTTTTTTGCACGGCGTCGTTCAGCACCACGTGCATGTCGGGGCGCATGATGGCCAGCACCAGCCCGGGTAGGCCCCCACCGGAGCCGACATCGAGGAGGCGTTGTGAGGCGCGTTCGATGATGCCTGGCAGCAAGGCAAGGCAGTCGGCCACGTGCAGGTCAAGCATCTGGCGGGGGTCACGGATGGCCGTCAGGTTGTACACCCGGTTCCAGCGGTGCAGAAGATCCAGATAGGCAAGCAGTTGGGCGCGCTGGGTTGCACTGGCAGTCAGCTGCAGCGCACCCAGCACGCCGTCGAGGCGCCGCGCCGTGCTCGCATCCGGTGCGTCCAGGTGATCGCTCATGACCTGTGGGCGCGGCGGCATCAGGTCGATGCCTGCGCAAGCGCGGTGGTGCGCAGCCGGCGCTTGCGCAAGTGCACCAACAGAAGGGAGATGGACGCGGGGGTGACGCCGGAGATGCGTGAAGCCTGCCCCAAAGTCTGGGGCATGGCCCGCCCGAGCTTTTGCTGCGCCTCGATGGAAAGCCCCTGCACGGCACAATAGTCCAAATCCGCCGGCAGCGGAAGGTGTTCGTATTCGGCGGCGCGTTGGACGTCTTGATGCTGGCGATCGATGTAGCCGGCATACTTCACAGCGATCTGCACTTGCTCGGCTTCCTCCGGTTGTAACGGCTCGGCAGGGGCGAATCGTCCCTCCAGGGCCGAAACCAGCCGCGTGTAGTCAACCTCGGGACGGCGCAGGAGATCTTCGAGACGGTATTCGCGCTCGATGCCCTGCCCGACCAGCGCGGACGCTTCGGCGTGGCCAAGCATGCCGGGTTGCACCCAGGTCGCGCGCAGGCGCTGGCGCTCACGATCGATTGCATCGCGCTTGCGGCAGAAAGCGCTCCAGCGCAGGTCATCGACCAGGCCGAGCCTGCGGCCGGTTTCGGTCAGGCGCAGGTCGGCGTTGTCCTCTCGAAGGCTCAAGCGGTATTCGGCGCGGCTGGTAAACATCCGATAAGGCTCGTTGACGCCCTTGGTGATCAGATCGTCGACCAAGACGCCGAGATAGGCTTGGTCGCGGGCCGGACACCACGGATCGCGGCCGTGGACCTGCAAGGCGGCGTTTGCGCCCGCCAGAAGACCCTGCGCCGCAGCCTCTTCGTAGCCGGTCGTGCCATTGATCTGTCCGGCGAAAAACAGGCCCTCAATCGCGCGAGTTTCGAGGGATGATTTCAGCGCGCGAGGATCAAAGTAGTCATACTCAATCGCATAGCCGGGACGCAGCAGGTGGGCATTTTCAAGCCCCTGGATGCTTCTCACCAGTGCGAGCTGCACGTCAAAGGGCAAGCTGGTCGAAATGCCGTTGGGATAAAACTCGTGCGTGGTGAGACCTTCGGGCTCCAGGAAAATCTGGTGTGCATCCCTCTCGGCGAAGCGGTGAATCTTGTCCTCGATGCTCGGGCAATAACGCGGGCCCACGCCCTCGATGACGCCGGTGTACATCGGGCTGCGGTCGAGGCCGCTGCGGATGATGTCATGGGTGCGTGAATTGGTGTGCGTGACCCAGCAGGGTCGATGGGCCGGGTGTTGGTCGGGGCGGCCAAGGAAGCTGAAGACGGGCGTGGGGTCGTGGTCGCCCGGTTGCTCTTCGGTCCGGGAAAAATCAATGGTGCGGCCGTCGATGCGGGGCGGCGTGCCGGTTTTCAGCCGCCCCTGGGGAAGCTGGAGTTCCCGCAGGCGGCGGGCGAGCGAGACGGCGGGGGGATCGCCGGCACGGCCGGCCGCGTAGTGGTCGAGGCCGATGTGGATCTTGCCGGCGAGGAAGGTGCCGGCGGTGAGCACGACCGTGCGCGCATGAAAGCGGATGCCGCTTTGCGTAACGGCCCCGCAAACGCGCTCACCTTGCCCTGTCGAGGCAAGGATCAGGTCGTCCACAGCTTGTTGGAACACCCAAAGGTTGGATTGGCTCTCGAGCTTTTGGCGGATGGCCGCTTTGTACAACAACCGATCGGCCTGTGCGCGCGTTGCGCGTACGGCCGGGCCCTTGCTTCCGTTGAGGATGCGGAACTGGATTCCAGCAAGATCGGTGGCTGCGGCCATGGCGCCGCCCAAGGCATCGATTTCCTTGACGAGGTGCCCCTTGCCGATTCCACCGATCGAAGGGTTGCACGACATTTGTCCCAAGGTTTCGATGTTGTGGGTGAGAAGCAGGGTGGTGGCGCCCATGCGGGCGGCCGCAAGGGCGGCTTCCGTGCCGGCGTGACCGCCGCCAACGACGATGACGTCAAAGGTTTGCTGGTAATCCATGGGTTCAAGTCCTGAGCATCGATTGTAGGGCGAGCGCGCTTGCAGCCGAGGCACCGATGTTCCACGTGGAACATCGGTGCCTCGGCCTAACCTGCAGGGGCCGACCCGTCGATCAGCTGCCGGGGGCAGCGCCTGCCGCGAGGGACTGGTGCTGGGCGAGGGATAGAGCGGTTGCCCACGCACGCGCACTGGCGGTGCTGCGCATTGGGTGGCGCGCGGTGTTTGGACGCAAGGATGACCGCGCGCATGCTGTTGCAGCCAAAGAGGGGCATCCGGCGCATCCAAGGTGTGGGCGGCGGAGTGCCTGGGCGGCCGGTGGTGGAGCAGGCCGAGCGCGTGGGGAAACTTCTGCACGAGATCTGATTTGGGTCAGAACCAAAGAGCGCCCCGGCGCGTATAGTCTCAACATCGCAGGCAAGGAGGTCGCATGAAGATCAATGAAGGCGGTTGGGATCGGGTGGTTCGTGTCGTTGTTGGCTTGGCGCTGATACTGGCGGCCGCGCTCGGCTATGTGGGCGTGTGGGGTTATATCGGCATTGTTCCCTTGGTCACGGGGATTATCGGGATCTGTCCGGCCTACAGCCTGTTGGGCATGAGCACCTGCCCGATGAAGAGCCGCCAGAGCTGATCAGGCTCTCCTTGCAAAGGGGAGTCCTAAGAGAGAACCATGCAGGGCGACAGCGGGCGTTCCACGTGGAACACCCGCTGCTTGCTGCCACCGCATGCCGGACCAAGGGGGCTGCTCCTGCGGTGCGCCCGCAACGCGCCCTTCCTCGTGTTCGCGCCACCCTCCTCGCTCGCGGTGTCAGGACGGCGATGTTGCCTTGGGGTAGGCCCTCAAAAGCGGCGTGTGATTGCAGCGGGTATCGGTCCTGGCGTCGGGCGCGGTTGGTGAATGCGCGAGCTGAGGCAAGGCAAGCGCACCCGCCACGAAGCGCTGCGATCACGCAGACAAGCGAGCCCCCCGTTTTGCCCAGCCAGCTGGGCGGGCTCGTTTGACGATCGATCGCCCGGCGCGATCAGTGGGCCGCCGTTGCAAAAAATGCGTCCCAGGCCGTCTTGGCGATCAGTAGTGCCACGATGGCGATGAACATCCAACGCACGAAATGGGTGCCTCGGCGCATTGCCAACCGGGTTCCCAGCACGCTGCCGGCGATGTTACAGATGGCGATGACCAGCGCGATGGGCCACATCACGTGCCCTTTGCTTGCGAACAGAAGGAGCGCAGCCAGATTGCATGCAACGTTCACCACCTTCGCGCTCGCCGCGGCGTGCAGGAAATCGAACCCAAATCCCCGGACGAACAGGAACACCAGAAAATTGCCAGTACCGGGGCCAAAGAAACCATCATAAAACCCGATCACACCGCCACCGAAGACCGCCAACAGGGTTTCCGCGCGCCCACTGAGGTGCGGACTGTGGTGGTGCCCGAGATCCTTGCGTGCCAGCGTATAGACGAGCACGGCGGTCAGGATGAAGGGCAAGGCCTCACGGAACTCGCCTGACTCGATCCGTGTGATCTCGAAGGCCCCAAGCAGGGCCCCGCCGAAGGCGGCCAGGGTTGCCGGAAGGACCGTGCTCCAGGGAATGCGAACCCGGCGCAAGAAGGACAGCATCGCTGCCGACGTGCCCCAGATCGCCCCACCCTTGTTGGTGCCGAATAGCGTGGCAGGCGGTGTGGTGGGAAACGCGGAAAATAGCGCAGGCACCAGAATGAGGCCACCGCCCCCAACGATCGAGTCCACGAAGCCTGCGGCCAATGCGGCCAAGCCAAGGGTGAGCAGGCCAAAATCCATCAATGGGTGGGTGAGTGTCGTCGCTGCTGTGGGAAGCTCGCACGCTCCCACGTCATAAAAATGGAAAAACCAAAAGAAAAGGCGCCGGAACCTTTGGTTCTGGCGCCCGGTGTCAGCTTTACCGCTGATGGCTTGGGGATTTGCGGATGCCCGCAACCCCTATGGGCTGTCTCCTCAGTGCTCACCCCTTGGTCAGGCTGCAGCGCAAGCATTGCGAATACGCAAGATTATTGAGGCGTTCCACGGAACATGCACGCGGGAAAACCCGAATCGAATTGGTGCATTGCACCAATTCGATTCAACGGCCAAGTCCCGGAAATAACTTCAATAGTCCGTCGCTCATCATTTCCACGGAAAGTGCCGCAAGAATCAGTCCCATCAGGCGTGTCATGACATTGATTCCCGTCTTGCCCAGAAAACGTGCGATAGGCTGCGCGGCACGAAATGACATCGCGGATGCCAGCGCGATCACCACGCCGTACGAGATCAGCACGAGCAAATCGCTCCAATGACGCGCCTTGTTGGCATAGATGATGACCGTCGAGATGGTGGCCGGCCCCGTCAACAGCGGGATCGTCAGGGGGACGACCGCCACGCTGTCACTGGCTACGGCCTCATCCACTTCTTCCGGTGTGGATTTGACCGCACCCGGCTTGGCATTGAGCATGCTGATGGAGGAGATCAGCAGCAACATCCCGCCGCCCACCTGGAAGGATGCAAGCGAGATCCCGAAAAAGTGCAGAAGATCCGTACCAAAGAGCGCGCTGAGGGCGATCACGAGAAAGGCGGAAAACGCGCTCACCAGAATGGTGCGGTGCCGCTGCGCCGGGCTGAAGCCTTCGGTGAAGGCGATGAAGAAGGGTATTGCCCCCAGGGGATTGACGATGGCCAACAGCGCCACAAGGGGCTTGATGAGATTCATGGCGGCGGGTGATGGATGCGCAGCCTGAAGCCTAGCGCCTCATGCTTGCGCCCGCCAGACGCCGGGCTTTGCAGCGGCAACGCGCAGCTGCTACTGCATAAAGCCGATGCGTGTGCGGCGGCGTGTATTTGCCCGGGCGAAGTCCTGCGGCAGGAGCTCATGCCGACCCGCCACCTTCGCTGCACCGAAAGCGCCATTGACGAGGCGCCGCATCTCCCGCGGGCTCACATGCGCCAGCGCATCGAGCGCAGCATCGCTGAGGGCCTCGGGGAACGCGCCACCCCAATCGTGGCTCTCGCGCACGTCCCGGTACAGCCGCACCGCGATCGCGCGTCGCCCTGCTTCATCCGGGGGATCGATCTCATAGACGTTGAGTCGATTGAGAATTGGATCGGGAATGGTCGAGGCATCATTCGCAGTGGCCACCCACACCACCGCACTGCAATCAATGGGCACCTCGGCAAACTCGTCCGTGAAATGCTGCGCTGTGTCATGCTCCAGCAAACTGTACAGCGCGCCAAGCGGGTCATACTGCACGTTCGACGAAGCCTTGTCGATCTCGTCGATCACGACCACAGGGTTGGCAAATTCGCCCTGCACCAGGGTTTCAAAGACCTTGCCGGGGCGCGACCCCTTCCATTGCGACGACGAGCCGGAGAGGATCCACCCGGCAGTCAGGGCATTCATAGGCGCGAGCGCCCAGCTCGTGCCCAAAAGCGCGGCAACCCGCCGCGCGAAGTGCGTCTTGCCGATCCCGGGCTCGCCCAGAAGCAGCATGGGAGTAACTTCGATGGCGTCACGGCTGTCCACGGCCAACGCGACAGCGCGACGAATGTCCTCCAGCGGCTCGCCAAAATTGGGCAGTTCCTGCTGCAGGGCCTCCATGTCGGGCACGTGCGCGGGCTTGATCGCCAGGCGCTGGCCACCCGCCTCGATCATGCGCGTGTAGGTGTGCCGCAGCTGTTCATGGGACTCGGCCGGCAAGCTTTTGAGCTTGCGCTCGACTTCGTCGACGGCATAGACGGACTTGTACGCGGCAACGGCAATCATGATGCACCTCCGGAAAGCACGAACTGCATGCAACCCCACGCAGCAATCATGCCAGACCAACGGCGCAACGCAAGCCTTCCGGGCCGTGTAACGACCTCAGGTTGTGGACTTTCGCACACACCGCGGGTTTTGCTGAAGGTCAGATCTCGATTTGCGTGCCCAGCTCCACGACACGGTTGGGCGGGATCCGGAAGTAGTCGGAGGCATCCTGCGCGTTGCGGCTCATCCAGGAGAACAGCACCTCGCGCCATAGCGCCATCCCCGGAATCTTGGACGGGATGATGGTTTGGCGCGCGAGGAAAAAGGAGGTTTCCATCAAGTGGAACTCCAGCCCGAAAAACCGCTCGCACTCCTTGAGCAAGCGCTGGATATCCGGCTCGTCCTTGAAGCCAAAATTCACATGCAACAAGTAGATGCCCTCTTCCATGGACGTGAGCTCGATGCCCTGCTCCGGCGGTACATGGGGGACGTCTGCCGTTTGTGCGGACAGGAAGAGCACTCGTTCGTGCAGCACCTTGTTGTGCTTGAGGTTGTGCAGAAGTGCGTGTGGCACGGTGTTGGCATCGGGGGTGAGATAGATGGCCGTGCCTTCGACGCGGGTCGGTGGATAGGTGGACAGGCTGTGCACGAAGTCCTTCAGGTTCAGCGCATGCTCCTGCAACTGGCGCTTGAGCAGGGTGCGCCCGCGCTTCCAGGTTGACAGCATCGTATACACGGCCGCGCCGAAAACCAGCGGAAACCAGCCGCCGTGGTCGATTTTCAGGGAATTCGAGGCCAGGAAGAGCAGTTCCACCAGCGCCAGCGGCACAAATGCGAGATTGGCGCGGCGCGTGCTCCACCCCCAGCGCTGGGGTACGACCATCCATAAGAACACGGTCGTGGTGAGCATGGTGATGTTCACCGCAATTCCATAGGCGGCGGCCAGATTGTCCGAGGTGCGGAAGGCGAGCACCAGAATGACCACGAAGATCAGCAGCATCCAGTTGATGAAGGGCACGTAAATCTGCCCCTGGTTGCGTTCATTCGTGTACAACACGGTCATGCGTGGCAGATAGCCAAGCTTGATAGCCTGAGTGGTCATCGAATAGGCGCCTGAGATCACCGCTTGCGAGGCGATGACCGTGGCCATGCCGGCCAGAATCACCAGCGGCCACAACGCCCAACCCGGGGCCAAATAGAAGAAGGGGTTTTTCACCGTCTCCGGGCGCGCCAGCACGAGTGCCCCTTGGCCGAAGTAGTTCAGCAGCAGCCCCGGCATCACCACGCTAAGCCATGCAGCCCGGATGGGCTTGCGCCCGAAATGACCCATGTCGGCATACAGGGCCTCCCCACCAGTCAGCGTCAGAAACACTGCGCCCAGGAGGAACAGCGCCAGCCCCGGATGGCGGATGAACATATCCACTCCCCACCAGGGATTGAGCGCCAGCAGCACCGCCGGGTTGGCCGCGATCTGGATCAAGCCCAAAATGCCCAACACGCCGAACCACGCCACCATGACCGGCCCGAAAAACGCACCCACCAGCGCCGTGCCGCGCTTTTGCACCAGAAACAGACCGATCAAAATGAGGACCGTGATGGGCACCACGGCATCGTTGAGTACCGGGGTCGCCACCGCGGTGCCCTCGATCGCCGAGAGCACCGAAATGGCGGGCGTGATGATGCTGTCGCCATAGAACATCGACGCGCCGATCAGTCCGAGGGACACCGCCACGGTGCGCCCGCGTGTACGCGGCGCATAGCGGCGCATGACCAGTGCCATGAGAGCCAGAATCCCGCCCTCGCCGTCGTTGTCCGCGCGCAACGCAAACATCACGTATTTGACCGTGACAATGATCGTCAGCGCCCAGAAAATGAGCGACAGCACGCCATAAATGTTCGGAACGCTGTATCCGAGGTCGTGGGAGGGATTGAACGCCTCCTTGAAAGCGTACAGCGGACTCGTGCCGATATCGCCATAGACGACCCCCAGCGCGCCCAAGCTGAGAGCGGCCAACGATCCCTTGTGTTGTGTTTCGGTGTCTTGCATGTGGTTTGCGCTCCGCTTCGGATCTTTCCCCCCAGCGGGCCCGAATGAAAGGGACTGTCATCTTAGGGCTGTTTTGTTGCGAAGCATCATTTGTGCCCGTCCCATGATGCCGATCGTCACGCGCAGCGTCCTTGCGCCAGATCAAAGCCGCCACCTCCGCCAGCCCGCATCATGCCCACGATGACGAGTCGCACCATGATGCCAGCCAACCTTGATTTCCAGCCCGAACTGATCCGCCGCTACGACGTGGCCGGTCCACGCTATACGTCTTACCCAACCGCCGACCGCTTTCGGCCTGACTTTCAAGCGGCCGATTACGCGGTCGCTCTGCGTGAGCGAGGCCGCGCTGCCCTCACCCCCTTGTCGCTTTACGTCCACATCCCCTTCTGTGAGACGCTGTGCTACTACTGTGGCTGCAACAAGATTCCCACGAAAAACCACGCGCGCAGCGCACCTTACCTCGATCAGGTTGAGCAGGAAATGGGGTTGGTGGCAGGGCTGCTAGGCCAGCGCTTGCCTGTTTCGCAGCTCCACTGGGGTGGCGGCACGCCCACATTCCTGAGCGACGAGGAGGCCTCGCGTCTGATGGATGTGACGCGCCGGTACTTCGAGCTGCAACCTGGAGGGGAGTACTCGATCGAGATAGACCCGCGCAAGGTTGGCAGGCAGCGCGTGGCGCACCTGGCCGCGCTGGGTTTCAACCGCATGAGCGTGGGGGTGCAGGACTTCGACCCCGCCGTGCAGCAGGCGGTCAATCGCATCCAGAGCTATGAGGAGACGAAGGAGGTCATCGATGCGGCGCGGGCCAACGGCTTTGCCTCGGTCAGCGTCGATCTGATCTACGGACTGCCGCGGCAAAACGCCTTCAACTTCGCGGCAACGCTGGAAAAAGTCATCGACCTGCGGCCCGACCGCGTCGCGCTTTACAGCTATGCGCACCTGCCGCAACGCTTTACACCGCAGCGCCGCATCAATGAGGCCGACCTGCCCGAGCCACAAGCCAAGCTCGTGCTCCTGGGGCTGGCAATCCGCCGCCTGGCCCATGCCGGCTATGTCTACATCGGGATGGATCATTTCGCGCTGCCCGCGGACGAACTTGCGCAGGCCCAGCAGAAGGGCAAGCTGCACCGTAATTTCCAGGGCTATTCCACGCAGGCCGACTTGGACTTGCTCGCCTTCGGCGTGTCGGGAATTTCCAAGCTCGGCAGGCACTACATCCAGAATGCCAAGACCCTGGAGGCGTACGGCGCGGCCCTGTCGGCCGGCGCGTTACCGGTCGAACGGGGGCTGACGCTGAGTGACGATGATCTGCTGCGCCGCGAGGCAATTCAACGCCTGATGTGCGATTTCGCGCTCGACCTGGAAGACCTCGCGCGGCACCATGGCGTGCCGGACGCATCCACTTATTTCGCCGCGGATCTCAAGCGCCTCCACCCCTTGGAAGAAGCCGGGCTGCTGCAGCGCGACGGGCTCACCTTGCGCGTCACGCCCCAGGGAAGGTTACTCGTGCGCATCGTAGCCATGCAGTTCGACCGCTATTTGCATGACGCCGCTGCGCTGCTGCAGGCGCCACGCTATTCGCGGGTCATCTGAGCGGCGTGCGCGGCACGCCCGGTCCCGCGGGCCGAGTCAGCAAGGGCTCGGCCGGGGAGGGGATGAGGCCACGCAGGCCTTTTCCGCACGGCAATCGGCCATGGGCGTCCTGGAACCCCGGCTGCGCTAGCCAAACCGCTCCTGCAGTTTTGCACGCAACCCAGTGTCCAGATCGGGGATACGCGAGCGCACGGCCTCAAGCCGGTTGAGGTCAGCGGCTCGCTGCGGCGGGCCCCACACGGGCTGCGGCCAATGCGTGTCCCAGTGCCAGCGCGCAATGACGTGCCAATGCAGATGCGGCACCACATTGCCCAAAGTCGCCAGATTGACCTTGTCGGGCGCCAGATGTCCGCGCACGACTTGCTCGACGAGCACCACCGCGTCCATGCAGGCACTGCGCTCCAAGGCGCTCAGGTCACTGAACTCGGCCCGATGGGCCTGCCAGATCACGCGGTAGAAGGCCGGATGCTGGGCGTCGTCGGCTCGCACCAGACGCATCCATGCTCCGCTCCATACAACCGGTAGCCGATCCGTTTGGGCGCACAACGGGCATGGGGTTGCGGCGTCGCGACCCGACAGCTCGGCGCAAGGCTGCGGCATGGCTGGCCTATTCGTAAAAATCACCGCCGCCCTGACCCGGAGCAAGATGCGGTGCGCCCGGCCGCAATTGGGTCATCGCCACGACATCGCCCACGTAGAGGACGGGTCCTGTGGGCTGTCCGGTGGGCGAGCCGCCGGCCGGCTCCACGCTGATGGCAAACCCCTTGGCCTGGGCTAACGCCAACAGTGCTGGTGCAGGCAGATTCAGGGTGTCAGAGCTGCGCAGTTGCACCAGCCCCACCGCCTGAGGCTTGCCTTGTTTGGGCAGCATCCACAACTCGAACGATTTGTCGCTCGGCGTCGCCGCCGGTCCCACGGCGGTGAGGACCAGGCGGTCACGGTGCACCGTGAGCACGGCACTGTGGCCATCCGGCCCCTTGAGTACCGCGGCCATCTGCGCTGCAGTGGGTTTGCCGGGGCCAGCCTGCTGCATCACCATGACCAGGGACACCAGGAGTGAAGCGGCCAGCACACCAAAGCCAAGGGCCAGCGCTTGCCACGTCTGCTTCGCCCAGCCCCGGGCGATCTGCAGGGGCACGTCCGAGGCCCCGCGGGAGCCTTTGTCGGGGGCCGCGGTGCGCTCGCGCACCACGGCCCAAACGGCGGCCGGCGCGTCCTCCGCCAGCAGGCCGGCGTTGAGCCGGCTGCGCCAACCTTGGGTGGCCGTGCGCAGTTCAGGGTGCGCCTGGATCAGCGTCTCGAAACGGCGGTGCGCAGCAGCGCTCATGCCGCCGGTCAGATAGTCGGCCGCCAGAAGGTCGGCAAGTTCGGGGCGGTCATAGCGCGTCATGGTGTGGCACCCTCCCCCAAACACGCACGCAAGGCAAGGATCGCACGGCGAATGATGGTTTTGATCGTGCCGAGTGCCATGCCCGTGCGCGCGGCCAGCTCGCCGTGGGACAGGCCCATCACGTAGGAATGAGTCAGGAGCTCGCGTTGCTGCGCCTTGAGTTGCCCGAAGCAGCGGTCAAGCGAGCCATGCGACATGCTGCGTTCGAGCTGCTGCTCAGGGCCGGGCGCGGCATCAGCCGGGTCCAGTGGGGTATGCATTGCATCCATGCTGTCCACGGGTTCACGCTTGAGGGCGCGCAACTTGTCCAGGCAGGTGTTGCGCACCACGGTGGCCAGCCAGGCCTCAGCCGCGCCCTGCGCCGGCCGATAGTTGACGGCCTGGTGCCATACCTTGACGTAAGCGTCCTGCAGCGCGTCTTCGGCCAAAGCCCGGTCCCGCAGCAGACGTAAACAGATCGCCCACGCTCGGCGCCGCGTGGCGTCGTACACGGAGGCGAACGCCTGATGGTCGCCAAGCGCCGCGTAAGCCAGGAGCTTTTCCAGGTCGGGTATCGAAGGTGGCATGTCGTGCAGGTTGCAGGATGCGCCAGGGATGCCCCGGCACAGCACGCTCCGGGGTCCAGCGCGGCGACCCCGAGCGGCCGCCCCGGAGCTTGAGCGTTATCGCATCTTAACGGCAACGCGTCCGCCTCCGCGGCTGGCCGCAGACCCGCGACGACGCACCCCCAGTGGAATTCGGCCACAGGTCGGAACGCGCCGATCAGGGTTCGCTTAGGCGATGAACGCCGCGGGCACCGGGTTCTCACCCAACGCGTTGAGCAGGATCGCCCAGTGCATGGTCTCGTCGCCGAGGATGCTGGCTGCAGCTTTCGCCAAATCCCGATTGTGGAATTGGGGTACGGTTCCAAGGTAGGCGCTGGCAGCACCTTGCTCCAGGCCGGCGGCGAAGCGCAACACGTCCGCTTGGTTCTTCAACGCGCTGGTGGGAAAGTTGTATTGGGCCGGCTGCATCGCCTCGACTGGCGTGCCGCCCAGTTTGGTGATGGTGGATTCCAGAACCCCGGCATGCGCCTTGTGCTGGGCCTGGAATCCCACGGCAACCGCCAGCACGGGCTTCTTGAGAAGGCCGGACTCGGCGCCGACCTGGTACGCGGCTATCGCCTGATATTCCAGCCCCAGGGCAATATTGAGCATCTTGATGTCTCCTTCGGTGGACATCGAAGCCGCAAAGCTGCGCGCCGGCAGCGCGAAGGTCGAGGCCGCGGTAAGGCCGGCGACGAACAGTCCGCCTTTCTTGAACCAGGTGCGACGGGTGAGTTCGGGGGAGGCTGCATGCGAGGTGATGTTCATGATCGGGTCCTTGGCAAATGGTGGGCTAACAGGCCGCTTCGGCATCCATGCGCGTGCGGCCCTGCTGTCTTCAACGCCACGACTCGGGTTTTGGATTCAGCCGGTTGCCCCGGGCGGGATCATGGTCTTGCCAGGAGAGATTGCGCGTCAGGCGTGGACGGCCGGCGGCCGCAAGCCCGACGCATGGCTGGGCTCGATCGCGTCTCACGTCGCCCGATCCTGCCTGTTCCCGGAGTTCGACTCGCCGCGTGCGTGCACGCAGGCCAGGTCGTGCGGCGGGGTGCAGCGGCACCCCGCCTCCGCGTGCGATCAACCGGTATGCGGGTGTGCGGCCCCCACAGCCGCCTACACGAGGACTCTTTCGATTCCGCCGGCGTTGGCTGCCCGCACGTATTTCGCCATCCATTCCTCTCCGAGGATGTGGCGCGCCATCTCGATGACGATGTAGTCAGCTGTCAGCAGGCCGCTTTGCAAGTCGTGACGGTAACGCCCGAGACCTTGCAGGCAACTGGGACAGGACGTGAGGATCTTGACATCGCCGGTATGCCCCTGCGCGCGCAGGGCAGCCTCGTCGGCGCGCAACTCCTCCTCCTTGCGGAAGCGAACCTGCGTGGAAATATCCGGCCGCGCGACCCCGAGGGTTCCGCTTTCGCCGCAGCAGCGCTCGCTCTTGCGCACGCCATTGCCGAGCAATGCCTTGACCGTCTTCATCGGGTCCTGCTGTTTCATCGGACTGTGGCAAGGGTCATGGTAGAGATACGCCGTGTCGCCTTCGGGCAGGGTCACGTTCTTTTCCAGAAGGAACTCGTGGATATCGACAATGCGGCAACCGGGAAAGATGTCCTCGAACTTGTAGCCCTGCAGCTGGTCGTAGCAGGTGCCGCAGCTCACCACGACGGTCTTGATGTCCAAGTAGTTGAGCGTATTGGCCACGCGGTGAAACAGGACACGGTTGTCGGTGATGATCTTTTCCGCCTTGTCATACTGCCCCGCGCCGCGTTGCGGGTAACCACAACACAGGTAGCCCGGCGGCAGGACGGTTTGTACACCCACGTGCCATAGCATCGCCTGTGTGGCCAGCCCCACCTGACTGAACAAGCGTTCGGAGCCGCAGCCGGGGAAATAGAAGACGGCTTCGGAATCGACCGTGGTCGTGGCGGCGTTGCGGATGATGGGGACGAAGTCCTTGTCCTCGATGTCCAGGAGGGCGCGCGCCGTCTTCTTCGGCAAGCCGCCCGGCATGGGCTTGTTGATGAAATGGATCACCTGCTCGCGCATGGCGGGCTTGCCGGTGCTGGCGGGGGGGGCGGCCGTTTGCTTGCGGCCGATACGGCGGAAAAGCCGCACGCCAACGTTCTGCGCCTTGTAGCCCCACTGGATCAGTCCCAGGCGCGCTGCCTTGATGGTGCGCGGGTCCGTCGCATTGAGGAAGAACATGGCCGCCGCGCTGGCCGGGTTGAAGCGCTTCTTGCCCATCTTGCGCAGCAAATTGCGCATGTTCATGGACACGTCGCCAAAGTCAATGTCCACGGGGCAAGGAGCAAGGCACTTATGGCAGACGGTGCAGTGGTCGGCCACGTCCTCGAACTCTTCCCAGTGGTTGATGCTGACGCCGCGTCGGGTTTGCTCCTCATACAGGAAGGCCTCAACCAGCAAAGACGTGGCGAGAATCTTGTTGCGCGGTGAGTAAAGCAGGTTGGCGCGCGGCACATGGGTGGCGCACACCGGCTTGCACTTGCCACAGCGCAGGCAGTCCTTCACCGAGTTGGATATGGCGCCGATGTCGCTTTGCTGCATGATCAGCGATTCGTGCCCCATCAACCCGAAGCTCGGCGTGTAGGCGTTGGTGAGATCGGCCGGGAGCTGCGGATCGTCCAGCAGCTTGCCCTTGTTGAAACGCCCCTCGGGGTCCACGCGCCGCTTGTAGTCGCGGAAGGGCCCGATTTCGGCCTCGGTCAGGAATTGCAGCTTGGTGATGCCAATGCCGTGCTCGCCCGAGATCACGCCATCGAGGTTGCGTGCGAGCGCCATGATGCGGGCAACGGCGTCATGTGCCGCCTGCAGCATGAGGTAATCATCCGAATTGACCGGGATGTTGGTGTGCACGTTGCCGTCGCCTGCGTGCATGTGCAGCGCCACCCAGACCCGGCCTTTGAGCACGCGCGCATGAATGGCATTGAGCTCGCGGCGCAGGGGCTCAAAGGCACCGCCTGCAAAAATCGCATGCAGCGGTTTGCGGATTTCCGCTTTCCACGAAGCGCGCAGGCTGTGCTCCTGGAGTAGATTGAAGACTTGCGCGCGCGGGGTCCGGTGCAGCATCTGCATGGCAGCCGTGCTCGCCGCGCCGAGACCATGCTGCGCAAAATGCGGCAACGCCTGAGACAGAGGCGTATCCAGCTCCTGCAGCAGAAAACTCCAGCGCTCATGCGTGCGCGCGACCTGCTCCAGAGCCTGAGCACGCGCCGCTTCCAGCTCGTTGGTCGCGACCGGCGCTTCGCCCTCGCCAAGCTCCTCATTCTTGGCCAGCGGCAGTCGCCCACGCAGGAAGCGATCAATCTCGGCGGTGAGTTGCAGCTTGCTCTTGAGCGACAGCTCGATATTGATGCGCTCGATGCCGTCCACGTACTCGCCCATGCGCGGCAGCGGAATCACCACATCCTCGTTGATCTTGAAGGCATTGGTGTGGCGGGCGATGGCCGCGGTGCGCTTGCGGTCCAGCCAGAACTTCTTGCGCGCCTCCGCGCTCACAGCCACGAACCCCTCGCCCACGCGCGCGTTGGCCATGCGCACCACGTCGGCGGCAGCGCGAGCGACCGCCTCATCGTCCTCCCCGACGATGTCGCCAAACAGCGCCATTTTCGGAAAGAGACCGCGTTTGCTCTTGGGTGCGTAGCCCACGGCTCTGAGGTAGCGCTCGTCGAGGTGCTCTAGTCCCGCCAGTATGGCGCCGCCGGGGCGGGCCTCCAAATAGTTCTTGATCTCGACAATGCTGGGAATCGCTTCGCGCGCCTGGCCGAAGAACTCCAGACAAAAGGTGCGTACATGCGGCGGCATGCGGTGCAGAACCCAGCGGGCGCTGGTGATGAGCCCGTCACAACCTTCCTTCTGAATGCCCGGCAGCCCTGCCAGGAATTTGTCCGTCACATCCTTGCCCAAGCCGGCCTTGCGGAAACGGCTGCCTGGAATCTCGAGCACCTCCGTGCTCAGCAGCGTGCTGCTGTCCGATGCGAAGGTCTCGACCTTGAAGCGCGCCACCTCGGCGTCGTGAATCTTTCCCAGGTTGTGGTCCAGGCGCGTGACTTCCACCCAGCGGCCCTGCGGGTCCACCAGCCGCCACCAGGCCAGGTTATCGATGGCAGTGCCCCAGAGCACGGCCTTTTTGCCGCCGGCATTCATGGCGATGTTGCCGCCAACACAGGAGGCATCCGCCGAGGTCGGGTCCACCGCGAACACCAAGCCGGCGCGATCGGCCGCGTCGGCGACGCGTTGGGTGACGACCCCGGCGCCGGCGCGAATCGTGGCAACAGGCTGGGCGACTCCGGGCAGTGCGAGGTGCTCGACCGGCCCCAGTTCTTCCAACTTCTCGGTGTTGATCACCGCGCTCTTCCAGACAAGCGGCACGGCGCCACCGGTGTAGCCGGTGCCGCCGCCGCGCGGCACAATGGTCAGGCCCAGCTCGACGCAGGCCCGCACCATGGGCGCAATCTCGGCCTCGGTATCGGGACAAAGCACGACAAACGGGACCTCGACGCGCCAGTCGGTGGCGTCGGTCATATGCGAGACCCGTGCCAAGCCGTCGAAACGAATGTTGTCACGCTTGGTCAAGCGGGAGAGATCGCGCAGGGCTCGTCGCCGCAGCGCTGCCACATCGTCAAACCACAGGGCGAAGGCTGATACCGCGGCGCGCGCGCGCTCGAGCAGCTGCACAACCAGCGCATCGCGCGCTGCGGTTTGCGCGTCGGCCGCGTCAGCGGTGCCGCGGCGCTTGTCGATCTCACGCAGGCGGTGCCAGAGTGCGTCGATCAGTGCGCGCCGGCGCTTGACGCTGTGCAGGAGGTCGTCCTGCAGATACGGATTGCGCCGAAGAACCCAGATGTCCCCAAGCACCTCATAGAGCATGCGTGCGCTGCGTCCGGTTCGCCGCTCCTGGCGTAGCTGG
>JABBOE010000034.1:0-21004 GCA_019351955.1 Pseudomonadota bacterium
GTTTATGGGCGGCGCGCCCCCTTCACGATGCTCAAGCCAACCGTTTCAGCTGGGGTGATGCGGGTGCATCACCTTATCCTGAAGACGCTTGAAACCGACGAGCTTCATGACGTACTTTTCGTAGATGGGCTCAGAATTACCCTTCTTCATCTTGCGAATGAAGTATTTCTCGAATGCAATCTTCGCCAGATGCACCCACTTGCCGGAACCGAACCAGTTCACATCACGCGGGGGTATTTGCGGAATGGCGACGAATGCGGCTCCCGTCGTTCCGAAATCGGCCAAGCAAATCGCCTGCCAGGTCCCTTTGTGCGTTGGCTTCTGGCCTGCGAGCTCCTCCTGAATGTTGTGCACAATGGCCGTGATCATGGACTCGATCATGTAGCCGGTCTTGGGCACGCCGCAAGCCACAGGGGTCGGCCCGACCGGTGGAATGGCAATGCACACACCGGCGGAATAGATATTGTTGTATTTCTGATTGCGCTGGAACGCATCAACGGTCACGAAACCACGCGGGTTGCACAAGCCCTCAACCTTGGCGACTGCATCGACGCCTTTGAAAGCCGGCAGCATCATCGCATGTTTGAAGGGCAGTTCATGCTTCTTCAGGACGTTGCCGTGCATGTCGAGTTCGTCGACATGCATCTTGCCATCTTCCACCTTGGTTGTCTTCGCGTTCGTGACCCAACGGATGTCATGATCGCGGAATTCATGCTCCATGACCCCCTTGGAGTCGCCGACGCCATCCAGGCCCAAGTGGCCAATGTAAGGTTCCGCCGTCACGAATGTAATTGGCACCTTGCTTCGCAGCCTTTTCTTGCGTAGTGCAGCATCGAGAATCATCGTGTACTCATATGCGGGCCCGAAGCAACTCGCTCCCGGCATGGCGCCGATGATGACGGGGCCGGGGTTTTCGCACAGTTTCTGAAAATCTTCGTAGCACTTTTCCGCATGATCGATGGTGCAGATCGACTGCGTAAATCCGCCATGCGGACCCGCCCCCTCGACCTCGTCGAACGCAAGCTTGGGGCCTGTGGTGACGACGAGGAAGTCATAGTTGACCTTATCGCCGTTTTGCAGCGTGATGGTGTTGTTGGCCGCATCAATGTCTGTGGCGGCCTGCGCGATGAACTCGATGCCCTTTCGCTCGACATAGGGGCGAATGGGAAAAACCACCTCCTCGCGTGTGCGCCAGCCCACGGCCACCCACGGGTTGGACGGCACGAACTGGAAATAGTCCACGGTGTTTATCACCGTAATCTCGTGTTCCTTGCCCAGTAGATCCCGCGCCTCGTAAGCGGCGGGCATGCCACCGATGCCTGCGCCCAAAATGACGATATGTGCCATCGTTTCTTTCCTCCGTAACGACCCTGTTGCGTGAGGCCGCACGCCGTGCGCGCGCCCCACCCCGTGTGCCCCCGCCCTTTTTGTTGTTTCGCGCCCGACGCGGCAATGCTGCACCCGGCCGCTGCAGCTCATTCCCGATCGCTTCCGGGACGACCGATTTTTGAGGCTCGTGAAGCATACCCACTACACCCAACAGGCGGGCCACCCGATGGCACAGTATGGCGCAGCGCATTGACATCGGTCAATCGGATGGCCGCCCACATCCGTGTTTGTCCTACCCTAGATAAACCCTAATACCCCGGGAAGCATCATGGAAATCTGTCTATACTCGCCACAGTTCCCCAAGGACGATTCACAATTGATGGGAATCTAGTTAAACACTATTTTTATCAGTACACGAGGAGGAAGACACAATCATGCGAATCCCACGGCCCCTTTGGAATCCTTACGTCGCGGGAGTTGTCCTCGGCTTGGGATTGCTCGCCACATTCATCGTGACGGGCAACGGCTATGGCGTTACCGGCGCAACGACCTTGATCACGGCTTCGGCAGCTGGCCATCTTGCCCCGAGTCTCGTCGCTCCCCACACCTATTTTCACGGACTGTTCGATGCTGGCCTGAACCGCTGGATCGTGTGGGAAGTCGTCGGGTTGTCCATTGGTGCGCTGCTTGGCAGCGTACTTGCCGGACGCTTCAAGTTCCAGATCGACGGGCCCACTCAGGCGGGACGTACCTTGCGCTTGGTTCTCGCGTTGATCGGGGGTACCGCGGCAGGCTTCGGTGCTCGGCTCGCCCTGGGTTGCACCAGCGGCATGGGCCTGTCGGGTTCGGCCACGCTGGCTGCTGCCGGCTTTCTGTTCCTCATTGGCTTCTTCATCGCCGGAGCCGTGTTCGGTCAATTGACGAAAGGACTTTGGAAATGAGCCTTCCTCTCGGCTATACGGGCCCCCTATCGGGCATTATCCTCGGCATCATCTTTGGCTACGTGTTGGAAAACGCCGGATTTGGCAGTGGCTGCAAGCTGACCGCTCAACTTCGCTTCCAGGATTGGGCGGTGTTCAAGGTGATGTTCACCTCTATCGTCGTGGCATCCGGGGGTCTTTACCTCTTGCAAGGCTTGGGCCTCGTCGATGTCGTCAACGACATGTTTGTCCCTTCCGTCTTCATCTGGGGTAGTACGTTTGGCGGCGTCTTGATCGGCGTGGGTATGGCAGTGGGCGGTTATTGCCCTGGCACTTCAATGGTGGCCCTGTTCTCGGGCAAGCTTGATGGGCTGGTCTTTTTGCTCGGATTGGGATTGGGCACGCTGGTCTTCAACGCCTTCTCCGGCTCCATTGAAACTTGGGCCTGGAAGCAAGTCGGTCCCGATTCCCTGACCCTTCCGCAACTCCTGCACATGCCCGTGTGGGCTGTGTGGGGCCTCCTGTTGACGGTGCTGGTGGTGGTTGGCTATCTCACCCGCAGCAAGATGCAGAACCGATCTGCTTCAGGGGCGCGTTCCCCCTCGAATATGACAGCCGCTCAACAGTCTTAAACTTCGGCTGGCGGACTCATGCAGCGCATCTGCATGAATTCGCCACCGTCGCTTCAACAATCGTGCGCAGGATGTACACCAATCGGCGCCATATTCGTTGAACCCATACGAGCCGGGCATGCCTCTGGCTGCGTACTGCATCTCACGTTTTCTTTTCTATTCCACCATCTGGAGATTTGTCAATGGCCACGTCCCGCCGCCTTAAGCTGTCCCACGCTTTGCCCGCCCTGGCTCTTGCCGCCGCCGTCGTTGCTCCCATGCCCCAAGCGCTGAGCAGCCTTTCCGCCACGACCGTGGCCCAAGCTGCGGCCAACCCATGCGCTCCAAGCAACCCTTGTGCGCCTTCGTCCAAGAAGGCGGACAAGAAGATGGAGAAAAAGGCAGGTAATCCTTGCGCTCCGAGCAAAGCGCAGCACAAATCGAGCAACCCCTGCGCGCCGTCCAAGTAATTTTGGCCTGACACGAACAGGTTGCGCCGAGTCACGTCGCATCTGATTGGGACTCCAGGCGCGCAGGTTTTCCATGTCGCACGATCGGTCTGAGCTGTCAACACATTGCCGAATCGGCGACGCCGAAATGGAGGATCTGCTGCGCGCCGAGCCTCGTGCCCGCAAGGAGCAAATGCTCGAGGCTGCGGAAGACGTGCTGCGTTGCGTCCACGCCTATTCGAGACGTGGCACCAGTGTGCTTGCCGATGTACTCGGCAAGCACACGCATTTTGAGGAATGGGTACATTACCCCGAACACGATGCCGTCGACACCCACAGCGGGTATCGCTTTTACTACCATGCGCATGCGGCGCATGAGCGCGTGCGCGGTGAACATGGCCATTTCCATGTTTTCGGCCCGGCGCCACTTTCACGGCACCGTAGCCATGCAATCTCCACCCCCATCGCAGACTACACCCACATCGTGGGGATATCCGTGGACGAGCGCGGCTTTCCGAAGCGCCTGTTCACCACGAACAGGTGGGTCACGGCCGAACAGTGGCGGCCGGCTGTGAGTGTGATCCGCTCGATGCACAAGCTCGATCTGGGTCGAGCCAGACCTGTGCGTGCCGCGCGCTGGGTGCAAAGCGTTGTACGCCTTTTTGACGTGCAAATTGCGGCCATTGTTCGACACCGCGACCATCGCATTGCCAGCAAGGCAGGCCGTGCCGACCTCGATCGGCTATTTGAGGATCGGCGCAGTCATATCCTGAGCCAGTGTTGCGTTGATCTGGCAAAACAATTTCAGTTTTTGGAGGGCGCCGGAATCGGCTGAAATTTGCTCCCGATTCGGCATTTTTTTGTTCAACGAGGAGAAGAGTATGAAACTAGTGAAATGGATCGGTGTTGGTATTCTGGGAACGGCTGCCCAGATTGCCTCGGCTGCAGGCACCCTGCCGGGACCGCTGGTCACCCCGCAGTGGCTGCACGAGCACCTGAACGAGGTCACCATCGTCGATATTCGCGACGACATGAAGACGTTCAGTGCAGAGCCCAAATTCGAAGTCGACAAGAAGACAGGCAAGAAGGATCTGGTGGAGACCGGCGGACATGTCGCAGGCGCAATCTCCGTCGACTTCAACAAGATCCGAGAGGAGCGCACAGTCGACGGCGTGAAGATCAAGGCCCAGCTTCCGACCGCCGAACACTTCACGAAAGTGATGGATGACTTCGGCCTGAACAAGACCGACAAGCCCCTCGTCATCGTTCCCACGGGTGAAAGCGTGGACTCGATGGATATGGCTACCCGCCTGTATTTCCAACTGCGCTACTTCGGTGAACCGCGCGACAAGGTCGCGATCTTGAATGGCGGTGTTAACGCTTGGCTGCAGGCTGGCTTCCCCGTGAGCACGGATAAGGTCACCGCGACCAAGGGCGATTGGACCGCTGGTCCTGAGGACAAGGCAATCCTGGCCTCGATGCAGCAAGTCAAAGAGGGCCTGCAGAAGGGTTCAGAGCAGTTCGTCGACGCACGTCCCACGGCCCAGTTTCTCGGTATCGTGAAGAAGCCGATCAACAAGACGGCAGGGCATCTTCCCGGCGCCCGCTCATTTCCGACGGATGCCATCGTCAAGCCCGTGGGCGCCGCTCACGAGTTCATGACGGCCGAAGACTACAAGAAGATCTACGCCGAGTTCAACATCCAGCCCAACGTGCCCACGGTGACCTACTGCAATACGGGCCACTTGGCTTCAGGCGCCTGGTTCGTGACCCACGAAATCCTGGGCAACAAGAACTCCAAGCTCTACGCCGGCTCAATGATCGAGTGGACCAACTTGGGTAACCCCACCATCGGCCTGCAACAGTAAAGGCTCACCTGCGGTCTTGCAGTCCATCGGGCGGCAAGACTTGGGTAGGCAGGAAAAAGAGGCGCCTCGGCGCCTCTTTTTCATTGCGCCATCGCGCCGCAGCCGTCGGAGCGTCAATCAGATCACCACGGGCTCGAATTCGAGCGTGATGCCGAACTTTTGGGCAACGGCTCGCTGTACTGCACAGGCCAAGTCCTTGATCTCTTCACCGCTAGCACCGCCTTTGTTAACCAGCACCAGGGCGTGGCGCGCATCCACAGCGGCGCGCCCCATGCTCTTGCCCTTCCAGCCGCTGGCGTCGATCATCCACGCAGCGGCCAGCTTGAAGGTGCCATCATCCAACGGGTAGCTCACAATCTCGGGAAAATCTTGCAGAATCTCATTGCGGATCGTGCGATTCACCACCGGATTCTTGAAAAAACTTCCGGCATTGCCCAACAATGCTGGATCCGGCAACTTGGCACGACGAATGGCGCACACCGCGTCGAAGATTTGCCGTGCGTCGGGTTCGGGATTACCGAGTTTGCCAAAATGCCGCGACAGGTCGGTATACCCCAATACGGCTTGCCACGGCTTGGGAAGGCGCAGGCGCACCTGGGTGATGAGGGATTTGCCCGCCAGCTCGCGCTTGAACAGGCTGTCACGGTAGCCGAAGCGACAAGCCTGCGCATCCAGCGTAACCATGCGCCCAGTGGTAAGGTCGACCACGTCGAGTGAGTCGAAACGGTCGGCCAGCTCCATCCCGTAGGCCCCGATGTTTTGCACCGGTGCGGCACCAACGGTGCCGGGAATGAGGGCCAGATTCTCCAAGCCCGGCAAGCCGATATCCAGGCTCCAGCGCACGAGCTCATGCCACTGGACCCCCGCACCGGCTTCGATGATGGCCGCACCGACGTCGTCGCGCAGCACGCGCATGCCGCCAATCTCCACCTTCACGACCAGCTGCTCTGGATCGTGGGTGAGCAGAATATTGCTACCGCCGCCCAGCACGAGTTTCGCCAGCGCCCCCCATTGCGGGTGGTCCACCAGGATGCGCACATCGCGTGCGCTATGCACGCGCACCAGGCGCTGCGCATGCGCCACCACGCCAAAAGTATTCATGGCTGCCAAGGGCACATGGGTTTCAAGTTGCAGGTCCATACAATGTGCTTTTGATCAAACGTCCATTATCCTCGTCACGTCACGCGCCATGCCATCCTTTGATGCCGTCCTCGAACCCAATCTGATCGAAATCCGCAACGCCGTGGATCAGACGGGCAAGGAAACCGCCACCCGTTTTGATTTCAAAGGCAGCTCGGCAAAGGTGGAGCTCGCGGACAAGACGATTACCGCCTGGGCCGACACCGAGTTTCAGCTTGGACAGGTGCGCGACATCTTGCTGGGCAAGATGGCCAAGCGCCATGTTGATGTCCGTTTTCTCGATATGGGCAAAATCGAGAAAATTGGCGGTGACAAGATCAAGCAGTCCATTACCGTCAAGTCCGGTATCCCGCAGGAGCTTGCCAAACGCATCACCACTGCCGTCAAAGATTCCAAGCTCAAACTGCAATCGTCGATTCAAGGCGATGTGGTGCGCATTTCCGGTGGCAAGCGCGATGATCTGCAAGCTGCCATCACCATGTTAGGCAAGGCCATCACCGACGCTCCGTTGTCATTCAGCAATTTTCGCGACTGACGCATCCAGCTGCCATCATTGCGCTCCAATCGCGGCAAAGGCGCCTCGCTTTGGGCAGGTGCCAACTCGAGGCTGGTGACTGGAACCTGGCGAATACGGCCGTTGTCCGCTGCGCCATGTGTTTCCGCGGCAGTCCGTGCCATTTGCTTTGCGCCCGTACCGCGGTGCCCTGTGCTCAAGATGCTCGAGGAACCCCGACGCGCTTGCATCGCTGATCGACTTCGCCAAGCTGCCACGCACAGCCGCCAGCCGGATCCGCCGTTTTATGGGCGCTTCGCGCCGATGCGGCGCTCCTTGCCGTCCAAAAGATTGCGAATGTTCTGACGGTGTCGCCATACGACCAAAGCCGCAATGACGGCCACGGCCACCAACATCGCTGGGTCGGCCTGCCACACCAGACCGCTGCCGAACCAATCGTAAAACGGCGCAAACAGCGCTGCCGCAAGCGCCGCAACCGACGAATACCGACTGAACATCGCGACGATCAGCCAAGTAGCCATTGTGGCCAACCCGAGCCACGGGTTGACGGCCATGAGGACGCCAGCAGCCGTGGCCACACCTTTGCCCCCCTTGAACTGGAAGAAAACGGGATAAAGGTGTCCAAGAAAGACTGCGACGGCCACGAGCGGTACGGCCGCATGGTCGAGAAAGCCAAGGTGTTGGCCCTGAGAGGCCAACCATACAGGCAGCCAGCCCTTCAATGCATCCAGTGCCAAGGTTAGCGCTGCAGCCGGTTTGCTCCCTGTACGCAGCACGTTCGTCGCACCCGGATTGCCCGAGCCGAAACTGCGTGGATCTGGCAATCCCATGCCTCGACTCACAACCACAGCGAAGGCGATGGAACCAAGGAGATAGGAGGCCAACGCGGCAAGTAGGGCTGTGAGGATCGTCATGCGCAGCGATTCTATTGAACAATTGCCCGCGCATGCCTCTTCCAAGCCCGGTCCGACGCGCAGGGTCACATCGGCGAAGCCGTCCGGGCAGGAGGGAGTCCAGCGGGAGGTTTGCGCTTGTTGATTTCTGCTGCGCTTGATCCAAACACGGCAAACAGATGGGACTTCGCGCACGCCAAATCCGGCCTCAACGCGGCGATCCTGCGTGCAGCCTCAGGCAAGGTCAAAGCGTATTCGACCATCCAGGGCGCTGCGCGCGGGCAAGCGGTGCGTGTGCGTGCCGGAGCAACACACCTCGCAGGACTGTGCCGCGTGCGACCACCTTCACCCGGACAGCCGGCCTACGCAGGCCGCGTTCAAGTGCCCCCTCGCGCGACAACGCCATGCGTTGAGCGGCGGCAGCGTTCATGACAAGCCGCCGCCCTTTGCGTGGCGCCAGCTGCGATTGCGGGACCTGGCATGCGTCATCAAGCCAGCGGCAGAGCACAGTCCACGGATTGGGCCTGCAGCAAGTCACGCAACAGCGAAGGCTGGATACCCAGAAGCAGCCCGCGACGCCCGCCATTGATGTAGATGCGCGCCAATGACAACACGCTGGCCTGCACGTAGATGTCCATGGGTTTGCGCAACGCAAAGGGGGACGTGCCGCCGACTTGATATCCACTATGCCGCTGCGCCACTTCTGCAGTGCAGGGCTGAACACTCTTTGCACCGATCGCGCGGGCCAGGTTCTTCGTTGAAACTTGGCAGTCCCCGTGCATCAGCACCACCAAGGGCTTGGCCTGCTCGTTTTGCATGACAAGGGTCTTGATGACTGCGCGCAAGTCCAGCCCCAGGCATTTGGCCCCCCAGGCTGCGCCGCCTTGATCCACATAGTCATAGGGATGCAAGGTGAATGCAACCTTTTTTGTGCGCAGCCAATGCGTGGCCGGGGTCTCAGTGGGGCGCCGGTTTGTAGTCATGAGGATTGATGGTCACGCGGGGGATCGGCTCTATTGCAGCAGGCTGGGTGCAATCTGCCAAGCCGGGCGTCACCTGGCCCAAAGCCATACCCCAAGCCTAGCCTGCCCGGCAGCCTAGAATCGGGACCATGCTCGTACCCGCCAATGCCGACCTGCACTGCCACTCGACCGTGTCTGACGGCACGCTCGCACCGGCAGCACTGGCGCGCCGCGCTCACGCCAATGGCGTGCAGATCTGGGCCCTAACCGACCATGACGAAACCGGTGGCCTGCATGAAGCAGCCAGTGCAGCCCAGGCGCTAGGCCTGCATTTCGTGCCCGGAGTTGAAATTTCCGTTTCGGTCGGCGACCAAACCGTGCATATCTTGGGCCTCGGAATCGACCCCTCCAACCCGCTATTGCTTGGCGGACTGGCCCAAGTGCGCGCCGGGCGCGATGCGCGCGCGCACTTGATGGCCAAGGCGCTGGAACAGCATACGGCCATAAGCGGCGTGTACGAAGGCGTCAGCCGTTACGCGGGAAACCCGGCGCTCATTTCCCGCACCCATTTCGCGCGCTACCTTGTCGAGCAAGGCGTCTGTGGAACCACGCATGAGGTCTTCGGCCGGTTTCTTACTCCAGGCAAGCCCGGCTACGTCGAACATACTTGGGCAACGTTGCAGGACGCTGTCGAGTGGATTCGCGCAGCTGGCGGCCAAGCCGTCATCGCGCATCCGGGCCGCTATCGATTCACGCCCACGGAGGAATGGGCGCTGTTTTCGAGTTTCAAGGAAATGGGAGGCGCTGGTGTGGAAGTCGTGACCGGCAGCCACACGGCATCGGACTTTCGCAAGTATGCCAGCTTAGCGCTGGCATTCAGCCTGCGTGCATCGCGTGGATCCGATTTCCACAGTGCCAGAGAAAGCCGCTGTGATCTGGGCCAACTGCCCGCGCTACCGGCTGATCTGTCCCCCATCTGGGAACTGCTGCACTAGCGGCAACAACTCGACCCCGTCGCGAACACCCTCATCTTGCATCCATGGCGCAATATTTCCATATCCATCCCGACAATCCACAAGCAAGGCTCATCAAGCAAGCTGCGGCCATCCTGCATGGTGGCGGGGTCGCAGCGATTCCGACCGACTCGTCCTATGCTCTGGTCTGCCATCTGGACGATAAAGCAGCAGCTGAACGCCTGCGCCGCATCCGGCAAGTCGACGAAAAGCACCACCTCACGCTGCTTTGCAGTGACCTTTCTGAACTCGGGGCCTACGCCGTGGTGGACAACCGCCAATTCCGCCTGCTGCGTGCTGGCACTCCCGGCCCCTACACCTTTATCCTCGAGGCCACCAAGGAAGTCCCGCGACGGGTGTCACACCCCTCACGCAGGACGATCGGTGTGCGCGTACCCGAGCATGCCGTGACCCATGCCCTGCTTGCCGAACTCGGCCAGCCCCTTCTGGCCACCACCCTCATCATGCCCGCGCACCAAGACCCCTTGAACGATCCCGAGGAAATACGAGCCATCCTGGAAAAGCACGTGGATCTTGTGCTGGACTCGGGACCCTGCCTGCATCAACCCACGACTGTGATCGACCTGACCGGGAATACGCCCGTCGTCGTGCGACTGGGGCGCGGCGCACTAGCCCCACTGGGGCTAAGCGCGGAAATCTAAGGCCAACATCCCGCCGCATCGTCCCCTTGCACCCAGCCGCTCCACACCCCGCATAGGCCTCTAGCCCTAACGACTCGATTCATGGACCAACTTATCCAGGCCGTAACGGTCTTTGCTTTACCGGTGCTGTTTGCCATCACCTTGCACGAAGCCGCACACGGCTACGCGGCGCGCCATTTCGGCGACAACACGGCCTACATGATGGGCCGGGTTTCGCTCAACCCAGCCAAGCACATTGATCCCATTGGCACCATTCTCGTGCCACTGGTGCTGTACTTCGCAACCGGCGGGAACTTTTTATTCGGTTACGCCAAACCAGTTCCTGTGAATTTCGGCGCCTTGCGCAACCCCAAGCGCGACATGATCTGGGTTGCCCTCGCGGGACCCGCTTCCAACTTCGTCCAGGCATTCCTGTGGGGTTTGGCGCTCATCCTCCTGCATGCGCTCGGGGACAGCGAAATCTACTTCTACGATGTGGCCCGCGCCGGCGTTCTGGTCAATATCGTGATGTTCGTGTTCAACCTGTTTCCCATTCCCCCGCTCGACGGCGGCCGCGTGCTGGTTGGCCTGCTACCGGTACGTCAGGCCATCGCGCTATCACGCATCGAGCCGTATGGTTTTTTCATCGTGATGGCCCTGGTGCTCACCGGCGTCGTGACCACGATCTGGTTGATCCCGCTCATGGGACTGACCCAAACCGTGCTTAGCCTGCTGCTGACGCCCTTCCGGCTCCTGCTCTAACTGTCCGCTTCATCTCCATCAGAACACAACGCTCCACCGCCCTTTTATGCGCTCAAGCATTCGAGATCATTCCTGTACATTTCCTGTCCGGCCATTCCTTGCTTCCATCCTGATTGCAGGCGCCTGCGTGCAAGCCGCACAAGCCGCTGAGCTTTCGGCACTTTGGGGTGCGTACAAGGGCTATCACAACGCAACGATTGCCTACCAGACAAGTCCCCTTTGGGCGCACGATTTCAGCCACAGCACGCTGGACTTGAGTCTGGAAGCGTCGCTCGGCCAAGTGACTGCACCCTCAGGTTCGCCCGACCACTCGCTCTGGCATGTGGGGCTCACGCCTTTCGTGCGCTGGTGGCTCACGCCGCAATCGGGCGTGGAATTTGGTGTTGGTGCAAACGCATTTTCGGGCACCTTCCTCGGCTACAAGAGGATCTCGACCGCCTATCAATTTGGTGATTCCATTGGAGCGTTCCATCACTTCTTACATACACCGTGGACTCTGGGCGTGCGGCTGACGCACTACTCCAACGCCGAGATCAAACGCCCCAATCCAGGGCAAGACTACATTCAACTGCGCTTGAGCTATGGCTTCCTCTGAATCGTCGAGCCCTTCTGTGAACCCGGACGGGCGTGTTCTGTCGGGCATGCGCCCAACGGGTGCACTGCATCTGGGCCACTACCATGGTGCGCTCAAAAACTGGGCCCGACTGCAGCATGCTCATACCTGTTTCTTTTTCGTAGCCGATTGGCATGCGCTGACCACGCATTACGAATCGCCCGAGGTGGTCGCGGCCAACAGCAATGACATGGTCATCGACTGGCTCGCCGCGGGAGTCGATCCGGACAAGGCCACCCTGTTCGTGCAAAGCCGGGTCCTTGAACATGCCGAACTCTTTCTCCTGCTCGGCATGGGCACACCGCTGGCGTGGCTCGAGCGCGTGCCAACTTACAAGGACCAGATTGAGAATCTGAAAGACAAAGATCTGCTCACCTACGGCTTTCTTGGCTACCCCCTGCTGCAGGCAGCTGACATCCTCATCTACCAAGCGCGTTGGGTGCCGGTTGGTGCAGATCAGATTCCGCACATCGAAATGAGCCGCGAGATCGCCCGCCGCTTCAATGCGTTGTATGGCAAAGATCCCGAAACTGAAGCGAAGGCGCGTCTTGCCGCCGCCAAGTTGCCCGCTGCGACGCACGAGCAGTTGCAACAATTGCGCCGCGCCGCCGATCAGGATGGCCTGATTGATAAACGCGACGAGGCACGCGCCTTGGTCGCAGCCAGCCCGCTGTCACGCGCCGAAAAGGACGCATTGCGCGCCCAGATCGATGGCGGACGGCGCACAATTCTTCGGGAACCCGAGGCGCTGCTTACACCGGAATCCAAATTGCCGGGTCTGGACGGGCGCAAGATGTCAAAGAGTTATGGCAACGCGATCGCCATCCGCGAAGAACGCGCTGTCGTCGAGCACAAGGTCAAGCGCATGCCAACGGACCCTGCACGGGTCAGGCGTACGGATCCTGGCAATCCCGAGCGATGCCCGGTCTGGCAATTCCACTTGGCCTACACGGACACGGACACGCACAATTGGGTGCAACGCGGCTGCACAACGGCGGCAATCGGTTGCCTCGAATGCAAGCAGCCGGTCATTGACGCGATCCTGCGCGAACAGCAGCCCATGCTGGAGCGTGCGCAGCCTTACCTCGACCAACCATCGCTTGTTCGCGATATTTTGGACGCCGGTTGTGACAAGGCACGCATCACGGCGCGCGAAACGATGCGTGGCGTGCGCGAGGCCATGGGCCTGCGTTAAGAACGGTCCCCGCGGGATGCCGGGCCCCGCAAGGCTGCTCTGCGTACGGCGCGGCGTCGCGCGAACATCCAGATCGCGCCAATCAACGCCACAAGAAGCAGCAACCCGGCTTCCACGTGCTGAAGCCGGCCCGACAGGCTCGCCAACGCTCGCCCAAACAGCCATCCCAGGCCCGCGATCATCGGCGCCCAGAGCATCGCACCGATGACGTTGAATACGAAGAACCTCAGCGGTGGCACGCCTGCAGCGCCGATCGTGATGGGCCCGGCGATGCGCAAGCCGTACAGGAAACGCACCCCCACAATAGCCCAGTGGGGGTAGCGCTGCAGCAAACGTCCGACCCGAGGGAACTGCGCGGCCAAACGGGGAACGCGCGCGATCAGGCGCCTGCCCCAGTGACGTCCGATCCAATAGAACAACTGGTCCCCGGCGCTGGCAGACGCGCAGGCAATCGCCACCACCCAGCCAAAGTCCAGCAGGCCACGATGCGCCGCGTACCCGGCGGCCAGCAACACGGTTTCACCCTCCGCGAAGGCGCCCAAGGCAACTGCCACATAGCCCCAGTCGTGGATGAATTGTTCCACCACGCGGCTTCCCTCATGCGCGCCCAAGCCACGTGTTGCCTCGCAGCCCGAGCGTGACGCGCATAAAAAAACCGGCCCAGGAGGCCGGCTCTTCATCGCTTATGACCATGACAGAAACTTTACGCTTCCATCGTGGCCGCAAGCAGAAAAACAGCTGGAGAGACTCAGATGGGGCGGATTTGTGACGCCTGTGGTCCCTTGGGGCCGGCCTTCACGGTGAATTCCACACGCTGATTTTCTTGCAGGGTCCGGAAACCCTTGGATTGGATTTCGCTGAAGTGAGCGAACAGATCTTCGCCGCCTTCGTCGGGCTTGATGAAACCAAAACCCTTGCTTTCATTGAACCATTTCACGATGCCGGTGGGCATAATCATCCTTTCAAATCTTGAACATTAAGAAGAATGCAAATCTTCAACAAGCCCAGCCGGTTTATCGAGATCCAATTAACCCTAACTGTAGGCAAAATCTGCCCGTCTTGAAGCGACTGCAGGGCTTACTATACACCGAATGGCGCGTTTGCAAGTGTTCTATGCAAGGCATGCGCCAAATCGCCGCCAGACCATCTGGGCACCGTTGCCTTGGTGCCACACGGCGGACCTGCCCCACATTCTCCATTGCAATTCATGCAGCTATTTCGCGGCTTTCATCACGCTGCCTTGACGACGCCCAGTGCCGTGAGCATCGGCAATTTTGACGGTGTGCACCGCGGGCATCAGGCCATGCTTGCCTTGCTTGTGAACGAAGCACGGCACCGCAATCTGGTGTCGTGCGTACTGACTTTTGAACCCCATCCGCGCGACTATTTCGCCGCGTTGCAAGGAAGGCCCGACACAGCGCCTACGCGCGTCGCCACCCTGCGTGACAAGCTCGCGGAGCTGGCGCGCTGCGGCGTGGATCGCGCTGTTGTGTTGCGCTTTGATCAACATTTGGCGGCAATGCCAGCGCAGGAATTTATTGAGCGCGTGCTGCTGGAAGGCCTACACGCGCGGTACGTGCTGGTGGGAGATGACTTTCGTTTTGGCGCGCGCCGAGTAGGGGACTACGCTTTGCTCGATGCACAGGGCGCGCGCTTGGGTTTCGACGTGGCGCGCATGAACGCCTACGAAGTTCACGCCCAGCGCGTGTCCAGTTCGGCTGTGCGCAAGGCGCTGGCAGCTGGCGACATGCAACTTGCCGAAAGTCTGCTTGACCGTCCCTACGCCATTTCGGGCCATGTGCAGCATGGACGCAAGCTCGGGCGCGAGTTGGGCTTTGCCACGCTCAATCTGCGCTTCGCCCATGCCCGGCCTGCCGCGCAGGGGATCTTCGCGGTGCGCGTGCACGGTCTGCGAAGCCAACCTCTGCAAGGTGTGGCGAGCCTCGGCCAGCGTCCAACCGTGGATAACACAGGGCAAATGCTCCTGGAGACTCACGTGTTCGATTGGAGGGGGGAGGCCTACGGTAAACTCGTACGCGTGGACCTGCTGCACAAACTGCGCGACGAGGCGCGCTATGACACCCTGCAAGCCTTGACCGAGGCCATCGCAAGCGATGTGCGGCAGGCGCGTGCCTGGTTCGCGGCGAATCAGTCCCAGCTCAGCTCATCCCAAATTTGACGCGCAAGCCGCTCCCGCGCTGCGCGCCTTGCGCTGCCTCGACAGCGAGCCCTCATCGATACTGCACCCCAACATTCATTCGTCCACGCGCACCCCGGCGCCATCCCTTGCCATGACAGACTCGACAGCGCCCACGCAAAAGCCCGATTACCGCTCCACGCTCAACCTTCCGGATACCGATTTTCCAATGCGCGGGGACCTGCCCAAGCGCGAGCCCGCCTGGATCACGGAGTGGGATACGAAGGGGGTGTATCAGCGCCTGCGCGCTGCCCGCAGCGGTCGCCCGAAATTCGTATTGCACGACGGCCCCCCCTATGCCAATGGGCAAATCCACGTGGGCCACGCCGTAAACAAAATCCTCAAGGACATGATTGTCAAAGCCCGCCAGCTTGCGGGGTTCGATGCCGTGTACGTGCCAGGCTGGGATTGCCATGGGTTGCCGATCGAGAACCAGATCGAGAAGCTCTACGGCCGCAATCTGAGCCGCGACGAGATCCAGGCCAAGAGCCGCGCTTATGCCGCCGAGCAGATCGCCGGACAGATGGCGGACTTCAAACGATTGGGCGTTTTGGGTGACTGGGAGCATGCCTACCGCACGATGAATTTTGGAAATGAAGCCGATGAAATTCGCGCCTTGAAACACGTGATGGAACGCGGTTTCGTCTATCGCGGCCTTAAGCCAGTCCATTGGTGTTTTGACTGCCACTCGTCGCTTGCAGAGTTCGAAATTGAGTATGCGGACAAGAAATCCCAGACCCTCGACGTCGGTTTTGCGTGCGCCGAGCCGGACAAGCTTGCAGCTGCGTTTGGACTGACCCGACTGGATAAACCCAGTTTCGCCGTGATCTGGACCACCACGGCCTGGACCATCCCTGCCAACCAAGCGCTGAATCTCAATCCCGATCTGGACTATTGCTTGGTCGATACCATCCGCGGCCTGCTGCTGCTGGCGTGCGCCCGTGTTCAGGATTGCCTGCAGCGCTACGGGCTGGATGGCCGCATTGTTGCGACAGCCAAGGGCAACGCCCTCGCCGGAATCAACTTCAAGCATCCGCTTGCCGCCTTCGATGCAGGCTATGACCGAGCAAGCCCCGTTTATCTCGCTGAGTACGCGACAGCCGAGGACGGCACGGGCATCGTGCACTCCTCCCCAGCTTATGGGGTCGACGATTTCAATTCCTGCATCGCGCATGGCATGGCCATCGAGGATATTCTCAATCCGGTGCAGGCCGATGGCAGCTATGCGCCCGAGCTGCCGCTGTTCGGCGGCATGCAAATCTGGAAGGCTGCACCCATCATCGTCGAGAGTCTTCGCCAAGCCGACCGGCTGTTCGCCACCCTGGACATCCAGCACAGCTATCCGCATTGCTGGCGCCACAAGACTCCGGTGATCTACCGCGCCGCCAGCCAGTGGTTCGTGCGCATGGATGAGGGCGATGGCGTATGCACCGTCGATAAGGCGCCGCGCAGCTTGCGAAGCTCGGCCCTGGACGCCATCGAGCACACAGCTTTCTACCCCGCCAACGGCAAGACAAGGTTGCGCGACATGATCGCGGGCAGGCCTGACTGGTGTATTTCGCGCCAGCGCGCCTGGGGCGTACCCCTGCCCTTCCTGCTGCACAGGAGCACCGGCGAGCTGCACCCTGAAACGCTTGCGCTGATGGACCGCGCCGCTGACCTGGTTCAACAAGGGGGCGTGGAAGCGTGGGCCAAACTTGACCTGCGCGACTGGCTGGGCAGTGAGGCTGCGCAGTATGAGAAATCGACGGATATCGTCGAGGTCTGGTTCGACTCGGGCACCACGCATTTCCACGTGCTCATGCGCAGCCACGCTTCGCAACTGCAGTGGCCCGCCGACCTGTACCTGGAAGGTCACGACCAGCATCGCGGTTGGTTTCATTCCTCCCTGCTGACATCCTGCGCAATGTTCGACCGCGCGCCCTATAAGGCGCTGCTCACCCATGGGTTCACCGTGGATGGGAAAGGGCGCAAGATGAGCAAGTCACAGGGCAACGTCATCGCGCCGCAGGTCGTCAGCGAGAAGCTCGGTGCGGAGATCCTCCGCCTTTGGATCGCCAGCACGGACTACTCGGGCGATCTGGCCATCTCCGATGCCATACTCAAACAGGTGGTTGAGAATTACCGGCGCGTGCGCAACACACTGCGCTTTCTGCTCGCTAACGTCGCCGATTTCGACCCGACAATACAAAGCGTGCCCTTGGCCGATATGGTCGAACTCGATCGCTGGATGTTGGCGCATACCGCGGCCCTGCAGCGCGACATCCTGGCCTATTACGACCGCTACGAATTCCACCCGGTTGTCGCGCGCCTGCTGACTTTCTGTTCCGAGGATCTGGGCGGCTTCTACCTCGACGTGCTGAAGGACAGGCTCTACACCACACCCGCGCAAAGCCTGGCGCGGCGCAGCGCACAAACGGCTTTGTGGCATCTGACGCATGCCATGCTGCGTTGGATTGCACCATTCCTCAGCTTCACGGCTGAAGAAGCCTGGCGCCACTTTGCGCCGCAGCAAGCTCAGGCTACCGGCACCATCTTCGTCGAAACGTACCACGCAGTCCCCGAACCCGCAGACGCCCTCGACCTTCTCGACAAATGGGCCCGTCTGCGGGCCGTGCGCGACATGGTAAATCAGGCCGTGGAGACTGTGCGCACCGAAGGCCGCCTCGGCTCCTCGCTGCAGGCTTGGGTGGACATCACTGCGCCAGAACCGGACCACAGCCTGCTCGCCAGCCTTGGCGATGAACTCCCCTTCGCCTTCATCACGTCGCGCGCCACGCTGCGTGCTGGCAGCGAGTTTTCGGTGCAGGCGCAGCCAGCCGATGCCGCCGGCGCAGCCAAATGCGAACGCTGCTGGCATTGGGAAGTGAACATCGGCGTCGATCCGGCGTATCCGGGCATTTGCGCGCGCTGCGCGGACAACCTTGGCGGGCCGGGCGAAACCCGCCGCCACGCTTGAGGATCCATTGTGCCGAAGCCGATGCCGACCACGCCTACTCGCCCCATTCCTCAGCACGCGCCTGTCCACGCAGGTGCCACGCCTGCCAGCACTTGGCCATGGCTCATCGTCGCCGCCTGCGTATTGGCGCTTGATCAATGCAGCAAATGGATTGTGCAGCGTGATCTACCGCTTGACGCCAGCCACGCCGTCACGGGGTTCTTCAACATCGTGCACATCGAGAATCCCGGGGCGGCCTTTTCCTTTCTTGCTGCTGCCGCTGGCTGGCAGCGCTGGTTGTTCACCGGGTTGGGGCTGGGCGCCTCCGCGCTGATCGTCGGGCTGCTCTTGCGCCACCGCAACCGAACGCTGTTCAGCCTGGCGCTCGCGCTCATTCTCGGCGGCGCTTTGGGTAACGTCGCTGACCGTGTCGTGTGGGGCCACGTCACGGACTTTCTTGATTTCTATGTGACCTTGGGCGCCAAACAATGGCACTGGCCTGCATTCAACGTGGCCGACAGCGCCATCACGGTCGGCGCGGGGTTGCTGCTACTGGATGAGTGGCGCGAATCGCGCAAGCGCCACTTGGGTCGATCCTGAGATTTTCCCCACTTGCGTTGGAAACGCCTCCGAAATAGCCTCTTCCGCTTGAGGGTTTCCCAAGGCCCCAGAGAAGGAGATGCCAATGACCCCAGAGGAAGCGCAGCGCCAACCCCTCGCAAGGGATCGCTGGCAACCGGTTTCGGTGTGCACGCTTACGTGGCGTGACCCGCTGCGTTGGCTTCGCGCGGGCTGGGCCGACATCGAGCGTTGCCCGGCGGTGAGCCTGAGCTATGGATCGATGTTCACGCTCGTCGCCTGGGCGTTCGCGCTGAGCGCTGTGCGCAGCCCCGAATACACGCTCATGTTGGCAAGCACCGTGCTGCTGATGGGACCGGCGCTCGCGATGGGACTGGTTCAGGCCAGTCGTAGTTGTTCCATCGGCGTCGAGGCGAAATTGCGCTCCTGCCTTGTGTGCTGGTGGCAGACGAAGAGCAGTATGGCCATATTTGCCGGGCTCCTGCTGGTGATTGAATTGTTGTGGGCGCGCACATCCTTGCTTGTGTTTGCGCTCTTTTCCGACAATCTAGTGCCCACTACCAACCTGCTCTCTATGGTGCTGGACGGAGCGAACCGCAGTTTTATGGTCGCCTATGGCTGTGCCAGCGCGGGGTTTGCGCTGCTGGCGTTCGGCATGAGCGCAGTGGCGCTCCCGTTGATGCTTGACCGACCCGCCGCCGACGCCATCACTGCGGCCATCACCAGCTTGCGCGCCTGCCTGGAGCACCCTGCCGTGATGCTGTGGTGGGCATTGCTCGTGGCGACAATCTCGCTGCTAGCCATGCTCCCGTTGGGCTTGGGCTTGCTTGTGGCCTGGCCCCTGATCGGGCACGCGAGCTGGCACGCTTATCGCGGGATCGTGTGTCCGCAAAGCCTGTCGAGGCTCGCACCCCTGCAGTCAGATTGCTGACCGAACTGCACAGACAGCCGCGTTCCATGCCTCACGGCCGGAGTCTCAACAAGGGCATCGCGGTGCGCTGTAGTGCAAATCAGGGACTTGCGCGTCGTGCACCGCTCAGATTGACTGGGACGGCGCGCTGCACGGCGGCCGCCAGGCCATCGGCATCTCGTTGGCAGCAAATGCTGCCCTGCCCTCATGCGTGGCGGCAGGCTGCGGAGTGCATCACACGCATCACGGCTCTAACACGATGCTGCCTGTGGTTTCCCGGCTTTCCAGCGCCATATGGGCCTGCGCGGCATCGCGCAGTGCGAAGCGTCGACCGATGGTGGGCATGACCTGACCCGCAAGCACGACGCCGAACAGTTCCGCGGCCATCTGCTCAAGCGTGGCCCGGTTTGCAATGTGGGTCATCAGCGTGGGGCGCGTGACATATAGCGAGCCCTTGGCGGCAAGATCGGTCAACAGAACGGGCGGCACGGGGCCCGAGGAGTTGCCGAAACTGACCATCAGCCCAAAGGGCTGCAAACAGGCCAACGATCGCTCCCAGGTATCGCGTCCCACGGAGTCATACACCACGGCGACGCCCTTGCCGTCCGTGATTTCCTTGACTCGAGATACCAGGTCATCTGTCCGGTAGTTGATGCAATGCGCATACCCGTTGGCCAGCGCAAGTGCACATTTCTCATCGCTGCCGGCCGTTCCAATAAGCTGAACGCCCAGCGCACGCGCCCACTGTCCCGCGATTAACCCGACGCCGCCTGCGGCCGCGTGAAACACGGCGACGTCGCCGGCCTGTAGCTTGCGCGTGCGACGAAGCAGAAACTGTGCCGTCAGACCTTTAAGCATCATGCTGGATGCGGTATCGAAGGCAACGGCATCAGGCAGTTTCACCAAGACCCGTGCCGGCATCACCCGCGCCTGAGCGTAAGCACCGGTGGGACCATTGCAATAGGCCACGCGGTCGCCCGGTACAAAACCCCCGACACCCTCACCCACGGCCTCGACCGTACCTGCCGCCTCCAGCCCAATCCCGGCAGGCAGCTGCAGTGGGTACAGCCCCGTGCGGTGGTACACGTCGATGAAATTGACGCCGACGGCGCCATGGCGCAGGCGCACTTCACCCGGCCCTGGGTCACCAAGTGGAACCTCCTGCCATTGCAGCACTTCGGGTCCACCAGTGCGTTCGATGCGGATGGCGTGTGTCGTGGTCATGGTCGTCTCCCGGGCAAATGTCATGAACCTCCTATTGTGCCGAGGACGAGCCAACTCTGCAGCATCCCCCGGTTGCCTCACCGGGAGCGCAGCCAGCTCAGCGAGCGTGCCCGCAACGTGGCCAGAAGCATGGCCGCCGCAGTCAACGCCGCGCCTGCACCGAAGGCATATTGCGCGCCAAAGTGCTGCCACAACCACCCGGCGCCCAGGCTGCCCAACAACTGCAACAGCCCGATGATCAGATAG
>JABBOE010000034.1:21014-29743 GCA_019351955.1 Pseudomonadota bacterium
ATCAGATAGTAGACACCGAAGGCCGTACCGCGCAGCTCTTCGGGCGCGGTTGCGGCCACGGCTGCAGCAAACACCCCCTGCGTCAGGCCCAGGTGCAGTCCGTACAAGCACGCCCCAATCCAAAGCGTCACCATGCCCGGCAGCGCGAGAAGCACCATGGATGCGAACAATGCTGCCGCGCCCCATAGCAGCAAGGCGCGCCGCCCAAAGCGCTGTGCCAGCACGCCGGCGGGATAGGCGCTGACCGCGTAAACCAAGCTAAATACCAGGGTTACGAGCGGTATCCAAAGCAGCTTTACACCCTGCTGCTGACCGCGCAGCACCAAGAACGCCTCAGAGAGCCGCGCGACCGTGAATACGCTGGCGACAGCCACCACGCCCCAGTACCCACTCGGCAGGCCGCGCGCTGCCGCAAAACGGGGCAATCTTGCGGCTTTAGTGCGCGTATCGGCCCGAGCACGTTCACGCGAACGTGCTGGCTCCTGCACCCCAAAAACGAGAATGCCAACAGCGACCAAGGCCGGCACGACGCCAAACCACAGCAGCAGACGCAGGCGATCATGCAGCCACCAGAGCAGTGCAATTGCCGCCAGTGGCCCGAGAAACGCGCCGACGGTATCCATGCTCTGGCGCAAGCCATAGGCGGCATTGCGTAATGCCTCGGGGGTCGCATCAGCCAGCAAGGCGTCGCGCGGCGCGCCACGAATGCCCTTGCCGATGCGATCGATGAAGCGCGCTGCGATGACCTCGGTTGCACCGGATGCCAACGGGAACAAGGGCTTGGTTACGGCAGACAGCCCGTAGCCGAGAACTGCCAGCACTTTGCGCTTGCCGAGTCGGTCCGAAAGAGCCCCTGAGAATGCCTTGAGCACCGAGGCTGTCGCCTCGGCGATTCCCTCAACCAGCCCCACGGTGAGCATGCTCAGGCCCAATGTCGTGGTCATGTACACGGGCAGCACGGCATGGATCAGTTCGGATGACATGTCCATGAATAGGCTCACCCAGCCAAGTACCCAGACTGTGCGGGGCATATGAGTCGGCTCCTCACCAGCTGGGTCCAGGGGCTTTTGCATCTTCCGATAAATGTTGTCAAGATAAAGTATTAAGCACAGTCTAAGGCCCAGGCTCCATACTTCAGGGCTAACGCTTTAGAAGCACATAATGCCGCTGGCCGCCACACACATATCCACATGCGCCTGTTGCTGGTAGAAGACGATGTCATGATTGGCGAGTCTGTGCTCGACGCCCTCCGTGGCGAGGGCTACGCAGTCGACTGGGTGCGTGACGGGCATATGGCGGACGCCGCCTGGAGCACCGAGCATTACGACCTGGTGCTGCTCGACCTCGGCCTGCCCCGACTTGATGGACTGCAGGTGCTCAAGAAGGCCCGCGCGCGGCGTGACCGAACCCCAGTTCTCATCGCCACCGCGCGCGATGCGGTCAACGATCGCATCCGGGGGTTGGATGCGGGAGCCGATGATTACGTGCTCAAGCCCTATGATCTCGATGAACTGCAAGCGCGAATCCGCGCCCTTCTGCGTCGAGCGGCCGGTCGCGCGGAGCCTGTATTCGAGCATGGGCCCGTGAGGCTGAACCCTGCCACCCACGAGGCCACGTTCGAAGGTCAGGCGGTGCAGCTCTCACAGCGCGAGTGGGCGGTCCTGGAAGCACTGATTGCACGACCCGGCGTCATCCTCTCGCGCACCCAACTCGAAGAGAAACTCTACAGCTGGAAAGATGAGATCTCCAGCAATGCGGTCGAAGTGTATGTGCATAGCCTGCGAAAGAAACTCGGCGCCGACTTCATTCGCAACATCCGCGGCATGGGGTATGTGATCGCGCGCGATGCGTCAGGTCCTGCACCCACCGACGCAGGACCTGACGCATGAAATCCCTTCGCGCCCAACTGCTGATCCTGCTTACGGCGGCCGTGCTGTTGGCAGCCCTCGTACAGGCCGTGGTTGTGTTCAACAACGCCATGCGCGAGGCGGACGCCGTGTTTGATTATCACCTCCAGCAGCTCGCCCTGTCGCTGGCGAGCGGCGACCTTGGCCTCCCTGGTTTCGGCCCCGAAGGTCGGGCGCGTGACGACGTGGATTACGTTGTGCAAGTCTGGTCGCCTGATGGTCAGCGCATCTACGTCTCGCGCCCGCGGGTAGAACTGCCCGACCAGGCTGTTCTGGGCTACGCCAATGTGAATGTGGGAACCCAGCAATGGCGGGTGTTCTCCATGCAGGCGGGCGGTCGCACCATCCAAGTTGCGCAGCCGCTCTTGAGCCGCCGCGCACTGGCCCTGACTTTCGCCTTCAACTCGGTTTGGCCCATGTTGCTGATTGCGCCGCTGCTGCTGCTCGCCGTCGCCTGGGTGGTGCGCCGATCGCTGAGGCCGCTGCGCGCCTTGTCCCAGGAGCTGGAAAGCCGCGCGGCCACCTCATTCGATCCACTGGAGCCAAAGGCGGTGATTCTCGAGATGCAGCCGGTGGTGCGCGCCATGAATGGGCTCTTCGCCCGTACCCGTCAAGCTTTCGATGCCCAGCAAATGTTTGTCGCGGACGCTGCGCACGAACTGCGCTCGCCGCTTGCTGCGCTCAAAGTGCAAATTCAGATGCTCGGTCGCGCACAGGACGAAGCAACGCGCCAACTTGCGCTGCAGCGCCTGGGCTCGGGCCTTGACCGCGCCACGCATCTCGTCGAACAACTGCTCGCGCTTGCCCGCGCTGACGCCGACGGTCAGGACGCCGCGGTCCCCACATCACTAGCTGACGTCGCCCGGCTGGCCCTTTCCGACACTCTGGAGCTGGCGCAAACACGCGGCGTCGACGCGGGGCTGGAGCAGGCCGACGACATTCTCGTGCACGCGCCGCCCAACGGCCTGCGCATGCTCATTCGCAACTTGGTTGACAATGCTCTTCGCTACACGCCTGCCGGCGGGCGCGTCGACGTGCGCGTACGGCGCGAAGGCAGGCGCGCAGTGCTGGAGGTCGACGACTCCGGCCCCGGCATTCCGCCGGAAGACCGGCCGCGGGTGTTTGACCGCTTCTACCGACGCGAGGACGCTCCACCTGGGGGCAGTGGCTTAGGGCTGGCCATCGTCAAGAGCGTGGCCGAGCGCAGCGGTGCACAACTCACGCTCCTGGATTCGCCGCTCGGGGGCCTGCGGGCACGGATCGCGTTCCCCGCGCCATCTGCAACGCGCACGCCGCTCAGCGCCACGCAATCCCACGCAAGCTGAGGGATCCGGCGCGATTGCGTCAGGGCGCCTGTTCGTCCAAATCGAATGCTTTGTGCAGGGCTCGCACGGCCAGCTCGAGATATTTCTCCTCGATCAGCACCGAGACCTTGATCTCCGAGGTTGAGATCATCTGAATGTTGATGCCTTCCTCAGCCAATGTCCGGAACATCTTGCTGGCTACGCCGGCATGGGAGCGCATGCCAACACCGACGACGGACACCTTGCAGGCCTTCGGGTCGCCGATGATCTCCTTGGCGCCGATATGGGATTGAATGCTGGTCTTGAGGATGTCCAGCGTGCGTGCGTAATCTCCACGCCCCACGGTGAACGAAAAGTCGGTGAAACCAGCCACGCTCTGGTTTTGCACAATCATGTCCACATCAATGTTCGCGCCACCCACCGCGCTCAGGATCTGATAGGCAATGCCCGGACGGTCTGGCACACCCACCACAGTGATCTTGGCTTCATCGCGCGCGAAGGCGATGCCTGATACGACGGCTCGTTCCATGTTTTGGTCTTCCTCGAAGGTAATGAGTGTGCCGCTGCGCATTTCCTGCTCCAGCGGAATGTCCCAGGGCGTAAGACTTGAGAGCACGCGCAGGCGCACGCGGTATTTCCCGGCAAACTCAACAGAACGAATCTGCAGCACCTTCGATCCGAGGCTTGCCATTTCGAGCATTTCCTCGAACGTAATGGTGGAGAGCTTGCTTGCCTCAGGCACGACGCGCGGGTCCGTCGTGTAGACGCCATCCACGTCCGTGAAGATCTGGCATTCGTCCGCATCGAGTGCGGCTGCCAGGGCCACACCGGATGTATCGGACCCCCCACGACCAAGTGTGGTGACATTGCCCTCACTGTCCACACCCTGAAAACCGGCCACGACGACGATCAAGCCACGGTCGAGGTCGGCTCGTATACGCTGTTGATCGATGGACTCGATACGCGCCTTGGTAAAAGCGCTGTTGGTGTGGATACCAACCTGGTAGCCCGTGTAGCTGCGTGCCTCACGCCCAAAGGACTTGAGCGCCATGGCCAGCAGACCAATGGTGACCTGCTCACCCGTGGATGCCACCACGTCGAGTTCGCGCGGATCAGGGTCGGGCTGGATTTCGCGAGCCAGCGCAATGAGTCGGTTGGTCTCCCCGGACATGGCCGACACCACCACAACAACCTTGTGTCCGGCATCTGCCCATTTGATGGCACGGCGGGCCACGTTCTTAATGCGTTCGACGGACCCGACTGAGGTACCGCCGTATTTCTGGACGATAAGCGCCATGATTGCGTTGGATGGACACGGCGCATGCGCGCCCCTGGCGCTGCCGTTTCAGGAAAACCTGAAATTATAGGCAGCCATTCCCCTCGTGTGCATCGTGCAGCCCGCAACGGGCCGACACACAAGTGCCGGCACTCAGCGCCAGCCAGGGCCCACGCCGCTCAACCAATCCCTGCCCGAGTCTGACCTGCAAAGCCACGGCTCCCCGCGCTGTGGCGTGAACCTGTCGACGCAGGTTGACGATCTGTCCGTGGTTGCTGCGCAATCCGCTCTGCCGCAGCCAAAGGCGCAGGACCTCACTCAAGCGCGCCTCAGGCAGGGCACGCAGCGCAGCCAGTCGAAGGCCTTCGGGGCCCTCACACAGAGCCAGATCCTGTTGCGCCAGCTCTTCGATTCCGGCTGACGCCTGTGCGCAAAGGCTGGCCGCACGCGTCAAAGTGGCACGCCACGATGGCTCCAAACGTGCAAGGACGGGCAGAAGCTCATGGCGGATACGACTGCGTCGAAACGCCGGGTCGACGTTCATGGCATCGTGCACGTAGGGCACACCCTGCTCGTCGAGCATGTGTCTCAAGGAGTCAGCTGCGCAAGACAATAAAGGACGGCCCAACCAGAGCCCCGCGCGCGATGCCACAGCAGGCATGCCAGCCAAGCCCTTCGGACCCGCCCCGCGCAGAAGGGCCAGGAGCAACGACTCCGCTTGGTCGTCGGCTTGGTGGCCCAAAAACAACCAGCGCGAGCCCACCTTGATGGCTGCATTCGTCAAGGCTGTGTAACGTGCGCCCCGTGCGGCATCCTCCAGACTTGCACCGCGCCGCACCGGGATTTGCACGCGCAGCACACTGCACGGCACGCCCCACGAAGCGCACAGGCCGCGCGCATGCTCGGCAAATCGGTCGGCATCACTTTGCAATCCGTGATGCACATGCAGCGCGTGCAGACGCTGCCGGCCCCACAGGTGCAAGGCCGCCAATAGCAGCGCGGTCGAATCCGCCCCCCCGCTAAAGGCGATGGCCAACGGAACCGCATCGGCGCGCGGATCGATCCGCGTACCGGCAAAAAGCCGTAAGGCTGATAGGGCGGGGTCTGCCTTCAAGGCAGACCACTGGGGCGGGGCGGCTGAGCCAGCTAGGACCATCGAAAAGCAGCGATGTGTTCAGAACGCCGACAGGCTTGCCGCCATCAGGACCGCAAAGGCCTTAACGCGAAACCTTGGTGTCCTGGAACTTGCCAAATGCGCAAAGGCGTTCGTAGCGCTGCTTGACAAGATCAGCAGGCTTGATGTCCTGGAATTGACGCAGGCTCTCAGACAGAGCGCGCTTCAAGCTCGCCGCCATCGCAGGCGGGTCGCGGTGGGCTCCGCCCACGGGCTCACTGACAATTTTGTCGATCAGGCCCAGCGCCTTGAGCCGATGCGCGGTCAGACCCAGCGCCTCAGCGGCCTCAGGTGCACGCTCCGCACTTTTCCACAAAATCGACGCGCAGCCCTCAGGGGAAATCACCGAATACACCGCGTACTGAAGCATGAGCACGTGGTCGGCCACGGCGATGGCCAATGCTCCGCCTGAGCCGCCCTCGCCAATGATGGTCGAGACGATGGGCACCTGCAATTGCGACATTTCGAAAATGTTGCGGCCAATCGCCTCCGATTGGTTCCGCTCCTCTGCATCAATGCCGGGATACGCACCAGGCGTGTCGACGAAGGTAAATAGGGGCAGCGCGAATTTCTCGGCCAACTTCATCAGCCGCAGCGCCTTGCGATAGCCCTCCGGTTTGGTCATGCCAAAGTTGCGCAGGCCCCGCTCTTTCGTGTCACGCCCTTTCTGGTGGCCAATCACCATGCACGATCGACCGTTGAATCGGGCCAACCCCCCAACAATTGACAAGTCATCCGCGAAATGCCGGTCGCCATGCAGTTCGTGAAAATCGGTGAACAGTTGCGCCACATAATCCATGGTGTAGGGACGCTGTGCATGGCGCGCAATCTGCGTTACCTGCCATGGTGTGAGCTTGGCGTAGATGTCCTTCGTGAGTTGCTGGCTTTTCTTCTGCAGGCGCGCGATTTCCTCCGAAATGTCCACGGCCGATTCATCCTGCACATAGCGCAGCTCTTCGATCTTGGTTTCCAGTTCGGCCACCGGCTGTTCGAAATCGAGAAAAACTCTTTTGATCATGGTTGTAGGTCCCCGCAAAGTACGCCCGCAATGCGAGCGGTGCGTGCGCCAATCGTGGTGCGTGGCAATGCCTTGCCGTTTGCCTCAGCACATCTGGCGTATCGGAATAGTGATCAGTACTCAACCGCCACAGGGTCGAGGCTTCGCCAAATATACCAAGTGCCGACCGAGCGCCAGGGCGCCCAAGCTGCAGCCACCTCACGCAGATCGCTACGGCTGACCGCTTCGCCCGAGAAATAGCGCAGGCTGATCCCCCGTTGCAGGCCAAGATCATCCAGTGGCAAGACGTCGGGGCGCATGAGGTAGAAGATCAAGAACATCTCGGCCGTCCATCGGCCGATGCCGCGGATGGCCACGAGTTCAGCAATGATGGCCTCGTCAGGCATGCTATCCCACTGTCGCGGATGCACCTGGCCCGCTTCGAATTTTGCCGCCAAGTCTTGCAGGTACTCGCATTTGCGCTGAGAAAGGCCAGCCTGCCTGAGCGCCTGCGGCTCATGCTGCAGCAGGCGCCCGGGTGTGGCTTGTCCCACGAGCACAAGCAGGCGGTCCCAGACCGATTGCGCCGCCTTCACGGAAATCTGCTGACCGACCACGGAGCGCGCCAAGGTTTGGAAGGCGTCGCCGCGGCTCTGCAGCTGGGCCTGCCCATGCTCAGGGATGAGCTTGCGCATCACACGGTCTGCGCGCATGAGCTGGGCGCACGCGTCGTCCCAATACGGGGGGCGCACCACGCTGGGATTCTCGGCCACGACGCTACGCCCGGCGCCACACGGTGACACCGCCCGGCTTGTCTTCCAGCACGATGCCTTGCTCTAGCAACTCGGCGCGGATTTGATCAGCACGCGCGAAATCACGGGCCCTTTTTGCCTCGGTACGCGCGCTCAGCCGCTCGTCGATCCAGGCGACATCGGTCTTGGCGCTTGAGGGACCCCCTTGCAAGAAGCTCTGCGGAGCCTGTTGCAGCAGGCCGAGTGTGGCACCGAGTCCCTTGAGCAGCCCGGCAAGTTCGGCAACACGGGTCCGGTTGACTTCGCCAGCGAGGTCAAAGAGCACGGCGAGGGCCTCGGGGGTGTTGAAATCATCGTCCATCGCCGCACTGAATCGCTGGGCAATGGGATGGGACCAGTCCTGCACGGCTGCCACCTCGGGAAAGTCCTGCAACGCGGTGTACAACCGTGTCAGCGCATGGCGCGCGTCCCGCAGATTCTCTTCGCTGTAATTGAGCGGGCTTCGGTAATGCGCGCGGATGATGAAAAATCGCACAGTCTCTGCATCGAACACTTTCAACACATCGCGAATGGTGAAGAAATTTCCAAGTGATTTGGACATCTTTTCTTCGTCGACGCGCACGAAACCGTTGTGCATCCAGATGTTTACGAAGGGCTTGCCGCTCGCCCCTTCGCTTTGGGCGATTTCGTTTTCATGATGGGGAAACTGCAGATCTGCGCCGCCACCATGGATGTCGAAGTGCTCGCCCAGCAAGGCGCAGCTCATGGCCGAGCATTCGATGTGCCAGCCAGGCCTGCCCTCGCCCCAAGGTGACGTCCACCGCACCTCGGCTGGTTCCTCGGGCTTGGCACGCTTCCACAGCACGAAGTCCAGTGGGTCACGCTTGGCCGTGTCCACTTCCACACGCTCACCGGCGTGCAACTGGTCCAGCGCCTTGCCCGACAGTTTCCCATAGCCTGGAAACGCGCGCACCGCGTAGTCCACGTCGCCCGCCTCATCCTGATAGGCCAGGCGCTTGTCAAATAAGCGCGCAATGAGTTCCTGCATCTGCGGGATGTAGTCGGTCGCGCGCGGCTCGTGCGTGGGTCGCTCAATGCCCAGGGCATCGGTGTCCTCATGCATGGCGGCAATGAAACGGTCGGTGAGCGCACGCACGCTCACACCCTGCTCCACCGCGCGGCGGATGATCTTATCGTCCACATCGGTGATGTTGCGTACGTAAGTGACCTGCAGCCCGCGCGCCCTCAGCCAGCGTTGCACGAGGTCGAACATCGGCAACGCGGCGCTGACGATCTCCGTTCCGACCTCGGGTCTGAAT
>JABBOE010000191.1 GCA_019351955.1 Pseudomonadota bacterium
TTCCATCGCAACACCTTACAGGCTTGGGGTGTTGCACTTCAGATTTGAGGCCGCCTAGCTTATTGAATCGTCAGATCGTTTTAGAAGGAGAAGAAGAATGCTCTGGACTATCGCGGCTGTTTTGGTTCTACTCTGGATTTTTGGGCTTGTCAGCTCGTACACAATGGGGGGATTCATCCATGTGCTTCTGATCATTGCGATCGTGCTGATTGTGTTCAACATCATTCAAGGCCGACGTTCTTGACGGGGTTAAGCGGGATTCGATGCGGTTAAGCTGTTCAACCGCAGGAGTTGGTTGAAGTGTGTCAGTGAGCGAGAAAAACGCCCTGATGTTGCTCCTCTTCTGAGGAGCCAGCAGGTGTTTGCATAACGGGAGACGTCATGAATCCACTTCGGATTGCAGCACTCGCTCTGATCCTCGCGGGGATCCTGGGCTTGGTGTATGGAGGTTTTAGTTACACGAAGCAGACCCATGAGGCCAAGCTGGGACCGCTCGAGCTTTCGGTCAAGGAAAAGAAAACGGTCAACATTCCGATCTGGGCTGGCGTCGGGGCGATTGTGGCCGGCGGGGCACTCCTGCTCGTAGGAGGCAACAAGCGCTAGTTGGCTTCTGCAACACAAAATGCGCGTGTCAACCGCGCTATGACCACCCTGCCGTCACCGTAAAATCAGGGGCGCATTAGGGTGCCATTTTGTACGCGTACACGTTCGCCCACTTGAAAGTTGTCGCTCGTGCTTTGCGTCAATGTTTGATAGGACCCGTTGTCCATGCGCACGGTGAACTGATAGACGTCGCCTGAACCCTGCTGGTTTTTTTCGAGTTGATGACCCAGGTATGCACCGGCTGCGACCCCTCCGATGGTGGCCGCGGTTTGCCCGGTTCCGGAGCCAACTTGATTGCCAAGGATGCCTCCGACGACACCCCCTGCAATCGTGCCCACGCCGATCCCGCTGCTCGCAGTGCCCGACTGTTTGACCAGTTCAATGGATTGGATAACACCATACCCTGCGTACCCCGTGGTATTTGTTGGGTAGCTGGTCGAGGTGGGATAGCCGGGCGAGGCGCATCCACCCAGTAGCGAGATTGCCACCAGACCAAGCACGACACGCAGTCCGTTCAACAGTTTCATCATCCGCTCCTCACGTTCATTAAGTTGGGCAATTCAGGAGTTACTGATTACGCCCCTGCCCGCGTTGGTCGTCCTTCTCGCGGCGTTGACCTTGACCTTGACCTTGACCTTGCTTCAGCCCCTTCCCTTGTGGCGTCGGTGTCTGGCTTGAGTTTGGCACTTGTCGCTGATGCTGGACTGGGCCTGGCTGTGGCGCAGCGCGTGGGGTCGGCGTAGCTGGGCCTCTTTGCTGTACCGGCGCTGGGGCTTGTAATGGGTGCTGAGGACTGGCGCCCTGCCGTTGCGGGGACCTGTCAGAGGGCGCCCCCGGACTGTACTGCCGGGGTTGTCCAGGAGGGTTCGATCGCTGGATATCGGGCTGCGCGGGGCTTCTCTGTTGCGGCACTGCTACGGGCTTCTGCTGGCCGGGTCCAGGCCCTCCTTGCCTGTTCTGTTCCTGATAGATCTCGCGTCCTATCGGATCGCGCGGCGCGTAGCGGTATTTCTCGTTGCGAAGAATATGCTGCTCTTCGGCGCGAGGATACCGATCCCCTGAATACTGTCGCTGGTAGGTCGGCAGTGGCGCCGGAGCAGGCACAGCACTGTGATTCCACTGATTCCATCCACGGCGGTGCTGCTCCCACTGTGGACCCCAGTGGTCGCCCCAACGGGGCGGCGCATCCGGCTGCCATCCGCGAAAATAAGTTGGTGGAGCCCGGTAGTAGCGCACAGGGATACGCAGGACGAACAGCGGAACCGCATCAGGATTCACAAACGTCCAAGGCCCGTTGTACCAAGAACTTGCATACCAATTGTCGTTCTGGAAAACCCAGTACACACCGTCATAAAAGAAGTAATTCGAGGACACTCCAGGAGCGTAGTAGACGGGATAGTTCGGCACACGAACGAAAGTCGGATATACCGGCATGTTGATGCCGATGCTCAGTCCAGGAAGCCCTATACCGATACTCACCTGTGCAGTGGCCGAAGTCACCGCGAAAACCATCATGCACAGAATGCAAATGGCGTAGCGCATAGTTATACCTCCGATTAAAAAAGCCGCGATCGTGGGCGTCTGCACTCTGTGCCATGTGACGCATCCCAACGCAAACACGCATGCGGCTCTTGCTGACTTGCCGGTGTGATCCAGAGATCGCGCGAGCCGCATCCAATCCTGCGTCACTTGACATGCATGTCGTTTTTGACAGAGACAACGCCATCGACTTTGCCGGTTAACTCCACTGCCTTGTTGATCTCCGCTTGTGAACTCACGAAGCCACTGAGTTGAACGACGCCTTTGAAAGTCTCGACGTTGATCTCGGCGACCTTCAGCGCGGGGTCACCCAATATGGCAGCTTTCACTTTGGCAGTAATAACGCTGTCATCAAGGTACTCACTGGTTCCCTCATGCTTTGCTGTCGACGCACAACCCATGACGGAAAGTAGCGAAACGCCAGAAATACCGCCGAAGAACTCTGTTGACTTGCTTAATGATGAACTCCCCAAGAGGTTGAAACCGAAATGTGGCGTGGAGATGGTGATTCCAACCCTAGATGATTCTCGGATACCAACCACGACCATCCGTCGGCAAAAGTGGCACTTTGACGATGAACAGGAAAAGCACCCCGCTTTCTCTGATTTGTGTCTAGCCAACCTGCGCATTAGCGCCATGAGCTGCGGCCCCGGAAGCAATACAGGATCCACTGGATCCCGGCACCACGGCTGCCCATACTTTCATTACTGCCGACAATCACGGCAAGCCCACTTATGAAAAATGGGCGATGCATCCCGCCGCACCTTCCTTTGCCCAAGCCAGGCACGCAAACTCAGCCACATTACGGCCACCAAGTGGCGATCGATTGCTGAAGACTAGTCCTTCGTATCTCGATGTGCAAGTATGTAAATTATTTTGTCGGGTATGCGAATTTTGCGGTGATGCTGCTATGCGACGGGGCAGGCACACTTTGAGCACAAGAGCGCGCCGGATTTCGCTGCGGCCCCATTCTGTCGCACGCCGGCGCTTTCCGGTAATGGGGTCTGGTGGAGTCGGCCCAGGTACGTTCCGGTGCTTATCAGCGTGAGTCCGTTGATCTGACGCATCGAGTTTGCGAAACGTCATGGCGCTGACTCTTGCGGGGTCTAAGCCAACAGCGCATCGAAGACGGTCTGCTCCTCAAAGCCAGTACTTCCACACGCGGGCGAACATTTCCTTCGCCCGCTGAACCATGGGACGGCGCTTCCACTGATCATGCGTGATTGCTTCGGAGCCATCCAGATCTTTTTTGAACATGGCTTCGAGCTGGTTGCCGAAGTTCACGCCAAGCACCACAGCGTTCACTTCATAGTTGTGGAGAAAGCTGCGCCAGTCCAAATTGGTCGATCCGATCGTGGCCCAAACGCCATCGATCAACGCCACCTTGGAGTGCAAGATGACCCCTCGTCGCTCGTAGATTTTTACCCCCGATCGGAGCAATCGCCCGTAGTAGCTGCGGCCAGCGTAGAAGACGAGCCAAGCGTCCGTCCGGCTGGGCAAGATTAGAGTGACGTCCACACCACGTTTAGCCGCCGCCGCAAGGGACGCGAGTAAACGTGGATCAGGAACAAAGTAAGCATTGATAAGGTGCACGCTCACCCGCGCGTTACGGATGGCCGAGAGTAGGGTCACATAGATCAGGCTGTAGGAGTCCTCCGGCGAACTGCCGATCGCGCGAACCACGTCATGGCCGACACTCTTAAGGGTCGGGAAATACTTCCTCAACGCCAGCGGTTGCCCCGACTGCTTGTCCCATGCTGCGAGAAAGAGCTTTTGAAACTCCGCAACGACTGGCCCTTCCAATTGCAGATCGGTATCGCGCCACGCCAGCGTAGTGTCAGGACCCATGCGCGAGCCGGCGTTGAATGATCCGCCAGAATACACGCTGCTGATATTGATTCCCCCCAGGAAGGCAATGCGCCCGTCCACGATCAGCAGCTTGCGGTGGTCGCGCCGATTCAATTCCCAGACCTTACGCACCGACAAAGGATTCACAGGGTTAAATTCAAGCACGCGGATACCACTTTCGGCCAGCCGCTGGAAGAATGAAGCTGGGGTCGTGAAGGTACCGAAGCTGTCGTGGATCATGTTGACTTGGACGCCTTCACGCTGTTTGTCGATCAGAGCTTGCGCAAAGCTTTGCCCAACGGCGTCATCATCCAGGATGTACGTTTCGATGTTGATGTGGTCCTGCGCACTCAGGATACCCGCATACATAGCTTGATACGTGGCTGGACCATCTTGAAGCAGAAGCACGCGGTTTCCACTGCTCAAAGGGCTTCCCACAATGGCCTCTTCGAGGCCCAGATGACGCGCAAACAGGTCAGCACCTCGCCCCCCGCCGCCTATCCCATCAAGAATGTCCCGACTTTGCACTACCGAAAGGAGCCCGCTCCCCGATTTCAAGCGGATACGAGAGACTCGGTGCAGGCCTCTGGTGGGTAGCGCAATCAACGATTGCGGCAATCGACGGAGAAAATTCAACCTCACAGGTCAGGCACACTTAAGGCGCTCGGGGTCGGGGCGCATCCGACAGTCGAGGTTCGCGGATAAACCGTCCTAGCCGGTTGCCAGCGCGCTGTCGTCACGATTGACAACAAGATCATGCCACGCACATGCACACGATGGCCGGCACCGCGCGTTTCATTCGGCGCGAACCGCAAGCAAGTCACGATGGCCCTTATGACCCAGAGCACTAGAAAAACCACCTTAAGGGTTCCCAGGCGCATGGTCCTCTCCTCGCGACGCCAAATGCCAGTGACCGATCCCCGCGAACTCGCGACATGCGCCGCAGTTTAGGCTCAACAAATGCACAAGCGCAGAGCGCTGCTTTCCGATTGGGCGCGGCGTTCGCACGAGGAATGCTGGCATGATCTCGCCACACACCGATTCGCGCGGAGTTTGATGCGATCCAGGCCCCTGCCCGTCCGTGTCCTTAAGGCGAATGCGCCAACTCAAGGCTGACATCGACATCCTCACCGCCTTTCGCTTGCGCCACCGCTTGCGCGGAAAGGGTGGAGATTCCTACGGCGCTCACCCCTGCATCGAGCCCAGATGATCCGCTTCGGTGGGGTCCCGCTTCTGGTGGCGTGGCTGCACCACTCGCTTGGCAGGCAATCCGGGCGTGCCCCGCCCTTCATTGCAGGATCAAGACACAGCATCCAGCGAACCAACCCCAAGCC
>JABBOE010000192.1 GCA_019351955.1 Pseudomonadota bacterium
CACCAGGCCATCGACAATCGCACCCAACATAGTCGCGCGCACTACATAGTGCCGCCTATGTTGTCGGCGACATAGGCGCCACGCCTTTGCCACGCACTTGCTTGAGTCCGGCACCGATGTGCGCACGATCCAGCTGCTGCTCGGTCATCGCAGTCTGGCCACCACCTCGCGTTACTTGAAGGTCGCCACCAGCACGGTCTGCGCCACGGCCAGCCCACTGGATTGGCTGCCTACGCCACCGCCTGCGCCGCTGCCCTCGCCACCGAATCCACCGGCACACGTCTGAGGCGGCGGTGCGTGCCACCGGGCTCGAGGTGGCGGATATCTTTCGCCAGATCGGGTCGGACTATCGTCGGGACCACGCGAACGCGCTCAGCCGCGGGCAGCGTCGCGTCATGGCCGCCATCGAGTGCTGCCGCACGGCGGCACTCGGCGGGCACGTTGAGCAGTGCGATACCTGCGGCCACCAGCGCATCGCGTTCAACAGCTGCCGCAACCGGCACTGCCCAAAGTGCCAGTCGCTGGTGCGCGCCCACTGGCTGGAACAGCGTCAGGCAGAGCTGCTGCCGGTCGAGTATTTCCACGTGGTGTTCACCGTGCCGCAGCAGATCGCCGCCATCGCCTATCAGAACAAGGCCGTGGTTTACGGCATGCTGTTTCGCGCCACCGCGGAAACGTTACGTGCCGTCGCCGCGAATCCCAAGCTGCTGGGTGCGGAGATCGGCTTCATCGCTATCCTGCACACCTGGGGCCAGAACCTGCTGCATCACCCGCACCTACATTGCGTGGTGCCCGGCGGTGGGATCGCCCCCGATGGCCAACGTTGGATCGCCTGCCGGCCAGGGTTCTTCCTGCCGGTACGGGTGCTGTCGCGGCTGTTCCGGCGCCGGTTCATGACGCAGTTACGCGAGGCGTTCGACCGTCAGGAGCTGCACTTCTTCAACGCACTGGCTGAGCTGCAGGACGCTCGTGCATTTGCCCGCTACCTGGCACCGGTGAGCCGGGCCGAGTGGGTGGTTTACGCCAAGCCACCGTTCGGCGGTCCCAAGCGGGTTCTGGAGTACCTCGGTCGCTACACCCATCGCGTCGCCATCGCCAACAGCCGACTGGTCGACTTTGCCAACGGCCAGGTCGCATTCCAGTGGAAGGACTATCGCCACGAATCGCGGCACAAGGTCATGCGCCTGGACGCGCACGAATTCATCCGCCGCTTCCTGCTGCACGTGCTACCACCGGGGTTCCAGCGAATCCGACACTACGGTCTGCTGGCCAACCGCCACCGCGCAAACAAGCTGGCGCAGTGTCGACAAGTGCTGCACGCACCCACACCGGCGCGGGTCGACGAGCCGACTGATTACCGGGAGCGTTATCAGCAACTCACCGGGGTGTCGCTGCGCGACTGCCCGCAGTGCCGACGCGGACAGATGATCTGCATCGAGACGATTCCTCCAGCCCACCGGTCCCGAGGTCCGCCATGCACGGGTTTGTGAGTACTCGCGGTCGACCACAGCACGCGCGTCGTGATGTCTCTTGCGACGTGACGAGGGGCCCTGCGTGTGCACGGCCCGGCGGCCTGAACACGCTGATTGTCCCGCGCATGCGGCCATGCCGCAGCGTCCGCGAAGCCATCGAGCGTGCCAATACGAGATCGCCGCAGCGGGTGACAGCCCGTTTGCCTGGATCAGGTGGTCACCGCGAAACCGACAGCCCTGCGCCGCGCTGATTCAATCCCCATAGTCTGCAACACTGAGGCGGCGGTTCAGTCCAACAGGATCTTTTGCCTACCGATCGCGGGGCAGCGCCGCCGCGTCGATGATGACCCGCGGGCCGCGACCGCTAGGCAAAAGACTCTCTACACTGTAGAGCTCTGCATAGCGACCCATTTGAGCCGGTCGCCAGCGTCAGCTTTGCGGAAGCCTATTTCCTGGGAGTGACTGCAGGCATCTGGCAATGCGAGGAGGCCAAATGCGTTAGGTGCATCCCTCGGGACAACCACCCCATGCATCTCGCGCGTGGATTTTGGCCCTGGCCCAAGATGAACCGCTCGTCCATCCGATGTCGATCTGCTCGGAGCGCAAGATCTCATCTTTACGCGAAGCTCCCGGCGAACTTCGTCGAATAGGTGAGTAACAGGTGCAGTCGGGAGGGCCCGTATATCCCCGCGGATTGTGATGGATAAAACATAGCACCCAAGATAAAAAGGTTTGCGTGACAGAAAAACTTCGATGCCGACTCCGGGAACATCGGGTAAAGAGTTGATTTCGTGTACGATCGTGGCGGAAGAAGGGGGCACGTGGAAGCTGAACAACCCGTGCATATTGCGCAATCAAGGCACTACTGAAGCGTTAGGCAGCTCATGGAAGATTCCTGGACTCAGCAACTTATCGGTCGAGCAGTCGAGTCCGTCCGGCGGAGGGACGACGGCAGTTGCGTAATAACATTGGCTGGTGGCTATCGCGTCCAAATTGATTGCTTGTGGCGTCTCCTCGAGGCAGGCAAGTTGGCACTCACCAGTGGGGACGACGGGCAACTGTTCGGTCGCAGTGAGCCGCTTCTTGCCGTCTCGGAGCTTGCCGTCAAACTAATTGGTCACGTCCTAGATACCATCCAAATCGCACAAGGCACCGTTGATCTCACGTTGCACTTTCGTGGGCACGTCCTTCAGGTTGTTTCCGATTCAACTGGTTATGAGGCGTGGCAAGTGGAGGGGCCTGCGGGTACTGTGGCAGTCGGTCAAGGTGGCGGCAACGTGGCCGTTCTCGGCTAAGCTGCCTAACCACTCGTTCGAGGCGGACGGCTACGCCGCCGCTCAACTCAAGCGTTAGCGCTTGCAGGGGAAGTCGTGAAGTCCAGACGTTTACTTGCTCCGTTGATCGGACTCGCGTTGCTGCTTGTGAGCATAGGCGCGCAGGCTATCAAGCCGCCAATGCCGCGGTCAAAAGCGCAATTAGCAGGTGTCTGGGTTGGTCCGGACGCGTGGGGTTCAGTACTACGCCTTGAGCTCAATAGTGAGGGGCAAGGGCGCCTGGTAGTCCGCGACCTCGACTCAAAGGGCGATCTGGTTCTCTACAAAGTTGAGCTTACAAAGATCAACATCAACGACCTCTTCTTTTCAGTTTCACCCATCAGCAAAGGTGCTGCGCGTATCGCTTTGTCTGGAACAAACGACTCGCATGCCATCAATTTGGTGCTCTACTTGAAAGATTTCGGCGACGGTTACGGCGTTCGCGCGTTACTTATTCGCCAAAGCGATCTACAGTCAGGGTTACAAGATCTCAAAGCGGCTAGCTCTAGGCTTCCTGCACAGCCAGCGCGCTAACAGATCGTTCGAGGCGGACGGCTCCGCCGCCGCTCAACTCCAGCGTTGAATCTCACGGGAATGGCTGCTTTGCGGCGTGTATTTGCGGTAGCCGACGGGCCGCAGTTGGCCGACAGGCGGCATGGCGAGAACCGACAGTTTCGCTAGCCGATCAGCGACACGCTGTCAGTTGAACTGGAATCCCCAACTTGAAGCGTAGCCCCGAAACGCCACGCCACTATTTTTTGGCGGCGTCACGCGGCTTCTTTTCAGTCTTGCCTTTGATCTGAAGCAAACGTGCTGTCGCCTCGCGCTTTCCAAGCGATCGCAAGCTGATCAGCGCCGCTCGGTGTTCTTTGCCGGGAGAGGACTTTTGCTGAATCCAGTTTCTTATCGACTGCCCACTTACGCCAGCCAGCACACCCAGATCCTCAGGGGACAGGCCAAGACGTTCGCACAGTGAGCGCAGCCCCTTGGCGACGAAACGGGTCGGTTTCTCAGAAGCGTCCACCGGCTTCACCGTTGTGCGGCTCCGGCCAAGCAGCTTGATCTCGCGCTGCAGCTCTCCAACCGTGCGCCTGAGCTCAGCGATCTGATGCCTTTGGTTTGCAGCCGCCTTTCGAACGAGTTCTATCTGCGAGCGAACCTCTTTTCGAGCAAGACGTGTGATCTCGTCTTTCAGTGCCTTGGCAACGCTGGACATGCCTTTGACCCCTTGTCAGTTGTCCAACAATCGTACCCCATGAAGTCCCAAAGGCATTTGGCCCATGGTTACCCGAAGGAGGTTGGCGTTGCACGAGGGTTGCCGTACATTGCATACGCTTCCATACATCAACCCAATCATCCATCACCTGGCGGAACCCATGGCGACGACAAAGAAGACTGCAAAAGACAAGCCGGTTACCCCGGCGCACAAGCCGATCAAGGACGCCCTGAGCAAGTCAGGGCTGGTGTCACACCTGGTTGAAGCGAGCGGCGTTGCTGCGAAGGATGTGCGCGCCGTGCTCACGGCGTTGGAGGGCGCCGTGGCCGGATCGGTAAACAAGAAGGGCGCTGGCATGTTCACCCTTCCAGGACTCCTGAAGGTGACGGCCGTCAAGGTTCCGGCCAAACCCAAGCGCAAAGGCATCAACCCCTTCACGAAGGAAGAACAGTGGTTCGCTGCCAAGCCAGCTACGACCAAGATCAAGATCCGTCCGCTCAAGAAACTCAAGGATGCTGCGGCGTAGGTTGGAGGCCGGACCTGCGGAATCAGTGATCTGTAAAGGATCCGGTGGGTCAGGGCTGGCCAGATGGCCAGCCCGATATGAGCGGAGGCGCGGAGACGGAATGAGCGAGTCAATACGGGTACCGTTGGCGATGCGGGGAAGGTTCGACGAGATCGTCGCCCTCACGGATCAATTCAGCCGACAGTGGTTGACGCAAGATTACAGCGACTTGTGTCAGCGGATGGCTGCAGCGCTCTGCCGTAAGCGTCCTTCACCAGTCAACACTGGCAAGGCAAATGCCTGGGCCTGTGGGATCGTTTACGCGTTGGGCCGCGTCAACTTCCTGTTCGACAAGACCCAGACGCCGCACATGCGCGCCGATGAGCTATGCCAGCACTTCGCCCTGAGCGCAAACACAGGCTCGGCAAAGTCGAAGGCAATCATGAGCGCACTGGACATAGGAGTGATGGATCCTCAGTGGACGCTGCCAAGCCGTTTGGCAGACAACCCCATGGCCTGGATGATCCAGGTGAATGGACTTTGCGTGGATGCCCGCACCATGCCGCGGAGCATCCAGGAGGAGGCCTTCCGGCGCGGGATCATTCCGTACTTGCCGTAGCTCGGCACAGCGGCGTCAACGCGCGGAAGCCCAAAGCAGCAGTCGTTCCAACGGGCAGCTTTGCGGCGGCGAGTTTTGAAAAGTGACCGTCGGCTCTTTGCCGGCACCTGTCACCGGGTCGGTGTGCGTCATGATGTATTGGGTCCGCGGGATCGGACGCAACGTGCAG
>JABBOE010000193.1 GCA_019351955.1 Pseudomonadota bacterium
TTCCGATCTCTTCGCCCGTACAGACCCGAGCATGCGACTTTCCCTCACTCGGCCTTTCCCAAAAGGCAGACGCGCCATATGCGTTCCGGAGCCCAGGAACGAGTGATCTGCGCGGCGGGCCGCGGGTATCGTGCCACGAGCGCGCTGGACTAGGCTCACCCTGCTTGGCGCGAGCATTGGCTGAGTCGGCTCAGTCCACATAGCGAGCATTGGATCTCAGGCAGGTGGCCGAACGCAATAAATCGCGTCTTCTCCTCTTGCAGATTCAAGGCAAACTGGCCCAGCCGCGCCTGGAGGTCGCGCACCACCCTTCCTGCAGCGAGCGGAAAACCGTCCCTTGAGGGGCTCCCCGTTCCGTTTCATGCAACTCGTTGCCCTTGAGGATGCCCGCTTCCAATCACATCCCGATGAACTCGACTATGTGCAGATTGGCGATCCCGTGCGCCACCATCCGTACCGTCGCCTGAACGAGCTGCTGCATCACCGATAGGTGGCAGCCAATGCGTTGTCACCGAAGCCAGCCCACTCGGCCTGATTTGCGCGGACCCGCGTCAAGATGGGCTTGCGAGATGCTTACGTTCGGACTTCACAATGGCCGCCCGCCTCACCAGGGACGACCGAAGCGTGGCAAACCGCTTCGGGCCACGCCCGCGATGCCTTGCCACGCTCTCAAAGATTTACAGCATTTCGCGAGGCGTCACGGCTCTGGCCGGCATCACCTATTTCGGTGAGGCAGCACCGCTAGATTCAAGGACTACAAATTCCCCGCAGCGAGGGATCCGTGGCGGGGCAGCGGTCCCTAGCATTGTTTACAGGCCCGGCATCGGCGTTCCCGACACCTGCCGAGTTGCTACTGCCGCAGTGTCACCACCGCAGCAGCGCCCGTCCCACCGAACGGAGAAACCTATGACTCTCTACGAATATACGTGTCACACCCATGGGGCCTTCGAGAGCATGCACCGCCTGGGTGAGGCCCCGCCGGACGCTTCCTGTCCGGTGTGTGGCGGCACCGCCCGGCGCGTGATATCAGCGCCGGTGGTAATCAGCGCTCGACGCGCCGCTCTGTTCTCCGCCGTCGAGCGTTCGGAAAAGAGTAGGCACGACCCTGAGCTAGTCACCTCCATTCCACCCTCGGGGGCGCCCAGACGGCAGGTAAGCATGACCCCCGAACTGTGGAAGCTTCCCAGGCCCTAATGCTGCCGGCGGCGGCAGGGAAGCACATAGCCAGGAGAAGTCATAAGCGTCACGCCGTAGGGCTGCGGCTGCTTGAGTAAAGGAGGTAAACGACGACGAGACACAACACATCTTGTTCAGCAAGAGCCACGTCTGTAATCCACCGAATGAGGTATCGAAATGCCTAAGAACCTGTTTCCCCTCGACAACACCAAAAAATTCAAGGATCAGAAGATCATTGGTCACAACCGCTGGCACCCCGATATTCCGGCCGCAGTGCACATCAAACCTGGCGAGACATTCCGCGCCGACTGTCGAGAGTGGTTCGACGGCGCCATCAAGAACGACGACTCGGCCGAGGACATCCGCCACGCCCCACTGGCCGGCGTGCACGTGTTATCAGGGCCCTTTCATGTGGAAGGCGCCGAGCCGGGCGACCTGCTGGTCGTCGACATTCTGGAAATCGACTCCTGCGACCAGCAGGATTCGGGGCCCTTCTCAGGTATGGGCTGGGGCTATACCGGGGTGTTCGCCAACAAGAACGGCGGTGGATTCCTGACCGATCGCTTCCCCGACGCCTACAAAGTAATCTGGGACTTCAACGGCGATGTCGCCACCTCCCGCCACATCCCTGAAGTGTCCTACGTCGGCATCCACCATCCAGGGTTGATGGGTACTGCACCGTCGGCCGAGTTGCTGGCCAAGTGGACTGCACGCGAAAAGGCGCTCATCGCCACCGACCCGATGCGCGTGCCGCCGCTGGCCCTGCCACCGCTTCCCGACAGCGCGATCCTGGGCTCATTGAGCGGAGCCGAGTTTGACCGCGTAGCGAAGGAGGCCGCACGCACCGCCCCGCCGCGGGAAAACGGAGGCAACCAGGACATCAAGAACCTGACCGCGGGCAGCCGGATCTTTTACCCAGTATTCGTTCCGGGTGCCAAGCTGTCCTTCGGCGACCTGCACTTCTCGCAAGGCGACGGCGAGATCACCTTCTGCGGCGCGATCGAGATGGGCGGCTTCATGGACCTACATGTCGACATCATCAAGGGTGGCATGGCCAAGTATGGCATCAAGGAAAACGCCATGTTCATGCCAGGGCTTCGCGATCCGCAGTACTCGGAATGGTTGGCCTTCTCCGGGGTCTCGGTTCACCCCAATGGCAAGCAACATTACCTGGATTCGTGGCTGGCCTACCAGAACGCCTGTAACCACGCGATCGATTACCTAATGAAGTTTGGGTACACCGATATCCAAGCCTACATGATCCTGGGGACGGCCCCGGTTGAGGGTCGCCTGTCGGGGGTAGTCGACATCCCGAACGCTTGCTCGACGATCTATATCCCACGTTCGATCTTCGAGTTCGACATCCGGCCGAACGCGAAGGGACCCCTGCATCAGGTCAAACAGGGGCTGCAGGTGCCACGCTCGGCCAACTAAGCCGGGGGTAGCAAGCCGGGGGTGCCGCGCACCCCCGTCGAACGAGGCCAGACCTCAATTGGGTCGCGCCGCGATGCGCATCAAGGTGGCAATCACTTCTGGGGAGTTCGTCATGTTAGGTTTGGTCTTACTCTACGTGGGTGCGGTGTTGTGCCTCAACGGCCTGTGGTTGATCGGGCAGATCGGCGACAACGAAATCGCGGTGATCGATATTTTCGTCGGGGGGATCACCCTGCTGGTGTCCCTGTACCTGGCTTTCGGCCCGGGGTCAAACGACGCCAGCATCAAGGCCGCCGCGCTGACCCTTCTGTTCACGTTTACATACTTCTGGGTCGCGATCAATCGCTACAACGGAGCCGATGGGCGTGGCTTGGGCTGGTTCTGCCTCTTCGTGGCAATCACCGCCGTCCCGGTTTCGGCGCAGACGCTGTCTGGAGCGTCGACGCTGTGGGGAACGTGGTTTGGGCTATGCTGGGCGGCATGGGCCTTCCTCTGGCTGCTGTTCTTCATCCTGCTGGTGATGAAAAGGCCCATTGGTCGCTTCGTGGGCATTGTCACTGTGCTAGAGGGCATCCTGACCGGTTGGCTGCCAGGTTATCTGCTCCTGACCGGCATTCTGCATTGAGCAAGGAGGCGGCACCATGCCCCTATATGACTATTTTTGCGGTGATTGCGGGAGCTTTCGCAAAATGGTGCGAATGGCCGATTCCGCTGCGGATCAGGCCTGCCCGCGCTGCTCGGCGCCGGCACGCCGCGTGCTGGTGACACCTTTTCTCGCCGGACGAAGCGACACCGCGGATGCGCTTCCACAGGGCGCACCGGGCGGCGCAGGCTCTTGGCGCCGCATGTGCGGCTTCGGTTGCCCGCATTGCGCAGCTTCTGGCTGAACGGCGCGGCCCGCGGGGCGGCGGGCCACAATTTTGTTGGGTACCCGGTGGGTACAGGTTCATGCTTGCATGAGTTCCACCGTTAATCACCACGGAGGAAGCAAAGTAGTGTGGGCGCTGATGCCAAATTGACCAGCACGCGGACGGGCTCGTGATCAGGAGCATTTGCCCGAGACTTCGGTCGCCACGACATTGGAGATAGACAGCAACGGGTCATAGGGAAATCGGCTCAGATCAGCGGCAGAAACTCGGCGATTCGTCTTGTTGCGTTTGACCTCTCCGCCATACACCACCCGCAACTGACCGGTGCTTGCGGTCATCAGGAAGGGGCACCGCTTTTTCCGTGCCGAGTTGAGCGTTTCAATTTCCATGTGATGCTTCAACGCCGCCCATGGGGAGTCGCTGCCGCCTGCAACTGCTGGATCTGCGCCTGCATCTGCACCATGACCGGCTGATCGCGCCATTCGACCTGCTTGCCACGCCACCAATACCCAGCGATCGCCACCAGCAGAGCTGCAGCGACGGCTGCGCCCACCTGCCAGGAGAACAGGGTGTCGGACACCGCGCCACGGATGGCGTCATGGGCTTCCTTGGCATCCATCTTGACTACCCGATCCGCCAGGGCCGACTCCAAAACCGGCATGGCTGCCTTGGTGATGGCCTGCGCGATCTTGCTTGCGTTGACCTCTGGTGCGGAGACATCGATGTCGCTGGCGTCGATGTGCGGGCCGATCAGTCTGCCCAACTTCTCCGCATCGATACCTCCCGTAGAGACGTTCTGGATCGCCCGCAGCAGGGCTTCCTGATCGACGCGGACCTGCTCGCGGCGGTTGGAGAGGAAGTACATCGGCAGGATCACGCCCCAAAGCGTGTCATCGTCATCAAACCGGGTCGCCAGCCGGATCGCATCGATCTCGGCCTGCTGCGCCGACGACAGACCGTCCTCGGCGAAGCGCTCGATAAGTTCGGAGTAGATGCTCATGCCGGATCTCCCTCGCCCAGATCCTCGGCTTTGGGGACGTACCGTTCCAGTTCAGCCAGGCGATCGCCCGCCACGCCCCGGAAGGTCTTGAGCGACACCAGCGACCCCATGCCGAGCTTCTTGCCCGTGGTGGATGCTTTGTCACGCTCGGCGACAGGCCGTCGGCCTGCATGGTGGTTTTCAGGGCCTCGATGTCGGCGCTGGTGATGTCCTTGCACAGATTTGCGCCGAGCTGCGCAATGAGCGCATACGTGCGCGCGGCCTTCAGGTGCCGCCGCTCCAGATGGGCGCCCCACCCCTTGGGCACGGCAGCCGCCTGCGGCGGCGTGCGCAGGTAGCGCCGGCCTTCGGCGTCCTCCTCGACGACCAGCGCGGGTAGGCCGGCGGCGCGCACGTAGTGGTTGAGGCGGTTGATTTCCGCCGCGTACCCCCTTTGACAAGGGTGTAGAGCTTGGCGTATTCCACCAGCAAGGCGCCCAGGCGGACCTGGGCGGGCCCGCCGAAGGCCGGGGCCTGGGTGGAATCGGCCCGGGCCTGCTCCTGGGTCAACCAGTCCAGCGCCTCTTTGTGCTTGCCGAAGCTTTTGCGCGTGGCGCGCCCGTCGGGCCGATGGACCTCGGCGTGCCAGCCGCTGCGGCCGGTGATGCGAAAGGGCTTCATCGCGGGTCTCCCGGCACGGTGGTGGGGAGGCACGGGGCCCGAGGGGGCTGCGGGGTCCTGCGGTTGTTCGTCATGACAAGTCCTAAGTGCACTACTGTTCAGATAGCGCGCAATCAGTCATAATTCGTACTCATCAAGGTATTGATG
>JABBOE010000035.1 GCA_019351955.1 Pseudomonadota bacterium
AGGTCGTCGGCGTGCACCTCACCGCGGCTTCCGAAGCCCGCTACGGCGCGGTAGACGGTAATCCCGAGCACACCGAGTTCACCGTGCAGTAGTCCGAACAACTCATCCATCAAGTTGTGGTGATCGTGGTGTCGCCCTCGCGCAGGTAGATGCGAACCATGGTCACGTTGCTCATCATGCACCCCCTATGCTGCGGGATAAATACGCGCCAAACACTGCGGCGCTAATGCCCAATACGCACGAGCCGACGACGTAGACAATTGCCTTCAACGGCTCGCCCTGCTCGAGCAGATTCATGGACTCGAGGGAAAATGTAGAAAAGGTGGTGTAGGCACCCAAACCGCCGGTCAGGATGCCAGTGCGCAGCGCCGGCGGGATCGACAGCCTCTCGAGGGTGAGGAAGAAAAGCAGGCCCATCAGAAACGAACCAAGCACATTGATGGACAGGGTTGCGAAGGGAAATTCTCGTCCCAGAACGCTCTGCACAAAAAGCGTTTGGCCGTAGCGTGCAAAGGCGCCGAGCACAGCGAAGCAAGCGATTGACAGCAGAGTCATAGTGACGTCCTCCGCGGATGATTCACAATGTGATGCTTATCGTAGGATGTCCACCGCGCGGGCGAGTCCCGCGACTGGGTCAGGATCGCACCATCCATGGGTCTGCACGTGCTACCCCAACGGTGGTATGCCCGTCTCACCCGTTTGGATGAGGCGCGGGCGTTGTCGCCGCGCTAGAGGACCTCAGGTCAAACCCGGGCAGATGCGGGCATGCAGGTGTACTAGATCCATTTGGCTGTGGGTGCCAGTTTTCTGGAAAATCTGCTTGAGGTGGCTGCGCACGGTATTTTCCGACACGTGCAGCGCCGCGGCGATCACTGGTAGCGAGCGCCCACAGTAAATCATTGAACTTACCCGTGCCTGCGCCATTGTCAGTTCGTAGTGACGGGCGAAGCTGCACTTGGCGGAGTCGTGGGAGGCGCTGCCGCAGCGAACCGACAGCAAGGCCAAGGGTTGCCGGCAATTGCTGCCGCGCTGAAACACCGGCCCCGTGCTTCGCACTACGACCACCAACGGCTCGTCGACGGCCGCCCCGGCCAGTGTCAGCACCTGGGTTGGTGTCGCGGCCGCGTCATTCTCGCAGGCGCGGGCAATTGCCTCACGCAGCAGCCGCTGGTTTGCAGGGTTTGCCGCCCGCAGCGTCTGATCGTCGGCAGCAAGGCCGCTGGAGCCCTCAAGGAGCTTGTCCGCGACCCGATTCCGATGCACTAAGCGTGCGTCCGCGGTGACCAACATCAGCGCCTGCGACTCGCCGTCGCTAAGTGCAAGCAGAGCAAGCGAAATGTCCGCCGCCTCCTGCCAGCGCCACTGGTTTTCCAGCGCGAGTGCGACATGCTCTAACAGTTGCTGCATTTCGCGCCGATCTCCCTCACTGAATCCGTGTTGGGATTCGGAACGTAACGCGCACAGAAAATGCATTCCGTCATAGTTCCTGGACACCACTCCGCAAAGCCTGTGTAGCAGTCCGCGTGGCTGCAGGAAGTCACGGTAGAAGTCGGTGCGCCGGAGATCCCGCGGACTGATCAAGTCCTCTCCCGCCACTACCACGCCGGTGACATAGTCCTTGCTGGAAAGAAACCACGGGTTACGCGCCGCGAACGCTGCCATCTGCGCACAATAGCCAGCATCCAGCGGCGCCTCGAACAAGGCCGACTCGGCCCCTGTTGTGAAATTGTGGTAACCGATGTTCACCACGCTGGCTCTCAAGTGCCTTCGCATGCCTTCCAGCGCAGCCGCCCAAGTTTGTGGGTCGATGCTGGCCGCGTGGATGGATCGCGCAAGCGCGCCTAGCGACGACTTTTCTGAACCGGGCAACTGCATACCGTCCATCACATGGTCCCCACTATTGCGCTTGGCCCGTGGCGTGCCTCATAGCCTACACAGCAAAGCTACGATGCCGCCCGACCATACCTCTACTCTAATACCATTGGGTGCGCAGAATTATTTGGGCAAGCGATCTCGATGTCAAACGCGCAGGACTCACTCGCCAGGATCCCTATACGACGCCTCCTGGCGGACGGCAATCGTGCCGGGGGCGCAGGCGGCAGCCGCGCCTCGCCCGCGCCTTCACCAAATCTTTGAGGGCTATGAGCCGTAGACAGTACCAGTCCTGGGTGGCCAATGAGTCGTTGGAAGACTATGCGCTGCGCTACGCGGCTAGTTCCTACCGCAGATGGAGCCCGGCCGTTGTCGCCAACACCGCGCTCGGAGGTATTTCCTTCCTCGGGCTGGAGGCGATCGGGGCCAACATTACCCTGAGCTACGGATTCAGCAGCGCTCTGGCCGCGGTGCTTGCCGTCTCGCTGCTGATCTTCTTGGTCAGCCAGCCGATCGCATACTGGTGCGCCGCCGCCAACGTCGACATTGACCTGCTGACTCGCGGCGCTGGCTTCGGCTATATCGGCTCCACCCTAACCTCGCTGATTTACGCCGCTTTCACACTGATTTTCTTTGCCATCGAAACCGCGATCTGGGCGCAGGCGCTGCAACTAGGCTTCGGCCTGAACCTGGCGCTGGGCTACCTGATCTGCTCGTTGGTGATCATCCCCATCGTGTTTTTCGGGGTGACCTGGATCAACCGTCTGCAGGCCTGGACCCAGCCGCTGTGGCTGCTGATGATGGCGCTGCCCTTAATCTTCATTGTCTGGAGGGATCAGCCGGCGCTGCGCGCCTGGGTGGACTTCCAGGGCCGCACCAGCGGCAGCAGCGGATTCGGTCTATTGAGCTTCGGCGCCGCCTCGGGGGTGCTGTTCGCGCTGATCGCCCAGATTGGCGAACAGGCGGACTACCTGCGCTTTCTGCCGACACGGACCGAGGCCAACCGCCGTTCCTGGTGGAGTGCGCTGGTAGCCGCTGGCCCCGGCTGGTCTGTGGTCGGCGCTGTGAAAATCCTCGCCGGCGGCCTGCTTGCGGTGCTGGCGCTGCGCACGGGGAGCACGTTGGCGCAGGCGACCGAGCCGGTGCTCATGTACTTTCACGCCTACCAGGCAATGACAGGCTCGCCAGCGCTGGCGCTGGCGCTGGCAGTGCTGTTCGTCACCGTGTCGCAGCTCAAGATTAATGTCACCAATGCTTACAGCGGTTCGTTGGCGTGGTCGAACTTCTTCGTGCGCTTGGCGCATTTCCATCCCGGGCGGGTCGTCTGGTTGGTGTTCAATGTGGTGGTGGCGCTGCTGCTGGCGCTGTTAGGGATCTTCGCCACCTTGCAGCTCGTGCTTTCGGTCTATGCCACCGCCGCAGTCGCCTGGATCGGCGCGCTGGTGGCCGACTTGGTCGTGCTCAAGCGCAGCGGCATCAGCCCACCCTACATCGAATTCAAGCGCGCCCATCTGTACAACATCAATCCGGTGGGCTGCGGCGCCATGCTGCTGGCTACCCTGGTCGGGGTGCTGGCCTACGCCGGGGTGTTTGGCCATATCGCGGCGGCCCTTTTCGGCTACATCACCCTCGCTACCGCGTTCGCCAGCGCCATTGCCATCGGCTATGCCACCGGCGGGCGCTACTACCTAGCGCGCCCGGATCTGCACTACCACCACCGCGAGGCGAGCCAACTCGTGCGATGCTGCATCTGCGAGCGCCACTACGAGGCGCCCGACATGACCGACTGCCCGTTCTATCGCGGTCCGATCTGCTCGCTGTGCTGCGGCCTCGACCTGCATTGCCACGACTGGTGCAAGCTGGCGCCGCCAGCAGCGGTCGCGGTGGCCTTCCAGCCGCGGGTGCTGCGCCGCGTCGGCCGCTTCCTCGGCCTGTTCGCTGCGGCCGCTGCGCTTCTGGGCGCGGCGTTTCTTCTAACCTACCGCCTCATGGGCTTGGATCGTGGGGTCCCTGGCGTCGACTTGGTCAACGTGCTCTGGCGCCTGTACGTGGCGACCCTATTGCTGGTGTCGCTGGCAGTGTGGTGGATCGTGCTGTTCCACGAAGGCAGCGAGCAGGCCGAGCGCGACTTGCTGGAGTCAATGGACGATCTCGACCGCGCGCGCCGCCACCTGATGGAGTCGGAAAAGCTTGCCTCCCTCGGTGGCTTGGTCGCTGGTGTGGCGCACGAAATCAACACCCCGGCTGGAATCGCCATCAGCACGGCATCGTTCCTCCGCGATCGAACGCGTGAGGCGCAGTCGGAATTCGACTCAGGTAGCTTTAACCGCCAGACGCAGGAGCAGTATTTGCGCGACGCGGCCGAATCGGCACGGCTCTTGCAATCCAACGCGCAACGCATCGGGCAGCTGGTGCTGAACTTTAAGCAACTCGCCGTCGACCAGATCACCCAACCGCGCCAGCGCTTCAATCTATTGAAGCAGATCGAGCAGGTGCTTCACGAATTGGCGCCGCGGCTGGAAGCGGGGCAGGTCGAGGTTCGGCTTGGGGTGCCAAGTGATATTGAACTCAATAGCTACGCCATGTCGCTGCAACAGGTGATCAGCAATTTGGTAATAAACTCTCTACAGCACGCATTTTTGCCGACCGAAGGCGGGCGTATCGACATTAAGGCGCGAGTCGTCGAGCAAAGCGTGGAATTGTGTTTCAGCGACAGTGGGGCAGGTATTGATCTTGCACTGCGGGGGCGAATTTTCGAGCCTTTTTTTACCACCCAACGCATGCGTGGCGGAAGTGGGCTCGGCCTGTACATCGTCCACCAGGTGGTGACGCGTCAGCTTGGCGGCACGGTCGAGCTTGCCGACCTTCCCGGCAAGGGCGCGCATTTCGTGCTGCGAATCGCCCAAGAGGCAAGATATTCACCGCGGCCCGGATCACCGCTACGCAGGTTGGCCGCCGAGCGAGGCAGCGATGCAGAGTGAATCGATGCAGTCGGGTGCCCCATGGAAGGTACTGTTGGTCGACGATGAGCTGGCGGTACACGAGGTGTCCCGCCTAATTCTGCGCGGCCTGACGTTTGAAGGCGTGGCCGTAGATCTGCTCAGTGCGACATCAGCCGCCCAAGCCCGCGAGCTGCTATGCAGACATCCTGATATCGCGTTAGTGATGCTCGACGTGGTGATGGAAACTGATGACGCCGGGATGCGCCTGATTGAATTTGTGCGCGGGCAGTTAGGTAATCGCGACGTCCAGATCGTCCTGCGTACCGGACAGCCCGGGATGGCTCCGGAGCGCGAGGTGATCGTCGACTATGAAGTAAACGGCTACCTGCTGAAGACCGACATCACCGCGCAGCGCCTGCACTCCGCGGTGATCGCGGCGTTGCGCGGGTACCGCCACGCGCGTTCGCTGCGCCGGGGCAAGCCTGATGATGGCGTGTCTGAGCCGCGCGAGCGGCGCGGACCGGAGCTTATTGAGGGCTTAGCCGACGCTGGCCGTAATGGCCGTATCGTGCTGCAGGCGCAAGCCCAGCTTCGGTTGGATTCGCTGAGCCTGCACGGGATCGACCTAATTGCTCTCTGGAACACGCAACATGGCCTGATGTCGGCTGAACAGATCGCCGGAAGACTCGGCGAGGGCGGGGCGCGGGTGCAAACCATGCGCTGGTTGCTCGACCAAGGGGTGTCCTGGGGGCGCCAGTGGCAGCAAGAGTTGGGCACCGGGCTGCGGGTTTGCCTGCCGCTAATAGGCGAATTTCTTGACGATCGAGAGTACCAGCACGAATTGGTGCACGCCCTCGGCGATGTGGCCGTCCCTGGCCTCCAACTGGACCTCCTGCTCAGCCATGCGGTGGTCCTGCGTGCCGAGCCCAGCTTGGTTGAGGCCATGAAGCGCTTGCGGCAGGTAGGGGTGGGCTTCGTGTTCCGCGACTTTGGCGCTGCCACCATCGCGCTGCCTTACCTGAGCAGCTTGGCGTTCGAGTCGGTGAAGATGCCGCACCTGTTCATCGAGGGCGCGTACGGCCATTCGGAGCGAGCGACTATGGCGCGTTCACTGATTGCGCTGGCGCATACCCTGGGTGCAACTTGTATCGCCGAAGGAGTGGATTCCGACGTGGACGTGCAGTTCCTGCGCTGGGAGGGTTGCGACGTCGTGCAGGGGCCGGCTGTGGCCCCGGTTTGCCCCGTCCCTGATCTCATTACGTCTCTGCACAACGACACTGGCGCTTCGCATTGAACTGTGCATGGCCTGCAGCCGGTCAATTGCGCTTCACGGCAAGCGCCTCAATGCGCGCGATCTCGCCAGGCTGAAAGCGTTCGCGTCCGCTGTCGTGGTACGAGTTGACCGATAACCAGACCTCGTCCCGCTGTCTGGATATCAGTGCGATGCGATCGCAGATCCGCGGCTGCCGGTAGCAGGCGAGACTGTAGACGTGCTGTTCGATGTCCTCGGGCGCCTGCTGGTACAGGGTCAGTCGCGAGGGGGCTCTCGATGCAGCGGTCGCGAGGATGCGCTGGTTGCCGCCCAGCGCATAGAAGCGCCGTGCATCCAGGTCGACCACTGAATGGGTACGCAGCCGGGGCCCTGTCTCGTACGCGAAGACGGTGTATTGGAAAGTGGCCACCGCATCGCGGAGCAACTGCAGGATCGCAGCGGCAAGCTCACGCCTGTCATCGGAGCTGATCGGCGCCACCAACCGCGTTGTCAGGGACATATCGATCTGTCCGGCAAGAACAAGGTCGTCGAGATGCCGCGCGCGCATGAGTTCGAGACGCTGCACCAGGCCCGAGCGACCATCACGGAATGGCGGCGAGACTTCAACGAGGTCAGTCCCCACAGCAGCTTGGGTCGGATCCCTCCGGCTCGCTTTGCCGAGCAGCATCGCCAGCGCGCTGGCGATGCTGCTCACTCCACAACCCCACCAACGAGTTCAATTAACCTCGCGCCGTAGCTGTGATGCATCGTAGGACCCGCACGCTCGCCGCGATAGGCGTTCACGGCTCGCGCAAAGCAAGTTGTGTCAAATGCCAAAGCAGGAATCGCAAAGGCCGTTGGCAATGCTGGCCATCCCTCGCGCGAATCTGTGCGGGGGCCAACGATGACTCGCTTATCCGCTGCAGCCGCTGCGCTCGGCACAGCCTCGCGAGGTAGGCTCAAGAAGCAGCTGCTGCCTGTCTCGATACGGCGCCCTGTATCGCGACAGATTAGACGCAGCGTCGCACAAATGTGGTGCGACGAAGCTGTCTTGTTCCGGAACAGCACCGCCACGCGCTCGATGTTGCCCTCCACCCTGCGACCTTCGGCCATCACCGCCGACATGCATCGGGCCAAGTCGTGCATGTCCGTGAGGCGGGCGGTGCAGGGTCACCACTTCCATTGCCACAGCGCAGACTCAAGCATTGTCGGAAAGTCACACACCTTTGTGATGAGGCAAACCAGTCCTCAACGAAACGCTTAGCTGGTAGACATCAGGGCGCAGAAAGTGCGTTGTCATCTCGACAGGGGCTCCGGACTCGTCGCGGGAGATGCGGTCGAGTACGAGCAGAAAGCTGCTCTGCGATAGGCCTAAGAGCTGGCTGATGCTTGCCGAGGGCTGTTGGCAGCTCACCAAATTGTCTGCCTTCATCACCCGCAAACCAAGCTTGGATTGAAGCACGTCGTAGATTGGTGTTGACTCGACGTCTGCGCGACTGAGGTGGCGACCAATCTCTGATGGCACTCTGACTCGGGTCAACGCATGCGGAATGCCTCGCGATCTGTATAGCCGCAGAAAGGTAAACACGGGCCTTCCCCAACCATCGAGTTCAGGCGGTAAGTCTGGCGATTCTTCCCAGAAAGAATCAATGACTTCGGTGTGTAGGTCGGCGCCGACCTTACGAAACGTCTCGAAAAAGGGTGCTAGGCGATCAAGCGAGTGAACAATTTTTGGAACGGGTTGCGAGACAAAGGTGCCCTTGCCTCGCCTTCTGAAAAGGACCCCTTCCTCAACCAAACGCTGCACCGCCTTGCGTACCGTTGAACGGCTGACCGAATAGCGCTGCATTAGAGCGTCGTCAGTCTGCAACTGCATGCCCGGCTGGTTATGTGACGCGATGTAGTCGCGTAGCCGATCTGCGATCTGCTCATAGAGTGCATGAGCGCTATCGCGTTGGAGGGCGCCTACATCTGCTGCTTGAGCTGTTGTTGATGTTGCCGCTCGCGGTGCGGCGGGGCTTGATTGCGGCATAAAAGCGATATCTCCCTAGAAGAAGTTGGTGTCACCATCAATTGACATCGCACCAGTTGTCTGGCAATGTATGCATACAAGTGCGTATAACTTAAACCAAACGGGTGTGGCATGGGCAAAAGGTCAGAGCATTGTCTCGCACTGCGGCGCCGTCCTCCGGCTTCATCCCGGCGCGACAGTCGGGCCGCGGGCTTTCGGCGTTGGGGAGATCAACTCCATGTGAGCAGAGCTGTCTCGTGCAGATCCATCAACGACGTGCAAATCAAACAGTCCGCCCGCACGGAACCGTTCTTCTCGGGCGTGCGCGTGATGGGGCTTGCAAGCGCGGACCTGACAGGCCTCCAACGCGGCGCACGCGCATGTGAACATTGCCGCACGGTCACCGATCACTTGCTAGTGATGAGCGCCACCCAGCCGATCGCCGACAACACCTCCCTCCAAAAAGCAAGCGCGCTGTCCCACATCGTCACAGATTGCCGCACTGCACCAACTTACGTGCTTATCGAATATGCAGCGGTTAGCGAGGTCGCCTTACGTGTCTGTAGAGACGCGACGATGCCCGCTCGCCCTAGCGCTCAGTTGCACCACCGACGCAACCGACGCTTTCACCTAGCTCGTCCGAGCAGGCCTCAGGTGGCGATTGATCTCGCAAGTTCTCAGCTAGCCAAACAAGGCCTGGCGCATGCCAGCCTGTCCTTGAGTAACGCGCTGCGGATACTGAGAGTGAGAGGGCGACCGCCACCAGGTAACGTGTCGACGAAACTCCAGGCCCGCCTGCGTTGAGCAGCGCCGTATCCGCAAGGCGGCAGCAACTAATCACAACAACTTTCAACAATCGTGGAGAGCACTATGAGACTTACCCCTGAAGAACAGGGCATGCTAGAGGGCAAGAACGGCGAGGCAGTACGAGAGGCCCTCGAATACCAGGTGGAGATAGGGAAATTCTGGGGAGCCGAACGATTCGTCAAGATCACCAATGCTCACATGATGGGCGACATCGAAGTGATGGGCGACGCAGGCCTGGGGTTCATGAAGCGCGCGTGCGAACACCATACGCAATGTAGTGTCCCAATTACGACCAACGCCCGCTGCATGGATTTTCCCTACGTCGAAAAGCTTGGCCAACATCCAGCGGAGGCAGTGAAGGAAAAGCAAATCATCCAATATCTGCGAAAGATGAACGTATGCACCGCCGATACGTGCATTAACTATCAGACCGTGTATCAGCCTCACGTCGGAGAACACGTAGCCTGGGGCGACACTGGTACCGTCATCTATGCCAACTCGGTATTTGGCGCGCGTACCAACTTCGAAGGTGGACCTTCAGCCCTCGCTGCGGCGGTTACTGGCCGTACGCCCGAATACGGTTTCCATTTGGATCGTCATCGCAAAGGGACGATCAGCGTGCGCCTGGAAGCACAGCTCACCGACCTTGCAGACTGGGGAGCGATTGGAAAAATCGTCGGCGAAAGATATCCGAATTATTACGCGGTCCCCGTCTTCCACGGCATGCAACGTGCGCCCGTTGCCGATGAGCTAAAACATCTCGGCTGTGCATTAGCCAGCTACGGCTCAATGGCTATGTTCCACATGGTGGGTGTAACACCTGAGGCTCCAACGTTGGACGCAGCGTTCGGTTCGAATGTGCCAGTTGAGGAAATCGTCATCACTGACCGCGATCTGTCGCGCGTCTACGAAAGTTACAGCTTGGGAGATCACAGCGCCAATCTGGTTGTATTTTCCGGGCCGCAACTATCGCTATTTGAGATGAAGGACATCTCCCAGAGATTTGCAGGGCGCCATGTCCATCCTGGGACACAAGTCTTCGTCACGACCGCCGCATCCGTCAAAGCGTCAGCTCGTGAGCTGGGCTATCTCAAAGATCTTGAAGACGCAGGAGTGACTGTGCTCGAAGGTGTGTGTTTCTACATTCTCGAAAACCTCTCAGAAATGCGTATCAAAAACCAATGGACCAACATGATTTCGAATTCATCAAAGATCGTAAACATTATTGGCGCACATCGCTTCAACACCATTCTGCGCCAGACCCAGGCCTGCGTCGATATCGCGTGCACGGGAAAACTGGTTTGAGGGCGCCACGATGAACGGCCAACATGACTCAATTACTGTCAAGCGTGCTTTCGGCCCAGTGGTTGAAGGTGAAGCGGTTATTTCGGAGGAGGGTTTTTCACCTCGATACGATCTGGATCGGTGGAGTGGCGTAATCACAAAACCGGGCCACAAACTCGAAGGGACAAATATCAAAGACAAGATTTGCTTCTTTCCGACTGCCAAAGGCGGTATCGCCGCTGGCTGGGCCTTTTTCGATATCAAAAATAAAGGCATCGCGCCGCGAGCGTTCATCTTTGGAGTCACCAACCCCGTCATGGTACAAGGGGCGATATTCGCCAATATCACAATCACCGAGGGATGGTCACAACACCCTTCTCAGCTAATTCATACTGGCGATTGGGTGCGTGTCGATCCAGAACGCAAGATCATCGAAGTTTTGCGACGAGCCTCGTAGATAAGGCCGAGCTGAAGGAGGAGGACGACAAGAATAGCAGCATGTTATTAACCGTTTCTCGCGACACGCCGCTCGGTACGGGTGTTATGAGCAATGCGCAAGGGCAGGCGCTCGATAAATTCAATGAACCCTGCAAACAATAATATTTTTAGGAGGCGACAATGAGCACAACACCAAGAATAGAGAGCGGCGCTGAACGGCCGCTCTCAATTGAAAATGAGCGGACCTCGATCTATCCATGGATCGTAGTCGGAATGGGTGCCATGGTTTTTATGAGCAATTACACCGACAAGACTTTGATGTCTGTCGTTGCGCCCCATCTTATGGCTCAACTTAGCATAAGCAAAATCGCAATGGGCTGGATTTTTTCTGCGTTTGCGATTACTTATACGTTGCTGCAACCACTTTTGGCATATCTCTCTGACATTTTTGGGGCCAGACGTTCCGTGGGGCTCATGGTGCTTTGGTATGGCGTCTTTACCATCCTTAGCGGGGTCACGGCTCTAAACATCGGGCAGTTGGCATGGATGCGAGCCGCCACTGGCGCTGGAGAGGCTGCATCGATGCCTGCGGCCACTGGCGGAGTGTCTCCGTGGGTTCCGTCCGGTAAACGGGCGCTGTCGCAAGGACTGATGCATTCGGCAACACGCCTTGGCGCAGCGATCACAGTACCACTCTCTGTTGCGAGCATTATCGCGTTCGGCATCTCCGGGCCATTCTGGGTGTTCGGTATTGCAACCGTGGCGATTGGCATTGTGTGGCTCATCGTCTATCGCGCTCCGTCGACAAGCCATGGCAAGAAGAATCAATTAATTCACGGAAAAAGACTTTGGAGCGCCGTTCTCAAGAGCAGAAGCATGTGGGCTCTATGCATTGCGGATTTTTGCTATTTCTACACACTTACGATTTATCTCACCTGGCTTCCAACATTTTTGATCAAAGATCATCATTTTACAATGCTGAAGGTTGGAATTTATGGCTTTCTTCCGTTCATAGGTGGAATGATGGGGAGTGTCCTCGGCGGTGCTATGTGCGATCACTTATGCGCACGAACTGGCAATAGGAAATTATGGCGACGCCTCATCCCGTCGGTAGGGATGATTTGCTCCGTACTGCTACTTTTGCCTGCCGTATACGCTAAAAGTGAATTTACAACGATTCTACTGTTTTCCTGCTCGTTTTTCTTTCTTGACGCCACTATCTCGGTGTTCTGGGCCATTGCCATGGACATGGGGGGCTCCTACGCATCAACATCCGCAGGCTGGATGAATACTTGGGCGAACGTCGGAGGAATTATTTCGCCTGTTGCGTTTGGCGCTCTTGTGCAGTGGAGTGGTAGTTGGACGCTGCCGTTTCTCGTAGCGAGCGGACTTATGGTTATTGGCGGCGGCGTTGTATGGCTTATAGACACGGAAATGCGATTATCGGATCTCATTGAGACAGCTCATTGAACCGACCCCGGATTGAACTGAGCCCCAGAAGCTGGACAGTCGCGAACCCGCCAATCAGGCGGTATTCCACCGGGCTAGGCCCTTTCAATCCGATCTTAATGCGCTCGTGGTTGTAGTAGCGGATGTAATCGTGCACGCCCGTTTCGAGCGCCTCAATGTCGCCAACCGTTGCAAGATGGTAATACTCGGCCTTGAGGGTGCCGAAGAAGCTCTCGATCGCTGCGTTGTCAAAGCAGTTGCCCTTGCGGCTCATGCTTTGCGTGACTCCGCGACGCGCAAGCAGCGCCCTATAGGGTTGCATGTTGTACTGCCAGCCCTGGTCCGAGTGCACGGTAAGTTCGGCGGTGCACTCGGACCGCGAAAGCGCTGCCTCAAGCGTGCCAGAAACCAGTTCAAAAACGGGGCGCCTCGCCATGCGATGCGCGATGATCTCCCCGTTGTAGAGGTCCATGCAGGCTGACAGATAGAGCCTTTGCCCGTTCACGTTGAACTCGGTGACATCGGTCACCCACTTCTGATTGGGAGTCTTCGCGAAGAAGTCGCGCTGCAGGACGTTGGGTACGTGCACATCGCTCATGCATGAGACATACCGGGAGCGCTTCTTCGCCCTAATCAAAGCGCGCAGTCCCATCTTTTGCATCAGGCGCTGCACGCGCTTGTGGTTGACGGACTCTGCCATTGAACGACACAGCGCGGCCGTGATTCGTCTGTATCCGTAGCGGCCCTTGTGCCCGTCATAGACCGCGCGGATCTTGACCTCCATGTCGCTCTGCTGTTCAGTACGTAGGATCGCCCGGCACTGGTAGTAGAACGTGCTGCGGGCAAGGCCTGCTACCTGCAACAGGTCCGCCAGTTTATGTTGACGCCGCAACCCGGCGATCAGACGCGCTTTGTCGGCGCAGTTAATCTCTTCGACCGGATCAAGGCTTGCAATTTTTTTAGGTACGCCACCTCCGCGCGCAGTCGCTCGTTCTCTTCACCCAGGGCCTGCACCGACTCGGTAATGACGGTGCTTGGCGGCGCTGGGCATCGTCGTTCTGGCTTCATATTGGGGCGCCCTTGCTTCCTCTTCCCGATGGCCTCCACCCCGCCTTCATCGAGATTGCGTCGCCAGACCACCACCTGGTTGGGATTGCGAATGTCATAGACCGCCGCCACCTGGCGGCTCGAAAGTTGTTCACGGTCCTGATGCGACAGCACCTGCAGCTTGAACTGCGCACTGTAAGCGCTGCGCTTGGGACGCAACCCGTCGATGCCGTGCAGGCGGTAGTGGCTCACCCAGGTGCGGATCTTCTCCTCGGGCACTGACCACTTCCGTGCCAGCAGCTTCGCTCCACCTTCGCCAGCCAAGAAGCTCTTGACGACCTCGAGCTTGAGCTCTGTTTGATACTTCTTCATGAAACCCCTCGAAGTTCGTCCAACTTCTGGGGGTCAGTTCAATCCCGGGGCGGTTCAGAGTGGTCCGGTATGCTGACACCTCAGCTGAGGTCCGCGTCAGCGCAGTCGAAGTACTGCGTCGTCAAGATGTACGAGAAGGCGACGGGGCGGAAATTGCTCGCAGACGAGCTGAATGCAGCGGATGTTGCCAGTCAGATGGCGGCTATGCACGCGCAGATTGCACGCGAAGATGCGATGCTCAAGGTGCGCAGGCAACAAGGTTGATTCGAGCCCCTCCTGCTTCGGCAGTGAGGGGCTTCACTCGCCCTGGGTGCAAGCAGGGGCAATCAGTCGGAGTGGGGCGGTACACCGACACTTGGTCAGACTGGCACTCTACGGTCCGGGAATGCCTTCGACCAGTGCAACACGTCGTATGACGCCCGCAGGCCCGAGATGAAAAACGGGTCTGATTGCAGGAGTGCAACGACCTGCTCTTTGTGTTCGGCCTCGACGACCCGAAGCCCGCCAAGCGGGACGTTTCCGGGCTCATGCCGCAATGAGCCAGCAACGATTATCTCGGTGGAGTGATGGTCCAGCCACTCGAGATGCTGGGGCAGTAGCTCGGCCCTCAGCGCGCCTTGGCCCGGTTTGTCGTGGAGGATGACGGCGAAGAGCATTTCCTCTGTTCACGCGGTGCGTTGATTTTGTGCTTGCGCCCCCGGAAGCCCCCATTCCTTCGCCATGGCCGTCAGTCAAACAGGATGGCTTCGACTCGGGCCTGGACTTCTTCAATGATGAACTGAGACACGCTTTCCTTGAAGCGCGCATTCCGCGCCCGCCAGTCCAGCGACTTGAGTTGATGACAGTGAATTGCACCTTGGGTATCCGTTCCCGTGCCCATCAAGGTGACGACCGTTCCATAGGTGCGCGCCACTGCAGCCGCCCCTTGCGAAATCGGGCAAATCATCGCCAGACCTTGCTGGTTGAAGACCTTGCCGCTCAGGACAAGGCCGAAGTGCGGGCCGTTCATCTCTCGACCGGAAGATGGGTCAAAATCGAGGTGCACGATGTCGCCACGGTTCGGCAGATACGCCATCAGCCACTCTCCAGTCCAACCGAGGGCATCTCATCCCAACCTGTGACGCGCGGCAGTCCCTCTGGCATCTCAGCCATCAAGTCGGCCAGCTTGTAACGCGGGCGGGTCGGCGCTTCCACGGTCATCTTCTTGCCCAGGAGATGGAGCTCCACCTGGGACCCGTCACCCAGTCCATTTTGGTCGATAAACGCCTTGGGCACAGTCATCACGAGAGAGCCGCCGGCTTTGCGTAGGGTCTGAAGCATCATCGCCTCCTATTCTGCGGAAGTGCTATTTTAGTAGCACTTTATATGTTATTCCAGTAGGACATTGTCCCGTCACTCGGTGTGCGGTACGTTGACTGGCGGAGCCATTGGTCTGGGCGTGTGAAATAGTGTCGAGAGGGTCCTGCTCAATTCTTTCCGCGCCGAAAGAATTTTGGGAGCGGTTCACCTATGCCATCGACTCAAGAAATTGAGCCACCCCGCAGGGTGGCTCACAATCACAAAAACCGCGCTCTTCTTTACTCCTCGGTCTCTACGCCGTTCGCCGTCTCCGCAACCGCTGCCCGCCGCGCCAGCTTCGTGGCTTCAAACGCCAAGACCAACAACGTACCTGTCGGCTTGCCTTCGCGTGATAGGTAGAAATCTGTCTTCAACTTGCCGGTGACTTTGACGAAATTACCTTTGGCGAGCCGCGGGTCGGCTGACTTCATGACGCGTACTGAATACCAAGTGGGCTCGGTATCGACCCCGCGCTGGCTCTCACAAAGTCGGTACTCCCGTAGGCTTCCCTGTCGATTTCGATTCCTTTCGAACTGGCTCGGTCGCCACATTTTCAAATACCTGCATGTCGTGTCCTCACTCGAATGACGACGGCACGGTTGCCGCCACTTCGTGTAGCAACCATCATCCATCGGCGCCTTCGACCGCTGACTCGTTGACTGGCCACAGTGGCGACGTCGGCACCTCACATCGCCCCGTTGTCGGCGGCCGCTTGTAGGGCAGGCAGTTGTCTTCAAACCAACCGTCCGTGCTCCACCTGTTGCTCGCATCGACACGCACCTTTGGCAGCCACGTCGGCAGCATCTGCACGATGACATGGCCAATGCGCTCGTCGACAAGTGCGCTGCGGCCGTCTTTGCGCTTGAATGGGATGGAAGTCCAGACCTCGTATACGCCGTTGTCGTACCTCCTGATGTGCTGCCGCCCCTCCATGAGGACCTTCTCGTTAGCCTCCGCAGCTAGCTGCTCGACGATGCGCAGGGCGTCGCGCTCGATGCGCTCGGTCTTGCACATGACGTCACACTGTGTCGCCACCTTTGCCCAGGGTGGGCTTGGTGGTGCCTGCGCTGGCCGTGGCGCTCAGGCGCTGCAGCAGTTCGGCCTCAGTGACTGCGTCAAGGCCTCGCGCCCAGGCGCAGATGACGAGAAACTGGGCCCATAGCCGGTGCTCTGGATTTGTCATGTCGCTGACCCGGCGCACCGACGAAGCGGCGTCGTGGCCAAGGTCGGGCAGCCAGTCAAAGCCGCGCTGGGTGAGGCCGTACACGGTTTGGAATCCATCGGTCCGGTACCGCCGCAAAAGCCCTCTTTTGACCATCCCCCGAACTGCGCGTTGGGCTGCCGTCAGTGCGGCTTTGAAGGGTCTTTCTGGGAAGCAGGCGGCGGCAATGTCGATGGTCCGGATGACGCGAAACTTGTCTGAGAGCAGCAGGGACCTCTCGTAAATGGCATCGCGCAGCGCGAGGCTCGACATGCGTTCCGTTGCGCCGCGCGGAGGCGGCAGTTTCGTTGCACGGTGCGCGTAACTCTGTAACGCCGTAACTGGCGCTACTTTGCCCAACTTGTCGCTGTTGCGCGTTACAGCAGTTACGCCGTTACGCGTGCTCCCAGTGTTGCCCCCGCCGGCGTCAGTGGTGCATGGCGCCGGAGGCACAGTGGTGCCGATAGCGGTGTCACGTGCTTCGTGGGGGTGTGTCTTCATTGGTGCAGGCATTGGGCATAGGCTCCTCGGTGTCGTTTTCGGGGCCACTGTCCAGCGTTTCGTGCGTGCTGGCAGTGGCGGCTTCCAACGTGTAGCGATGACCGCGCCACCAGGGGCCAATGGCCTGCGCACCACGCCGCTGCCATGCTGGTGTTGGTGAGCCAAGAGCTTCACGCACGGCCGCCTGCGGGTAGGGGGCAATGTGTTCTCTCCCCGCATTCAGCCTCGCTCGCTTTGGGCGAGCGTCGCTCATGTTTTCGTCGCGACGTCCCGCAAGGCCCTGTGTTCTCTCCGCCCGTCTGCGCCGGTGCGAACCGCCGCCGTCCCAGGCCTACTTGCAAGGCCACCGCTCTTTCGACGTCGGCACCAACTCTCCTGCCAACAGCCGCGCCTTCGCAGCTGGCCCGGTCTTTCAAGCAGCCGTGCCGTCGATGGTGCCGCCTGGGGCCGGAGACTTTCAACGTTGAAAATCGTGCCGCCGCCCCAACCAAGTGAGCCGTCAATCGTTCCCTTCTTGAAAGCCCGGGGCCCGAGCTGCTTGCAGCCACGCGCCTGGCGGCGCTCGCTCGTTCCTTCGAGGCTGCTGCGGCGGCGGTTCGCACCGCCTTGCCGTGCCCGGTCGCGGCAACTCCGCCTTCGTTGGCGCGCCATCGAGAGCACTGTGACCCCTGCACGCCGCAGATGCGCCGCCCAGGGACTCGGCTGGACGCCGAGCCGTCCTTCAGCTACTTCTATCGAGAGCAATCGTGAGGAGCCGTCGGGCCTGAAGTACTTGGATGGCGTGCTTGGCAATGGCGAGGGTGCCCACAGGTGTCTCGTCACTCATGCCAGCAGCGCTACCGGCACATGTGTCACCTGGTGATGCGCTGTGTTGCCGCGCAATCGGCAGGGCTCGCCAGGGCAGGCGGTGTAGCTACAGCATCTGCATCGGAGGACGCGTTGGCAGCGGGCTTTATGGCTGTCTTTCGATATGTTCCCGTATTCGGTACAATCGTACCTAACTATGGAACATATGTCGTGCGCCCCCTAGATGCACTCTTTTCTCCTGTCGAGCAGCGCTTGATGGGCCTTGTCTTGACGCACCCGGACAGGGACTTCGGAACGCTTGAGCTGCTCAAGCACATGGGCAGCAGCCGAAGTTCGGGCAGCAACGTGTTGGGCCGGTGGGTGGCGTCCGGCCTTTTGCGGGAGCGTCGTGTCGGCAATCAACGCCGTTTATCAGCCAATCGAGACTTCCTGCTCTTTCCCGAGTTGCGCAAGATTGTGGTGAAGACTGTGGGGTTGGCCGAGCCACTGTGCGCGGCGCTCGAGCCCATCGCGGCGTCGTTGTCGGAGGCATTCATCTTTGGCTCGGTCGCAACGGGCAGTGATACGTCAGAAAGCGACATCGATGTGGCCTTGGTGGGCGACGTCGATTTGTTCACTGTATCTCCCTTGATTGACCAGGCGGAGCAGGTGCTCGGACGTCGGGTTCACGTGAACATCTACGGCCAGGAAGAGTGGTCTGCGGAGGGCGATTCGGTTCTGGCAAAGATTAAGCATGGCCCGCGCTTGGACCTGATGGAGACGCTACGTGGCCAGACCCGTTGAATACGACAACCTCGTCCGGACCGGCTCACTCAAAGACGCCGTTTCGACGCAGGACTCGATAGCCCAGTTCATCCGCGCCGCCGAGCAAATGTTGGCCGCTGCGCAATCGGGTCTACCCGAGGCACCGCGGTTCACCCTGAGCTACGAAGGGATGTTTGACGTCGTCATGGCGGTCTTGGAGCACCACGAAACAAGGCCAGGCGACAGTGGAAGCCACAGGGCAACCGCAATCCAGAGGGTGGCCGTGGACCTTCAACTCGAGCCCTCGCGCATTAGTGTCTTGATGCGGCTTCACGACACACGCAACCGCGTCACCTACCGCAGCCCCATCCCGCCGGTCACAATGGCGGATGCGGATGCCATGCTGAGCATTCTTCAGAGCATGTTGTCGGCAACCAAAGAGTTGCTCAACTTCGCCAGCTAATTAAGTTACACGACCATTCGCCACGTCTTGGTCATCTGCTTGATAACACCCGTTACAAGCAAGTTATGAAGGTTCAGCTCGCCTCGGACCTCGCGGGCCTGCTGAAGGCTTGGGAGAACGCCTCCCGGATGACCTTGGGGCTCGCTGAGCAGGCCCTCGTCGTAACGTTGTAGCCACAGGAACGTCCGCGTATAGCGGCTGACCAGATCGATCAACCCGCGTCCAGCATCGACCGCCAGATGTTCGCTGTGGGCGGTTCGGCGGATGAGTTGGAGGGCCGCCTCGAGTTCCCGGGCGTTGGCCTCGAATCGTTGCGCGTTGATTGTGTAGCCCCGCGAAAGATGGGCCCTGAGACGGGTCGTCGCCCACTGGCGGAATTGCACCCCTTTCTTGGAGTTGACGCGGTATCCGACCGAGATGATCGCATCGAGGTTGTAGTGCTTGACCTGACGCCTGACCTGGCGGGAGCCTTCCCGTTGAACTACCGAGGATTCCTCGGCCGTTGCGCTTTCCTCCAATTCGGCATCGGCATAGATGCGCCTGAGGTGCAAGCCGATGTTGTCGGTCGATGTCTCGAACAATTCGGCCATCTGTCTCTGGCTGAGCCACACGGTATCGTGGTCAACCCGAACCTCGACGCGGCCTTGGGGCGACTGGTAGATGGCGATTTCGGTCATTGCACGGGACTCCGGAGCCGCGTCGCCCGGGAGTCCGAGCATGGCCAGGCTGCAAGCAACGGGTGCATCTTACGGGTGCCGCGCGGCTCCCGACATCCCGCGCGAGCACCGTGGGGTGACCTCATCGGGCGGGAGCGAGCGTGACCGCCCAGTGCCCAAATTCGTCCTGGTTGGCGAGCCACTATTGCAGGGCCTTGCTGCGACGCGAGGCCCTTTTCTTTGGCGTGAATGGCGCACGCGCGCTCGGTCGTTTCAGATTTCGATGATCGAGTCGCTGTAGCGAGCCACCATGGCATCGTGCGTGATCAGCCGCATCGGTTCGGTCAGCGCCTGTGCGACCAGCATGCGATCAAACGGGTCCTGGTGGTGTGGCGGAAGGTCCGCGATCGCGGTGGCATGTTCGGGCTCGATGGGAAGCAGCCGATACCCGGAATCGCGGAAATAGCGAAGGGCATCATGGCCCGACACGGGCATGTCGCCGCGCCCCAGTCCGTGCTTGATCGTGATCTCCCAGATCGTTGCGGTGCTGATCCAGATCGAAGACCGCGGCGAACCGATCAGCTCTCGCGCGCGAGCTGCGAGCCTGGGACTGTCGGTGATGGCCCACAGCGCTACATGGGTATCCAGCAACAGGTTCATGGCGCCGCCGCCAGGCTGAAAAGCCGAGCCACATCTTCGTTGTGAGCATCGATGTCCTCGGGGACTTCGAAGCGGCCTTTGGCGATGCCCAGACGCATTCCCGACGCAGGCTCGCCCACTGCGACGAGCTTCGCTGCAGGACGCCCGTTGCGAGCAATCACGATCTCTCGCTCGCGCCCCTGCTCGATCGCTTCGACCAGGCGCGACAGCGAGGACTTAGCATCGAACATGTTGACCGTCTGCATGGTGTTTCCCTTCTAACCTGAGCATTATTCTAGCCTAGTCTAGCTAGGGTTGGGTATGGCCTTGCGCAACGCTCGTCATGGTGAGGTGTGAGACGCAAAACGGGGAAGCCTACGCCCCATGCTCGTTGAGCGCTAGGTAGGCCTTGCCCACAAAGAAGTTCAGGCACTGACTGACGCATGGTCTGTGCAGTGCCTGACTGGCTTCCATGGGCGGAAGCTTTTCACGCCGCAGCGTGTTGGTCGGTCAAGAAATTCCCTTTGGTATCGGCAATGTGGCCCCCCTTCTTTTTGATGCTGTTGAGTTCAATCTACGCCGCGTTGACTGCGCTTGCAACAGGTTCATGAAGAGGTGTTGCTTGAAAGCAAACGGCAGGCAGTGTGGTGCCTGGAGTGTGAGGGGTGGAAGGGCACATGGGTTCCGCTCAATCTGCGGCTCGTCTGGCTGTCTCAGGACCCACAGTTTTTTGAAAATATGTGGGTTCATCATCGGCCGCCAAGCCAATGTTTATGATGGTCTAAGCGGTTTTGCATAACTCCATATAAAAATATAGGAGATGCTTGGAATCGTTCACGTTCTCAGCCACCACACCGCCCATTGAAAATGCTGCAGCGAAGTAGGTGCAGTTAGGGGATGTAACGCTGTTACGGCTGTTGCCGCGTTACAGGGGACATTGCGACTAGCTGATCTTCTTCACTTCATGCATCGTGGCGTGGTAGCCAGCTTTCACTCCATGGGCAACGTCGCTGCCAACAACTTTGCCGGCATGCCAGACAACTTGTCCGGTGTTGGCCCCAACCTGGACGACCTTCTTGCCTGCATAAACGGCATCATTCTTGACGCTGTGGACGAACTTGGTGACCGTCGTGGCATGGGCTGACGTCGCCAAGGCGAAGAGCAGTGCGGGCGCAAAAACGTAGTGGGCTTTCATGGAACATCTCCGGGTGTGAGTGTGTAGGTGCCCTTAAGAAGGGCGCAGTGCTGATGGCTCGTGCCTTATTGCTTTGTGTGCCATGGCAAAAATTGCGCCAGCCTATTGAAAGATCCTTGTCATTCCGAAAAGTTCTCTCTGGCGAACACCCAGCATGGTGGGACCCAGCAGCCCCCCGGGCACCGTGCGTCCCCACCACCGTGCGGGGAAGGACGCGATGAAGCCCTTTCGCATCACCGGCCGCAGCGGCTGGCACGCCGAGGTCCGTCTGCCCGATGGGCGCACCACGCGCAAGAGCTTTAGCATGCGCAATCACCGATCTGCAACCGGGCCTTGGCTTATGTCGTGAGGATGACTGTTGGAAGTCCGGACTGTGCGAGCAGCACACCGCATTGGGCAGGCGTCCTCCTCGAACATTCAAAGCTCAACCACGTTCACATCGCGTCCAAAGGCATCGCGGAACGCTGGCAGCAGATGGTCGTGGTGCGTCAGCACAACGACCTGCGTCTTCGTCGAGAGCTCCCCCAAGGCTTCCAGCCCCGCCTTAGACCTTGCATCGTCGTAATTGATGAACAGGTCATCGGCAATGAACGGCATCGCGTGCGATTGCGCGAGATGCAGGTCCAGCGCTGCCAGGCGTAGCGCGAGATAGAGCTGGTCGCGCGTGCCGTCGCTCAGACCATCAACGCCCACCGACTCGCCGCTCTGCCTGCGCCCCAGCAGCTTCGGCGGTTCGCTCTCAAAATCAACAGACAGCCGCTCGAACGAGCCCAGCGTCAGTCGCGCAAAGATTCGGCTGGCTGTCTCAAGCATGGGGCCCTGTTTGAGCTCGCGGTATTGTTCGATAGACCAGCGCAGAAGGCGGCCTGCGGTGTGGAGTCTCACATACTGCTCGACCGCATCCACCATCCCCGCCAGCGCCTCCTGCCTCTTCGCTTCAGCTATCGCGCCTCCAGTGCTACCCGCCATGGTGGATAGCCGCGTCTTGGCGTCCTGCTTGGCTGCAGACAGCTCCCGGTCTTGACTCAACAGGTCTTCCTCCTTCCGGTCCAGGTCGCTCAGCTCTGCCGTAGCGGCGGTCGCGTCAATGGAGTCGGACTCCGTTCTCAGGGCGTCCAGACTCATGCCTTCGCCGAGCTTTCGTACCGAGTCCTCCGCCTTGGCATGCCGCGCCAAGAGCTGCCTGCATTCGTCCGATGCAGAAATGGCAGCGCGAAGTTCCTCGTGAGTCGCAGCTCCTGTGCGCTCGAACATCGGCTGGATGGCAGCGTTCGCCTGCTCGACACGTGCCTGAGCGCCAGCTTTGCTTTGCTTGGCAACCTCCAATGCGGCGCGCAGTCGGCGATGTTCCTTCTCGGCTTCCTGGGCCGTGCGCAGCCTGCGGTCGAGCTCCTGAGCGATTGCCTCGGGAGGCTGGGCAGCAAGGTCTGCGGCAGATTGTTCCGCGAGCGCCTTGGCGGCCTGCTCAAAGGCTGCAAGGTCGGCTCGCATCGTCTCGATGCGCTCCACCCGGGTTTTGCGTATCAGGTCCAGGCCTGAGTCAATTTTCTGAAGGATTTGAAGCGAGCTCTCAACGGTGGCCGTCACGTCCGACTGCGCAAATCCAGCCTTCTCTAAGGCCGCTGTCCATTGCAGCGTCCATGCATCGAGGGCCGTTTGGTCGCTGTCTTGCTCCAGACGAAGGGACTCAAGGTCTCGGGTGGCATCACCAATTTGCCGCATGACCGTTTGGCGCTGCCCAAGAGCTTGCGTGACGGCATTCAAATGGGTCTCAGCCTGCACCATGAGTGCGCGGAGTGAGTCCTCGTGAACCGACATGCCCAGAGACTGCATGGTCAGGGATAACTCGGCTCTTGCATGCTCGATGGCCTGTTGCTGAGCCACATGCGACTGCGTGGCGGACGTCAGCGCGTCCATTAACTCCAACGCTCGGCTTCGCGCATCGAACCAACTGCCCATCGACTGAAAGGACAGCGGCGGGAGCCCGCAGCGCTGCGCTTGCAACTCCCATAGGGCTTGGCGCTCCTGAACGCCATCGCGCAGCGCCTTCAAGGCCGACTGTGCGCTGTGCATGGCGAGCGCGGTTCGCTCACGTTGGACTTGTTTGGCTTGAAGGGTACTTGCGTCCTGAATCGTGTCATGCCGGTTATCGGCCAGCGCGTCAGCCTCGGCCATTTCACGCTCGAACTGGGGCGTGGCATCGACGATACGCCCGGGCTGCAATTTCAGGCTGGTCCAGGTTTTGTCCCGGGTTTGGCGCGCATGCAAGACCTCTTCGCGCGTGACCGGATGGCGTGTGTCGAGAAGCTGCTTGATATCGAGCTTCAGCGTATCCGCCTCGGCTTCAAGCTCGGCGACGCGCTTGGCTGTGGCCCTGGTTTCGGCTTCATCCTGGTTTTGGGCCAGGACCAGGGCCTGGATGGTCTCCCTGGAGGGCGGCGCCATAGACCGCAAGGTCTCGGGCTGTCCTTGCCAGGGGTGGAGGGCGAGCTGGGCCGACTCGGCTTCCAACTTGCGCTGCGCAACAAGAGTCTCCCGCTCACGCAAGATGCCCTCGAAATCGCCAAGACTCTGGGCGGCCGTCAAGGCCACGACCAGTTCGACTGGTGCTTGTCCCGCCGGCAGCCCGTCCAGTTCCGCCTGCGCCCTATCGAGTTCCCTGGCCTTGGCCTTGCATGCTTTTTGGGAGGCTTGTCGCTTTTCCTGGAGGACGCCATGCCTTGCGATGAGATGCGCCAGGCTCGAACGCGTCATGGCGGTGGGCATGCGTGCTCGAAGGGCTTTCTCATCCATGTCAGCCCATCCCATCTCCCGCACCAGTGCCGCCACCACCTGCCACTGCGCGTCCACCTCGGCTTGCCGCCGCGCAATATCGTTCGGATAGGCGCGGTACTGCAGGCGCTGATTGTTCAGCTCAACGATTTCTGCGCCGTGATCCAGAAGATTGCGTTCGACATGCAGCGCCGCAAGCGCCGTCTGGGCTGCCTCCTCCGCCTCGGCGTGGTGCTTGACTTCGCTCGCGGCAACGGCCGCCTTCTGTTCCGCATCGGCCAGGGTCGTCGCGCTGCTCTCGGGCAGGGACGGGGTATGCGCGTGGGCATCGAGCAGAAGGCGCAGCTGGTCGAGCTCCAGCAAAAACGGCTTCACTGCGAGGACCCGATTCAACTGCCCGCGCCGTTGCTTGAGCGCGGTGTGGCGCTGCCTGGCGCCGACAAGTTCGCTGTCGAGTTCGGCAAGCTTGCTCTGGGCATCGGACCAGTCCTTGGCGCGAACCGTGGCGTCCTTGAGCGTCTTGGTGGCTGCCTCGAAGGCCTCGAGTGCCTGGTAATAGGCGCGGTCTCCTGCTTTGCGAGGCCCCCAGAGTTTGCCGGCCTCCGTCTCGAGCGCTTCCCGGATGTCACCGAGCGATGCGATTCCGGCCGCGGACTGAAACAGAATCTGGCCGAGGTCGCTCGACGCCGACAAAATCGCCGCGCCGCCTTTGACCAGTCGTTCATGGTCCAGGCTGAACATCTGCAAAAAGAATTCCCGGTCCGTGTTGCCGAGGTACCCGCCCAAGGCCCCGTCCGTCAGTGGCGCGTCTTGTGGCGTGCGAAGGGTTTGTTTATTGGCCTTGACGCGGTGGAACTCCAGGATGTTGTTGTCCTGCTCAAGCAGGCCGCCCAGCCGCAGCTCGGGCAGCGGATGCAGGAATGCATGGGCGGAGCGCATCGGCAATCCATAGAGCATGTCCACGATGGCTGAGCGCAGGGTGGACTTGCCCGCTTCATTGGGGCCGACAATGACGTGGATGTCGTGAGCACGCTGTGGCAATTCGACGCGGCGACCCGTGAATTTGCCATAGCGGATGAGGTCGATTCGCTGGATTCGCATACCCCTCACTCCGCCTTGGCAACGTGGGCCACGAGGGATGGCACGATGCTGCGCACGAGGCCTTGGGCATCGCCGTTTCGAATCGCCTCCAGTTGTGGCAGGGCATGCAGGACATCCAAATGCAGCTTACCGACCATTTGCATCAAATCGTCGCGCAGCGACTGGAGAAACTCGGGGTCACCTTCCGCAGTGGACAGGATGGATTGCAAGTCCGCGACGGCGTCGGCGCGTGCAGCGACCTGGACAGGCTGCTCAACGGGTTGCGTCTCCAGCTTGACTTTCTCAATCCACAGACGCCCTGGCGCGATGGATGCGGCCTGGTTGAGGATTTCGGCGCGCAGCTGACTATCAAGCCCAAACAAGTGGCCATGGGCGGGAGAGCTTCCTGTCAGCCTCACCCGCACCGCCAAGGTCAGGGAACCCTCGGTGCTGGAGGCCAATGCTTCGAGGCTAAGCCCCACGCACTGGACGACCTCGGCGAGCGTCCTGGCGTGCGAGACGTCCACATCGAGTGCAGCCCAGCGAAGCACGTCCACGATGACGCGCTCGACCGACTGGATGTCCTGCCCTTGGGCCGTCACGATTAACGCACCCTTCGGCCCCGTCTCCCGGATATGGCGACCCTGCAGGTTGCCCGGATAGGCAATCGTCGATGCGCCGCCCCATTGCTGGTGGTCGTGCACGTGGCCCAGCGCCCAGTACCCGTAGCCCTTGGCATGCAATTCCGCTACCGTACACGGGGCGTAATTGGCGTGCGCTGTGTTGCCCTCGAGCGCGGTGTGCAAAACGCCAATATTGAGCCATCCCGGGATGGGCTCGGGGTAGGTGTGGACGAGGTTCTCCGTTGTTGCGGCAACCTTGAAGCTGCGCCCGTGCAGAGCTACCTGAAGGTCAGGGTGTCTGAACGTCTCCGCCTTGCTCGCCGAGAACGCATGCACGTTGTCCGGCAGTGCGAGCCGTCGGGTCATCTCGCTTTCGGCGTCGTGGTTGCCATAAAGGAGATAGACCGGAATGCCGGCTTGCCGCAGGCGGCCCATTTGGCCAGAGAAAAAGATACCGGTGTTGAAGTCGCGCCAGCTGCCGTCGTAAAGATCGCCCGCGATGACCATGAAATCGACCCGTTCTTCAAGGGCCACGCTGACCAGATTTTCGAAGGCGTCGCGTGTGGCCGTGCGAAGCAGTTCCGCAGGGGCGTCCTGGTACGCGCTCAGGCCAGTGAGCGGGCTGTCAAGATGGATGTCAGCGGCGTGGATGAAGCGCATGCGGTCTCCGGGTTGGTTTGCCAAAGCTTACCGCCAGGCTCTCGAACTGGTACATGGCCTTGGCAAGCCATGTTGCCCCAAACAGAGATGGACCAGAGTCGGAACCTTGGCGATTGGGGGGCCCGGGCTTCGGTGCGCACTGAGTCGCCTCGGTCCTGAACTTGGCCGTGCTGGAGGCGAACCGGGGGCGCTGTGATGCGCCCTGGGTTCGCTTGTTTGATTTGGTCCGGACCATCAAAAGACGCGCAACGCCACGTTTCGGCGAGGCTTTTATGCATTGCCCCGTTGCCGATAGTGCATGGGCATGGACTATCGGCAACGGGCCTCATAAATTGCGTGGCGTCGAAGGTCTCGCCAATGGCCGGGGAAATGAACTGCAGGCCATCATCCAGCGCCGCAACAACAGGCCCGGCGTTGCCAAGAGTCCCTGGGTGTTGCCGCGAGCGCACGGCACGTCGGTGATATCGGCCATATCCAGGCGCGGCCCAGGCCTTTGCCGTAGGCCGTTACGCGAAGGCGCCACCGAAGGATGTGCGCGGAACCCAGCCGTACAGGCCTTGGGCGAAGGTCCTGGATGCCGTGCGAGGAGACAGTGGCTCGAGCTTGCTGAGGGCCATCCAAGACCGCGGGTTTGTGAAGCGACGAGGCAAGTGAGCGCTTCTTCCAGCGCATGCGCGCCGTCGCGCCCTCGTCAATCGCCGTCATTGCACGTGCCTGGCGCCTTTCAAGCCACCTCCGCGTAGAAGCACATCTTGTTGCCGCCGGCCCCCTTCGCTTCATACATTGCCTCGTCCGCGCACCGCAAAAGCTCTTGCACGCTTTGCCCATCCTGCGGGCAAAGCGCGATTCCAAGGCTGGCTGAGATGTTCACCACGGCGCAGCCCTGAAGCACAATCGGCATACGCAGCCGCGCCAGGAGGCGCTGCAGCGTATCGCGCACAACCACAACGACCGGCAGGTGTGTAAGCACGACGACGAACTCGTCGCCCCCGAGGCGGGCCACGATATCGTTGCCGCGCACGCTTTCCTGCAGGCGCTCTCCGACGACTTTCAGCACTGCATCGCCAGCTTCGTGGCCGTGGGTGTCGTTGATGGGCTTGAATCCGTCGAGGTCGATGAAGCACACGCACAGAAGGTTGTCCAGCCGCTTGCGGGCCGCGAGTTCCCGCTCCAGAAGCTGAACGAGCAGTGTTCGGTTCGGCAATCCCGTCAGTGCGTCGTGATACGCCATGGCCTCGATTCGCTGCTCGTGAATCTTCATTGGGGTGATATCCAACATCATCCAAAGCGATTCCTCGTGCTCAGGCGAGAGCATGGCTCCGCTGATATCGACCCAAATGGACTCTCCCGTCTTCTTCACCAGTTGAGCCTGCGTACGGTATGTTCCCTTCACCCGCAGAAGAGGGTAAGCGTGTCGACCGAACTGCGCGTACGACTCGTCGTCCGGGTAGAGAATCCGGGAAGAACTGCCGAGCATTTCGCCAGGCGCATAGCCGAACAGGCGTTCGAGGGCCGGGTTGACCCAGATGGCGTTGCGCTCGCGCAATTTGACGATGCCGACGAGGTCGTTGTTCAGCATGGCATGCTGCTCACGTACGACAGCCTCCAGCGCCTGCCGGGCCGCGCTCAGCTCGCTGATGTCGACCATGGCCGAGCGTGTTTGTACGAAGGCACTTTTCGCATCGCGTATTGCAGTGGCATGGATGCGTACATGACGCAAGACGCCGGTGGTGCTGAACAGGTCCAGCTCGTGAGGATGCGAGAGGTTCTCGTCGACGAGCTGCCGGAAGTTGCTGTCGAAGATGCGCTGACTATCCGGTGACGCGAAATCGCGCGGTCCGCATGTGTGCAGCATCGCCGCTGCGGGGCAGCCCAGCAGGTCTTCCACGGCCTTGTTCACACGCAGGAAATTGCCCTGCGCGTCCAGCGAGTAGGACCCGTAGGGCGCGTTGTCGTACAGGTCGCGCAGTTCGGCCTCGGCCCTGGTCAGGTTCTCCTCCAGCATCTTGCGCTGGGTCACCTCGCGCCCGATGCTTTGAATTTCCAGCAGCTTGCCCGACGCGTCATAGAACGCGTGGTCGACGAAGTCGACCCAGTGAACCGCGCCCTCCACGTCGACAACCCGGCAGTCAAAGCGGACCTGCGGGTTGGCCGGCGTCAGCGCCGCGAGTCCCACCAGGACCTGGGGAAGGTCTTCTGGATGCACGGCCTGCTTCCAGCCCCCCTCTGTGCAGCGGCGGGCTGCCGGACCGAACAGACGCTGGGCGACGTCATTGGCGAAAAGAACGACCCCTTGCGCGTCAAATCGAGCGATGACGTCTGTCTGGTCCGTGACCAGGGCTTTCCACCGGGCATCGCTCAGTTCCACGTGCGCCAGCGCTTGGGCCAGGCTCTTGTTTGTCCTCTGCAGCGTGCGTATCACCAATCCGATGACCAGCGATGAGACGACGAACGACACGGTCGTGAAGGCGGAGGCGGGCGTGATGACCCAGGACCAGAAGGGTGGGTAAAAGATGTAGAACCCGCTCAGTGCACTGAGCGCGAGCACCCACAATCCGGGGCCGGTTCCGCAGAGGTAGAACACCAGCACCACGGCGGGGTAGAACGTCAAAAATCCCGCGCTGGCATCGACCGGGAGCAGCGCAAACCGAAGCGCGAGAGCGGCGGCAAAGATTCCGGCTGCCACCCCAAATCGTGTCCGACGGGGACGTCCCGTCAGGGTGAGGCGTCGTAATGGCATGGTGGTTGCGCAAACGTCGATGGTGTGGGCGACCACGCTGCCCGCGTAGCCGAAGGCGTGCCCGTTTTGGAGCAGCCGACGCGTAATGAGCCGATGGGCAATTCAGCCGTAACCCGAGGATACAACTGAGGGGGCCTCGCCAAAGGGCCTCGTTTTTGAGAGGGCCGCACGCGACGGCGCGGTGGCGGCCAGGCTGGGTCTGCAGTCGCTACACGAGGTGCACGGATTTGCGTGCACTTCGAGGACACCTATGACGACCCAGAACCAGCAGCGCCCGCTGCCCGATCTTGGCGTACGGCACCTTGATGTCCACGCTCGGCGCGGCCACCGCCGCCGCACCGCCCGAGCCGAACACGTCGGCGGCGCGGTCGAGCAACTGCCAACGCCACTCGGTGACCTGCGTGGGGTGGACTTCGAACTGCTGGGCGATCTCGGCGATCGTCTTGTCGTCCTTCATCGCCGCAAAGGCCACTTTGGCCTTGAACCCCGGCGAGTGGTTGCGGCGGATCCTCTTGCTTATGTCTGCTCCTGATCTGTCGGGCGAATGCATCGCCCAGAGGAGCAGCCTACCCACTTACCGCCGTGTTCAGTTTCGCCGAGCCACCTCTACCCATCAAGAACGCCACATTTGTGCCGCTATGTAGAGGAAAGGACGCGTGCGA
>JABBOE010000194.1 GCA_019351955.1 Pseudomonadota bacterium
CGCAGCGAGGTGGTGTTCGCCTCGGAATGCCTGGCATTCGCGAACATCCCGCATGACAGCGGTCTGCCGGGCGGCCCGGCGCTGCGCGTCCACCATCCGGCATGGAAGGCGCGCTCGCCGCGCGACCTGGGTGCCGGCTGGGATTTCGACGATGTGCGCGATCACTACGTGCGGCGGCTGTTTGGGATCGATCCGGTAACACTTCGCGCCGTCGATCACGAACGCTACATCGAGCTTGGCCGGGTCGTCACCGGCGAAGTGATGGCGCGGACATTTTCCGATTGGCGCCGTGCTCGCTCGCCTACGCGCGGTGGCCTGGTCTGGTTTCTGCGCGACCTCTGGCCTGGCGCAGGCTGGGGTGTGATCGATGCGCACGGCGTGCCCAAGCCGAGTTTCCATCCGTTACGACATGCTCTTGCGCCAGTAGCCATGTCAATCAGCGATGAGGGCGTCAACGGCCTGGCGTTACACATCGTCAACGACCGCCGCGAGGCGATGGTCGGATGCGTCGAGGTGGTGCTGTATCAAGACGGTGAAGTTGTTGTCGGGCAGGGATCGTGTGATGTAGTGGTGCCTGGACATGCCGCGGTCGAACTGGCAGTGACGGATCTGTTCGACGGTTTCGTCGATCTTTCGTTCGCCTACCGGTTCGGTCCGGCCTCCGCGAATGTGTTGTACGCAGCCCTCGTTTCCGGCGAAGGCGTCCTTGCCGAGACGCACTGGTTTGCGCAGGGTTTGCCCTGCACGCGTGAACCTGATGTCGGTTTGCAGGTGGTCGTGGTTGCGGATGCAACCGCCGGCGGATATCTGCTGACTCTTGGCTGCATGCGCTTCGCGCAGTCAGTTGCCATTGATGCTCCGGGCTTCATTGCTGACGATGGATTCTTCCATCTGGTTCCGGGGCGGCCTCGAGTCCTGCGCCTGCGCCGCGAGGAATCTCGTGAGACATCCAGACGCGGAACGGTTACCGCACTCAACGCCGAGACTCGAGCCCGATTCGACCTGACCTGATGATCCCTGTTGCGCCAGACGAGCCTTCTGATGGGGAGCCGGTATACCTCGGCTCCGAAGAGCGCCCGTGGTTTGCGTGGCTTCACCGCACCGCTGCGCCGATTGATACGGGCGTCGGCCTCGTGATCGTACCGCCATTCGGCTTTGAGGCAGTGTGCGCCCATCGAGCGCTGCGGCATCTGGCCATTGACGCGGCCGCAGCCGGAGTCGCTGCAGCTCGGATCGATCTGGATGGCACTGGAGACAGTGCGGGGTGTGATCTCGATCCGCAGCGGATTGAGCGCTGGATCGCAAGCATCGACGCGGCCGCAGACGCGTTGCGAGCCAATGGCGCCAGCCGCTTGGTCTTCGCTGGCGTGCGACTTGGCGCTTTGCTTGCCGTTCTTTGCGCGGCTGGTCGACGTGATGTTGCTGGTGTCGCCGCGATCGCGCCCGTGGTATCTGGGCGGCGCTGGATGCGTGAAATGCGTGCGTTGCAACTTGCGCTTGCCCTCCCCCCGGCTGCATCGGGACGCATAGTGGATGGGGATGTGCAGGAGGTGCTTGGGTTTCCGCTCACCGCGGCGACTCGTGAAGTGCTGGCGCAGATCGATCTTGAAAACATGGCTCAATCGCCCGCACCGGCTGTACTCGTGCTAGATCGGCAGGATCTCGCCGTTGGCGCCAAATGGGCCGCGCACCTGCGGGAACTCGGCGCGGACGTCGAGTACTGCCGCCTTCCCGGATATGCGGAAATGGTGCTCGATCCTCATCGCACCGAGATTCCCGTTGAAATCATCGCGGCAACGATCGCCTTTGCTGGCGCGCGTCCTGCGCTCGATGCGGTGCCATCGGCACCAGCCCTTGCGAAATTCAGCCATGCGCAACTGGGTGACGTTTTCGAGCACGCCGTTGTCATGCAGGGGGGCATCCGGGCCATGGTCACGCGCCCTCTCGAAGGCAGGCCCAGGAGTGCGCTGGTTCTTCTCAACGCAGGTTGCGTTCGGCGCATCGGACCCAACCGGTTGCATGTTCCGATGGCGCGCCGTCTTGCTGCCGAGCTTGGCATGATGGTGGTACGCGCCGATCTCAGCGGTATCGGAGACAGCCCGCCACATGCCGGTCTGGTTGAGAATCTCGTCTATCACGAGCACGCTCTCAATGACATACAGGCGATGATCCAGTGGTGTAACGGAGAGGGCGCTGACGAAGTGCATCTCGCCGGATTGTGCTCGGGTGGCTATTACGCATGGCGCGCAGCCCATGCTGGCCAGGGATTGCGCGGTGTGGTGGTGATCAATCCTGGTGCGCCTGGCGTACCGGATACCACTTCACCCTATCAGGCAGCGGCAGAGACGGCTCGTTACCAGGAGATGTTGCGCAGCTCGCGGGGATGGAAGCAGCTGCGCAGCAAGGTACGCGACGCCGATGCGCTGCGTCGCCTGACGGTGACCTTCAGTGTGCGTGCGCGCAACAGCCTGCAAGCCCTTGCGAAACGATGGCTGCGGCGAGTGGGTGTCGTGTTCCGAGACGACCCGGGAATATCGCTCCTCCAGTTGACGGAGCGCGGAATCGCCGTGACGTTTCTGTTCTGTGCCAGTGAGCCCGGCCTTGTCCTGCTGCGCGAGCGTGCTGGCGACGTGCTTGCTCGATTGCAACGGAGCGGTGCGCTGTCGCTACGCATTCTGGATGGAATCGACCATACTTTCACGCCCTTGTGGTCGCACCCGATACTGGAGGAAGAACTCCTGGACGCATTGCGTCGTGCCCGTACATGAGCGAGGGTATGTCAGTCAAAGTGCGAACAGCTTCGACGAATCAGGTGCACTGGCCTGCACTCGATGGGCTGCGCGGGCTGGCAATTATCGCCGTGCTTTTGCACAACACGACCGGCATTGAGGCCGATGCCACTTTTTTCGACAAGTTGTGGACCTTTGTTGTTGATGCCGGCTGGATCGGCGTACAGCTGTTCTTCGTGCTATCCGGCTTTCTCATCACGGGCATTCTGCTGCGCAATCGCGGCAAGTTGCATGCCCTGCGTACGTTCTACGCGCGCAGGGCCTTGCGCATCTTTCCCCTCTACTACCTGTTCCTGATCGGTCGGTTCCTCCTGATTCCGCTGTTCATGCCACTGGCTGCGGTACCTTTTGGTGACCAGCTTCCATTCTGGCTCTATCTATCGAACTGGGGCGATTTGCTGACCAGGCATCCGGTGGTGCCCATGGGTCATTTCTGGTCGCTGGCGGTCGAGGAGCAGTTCTACCTGGTGTGGCCGGCGCTGGCCATGACGATGCATCTGCGCAGGTTCGCCTGGACATGTGGCTGCATCGTGCTCGTCGCCCTCGGTTCACGCATTGCAATGCATTGGGCAGGCGTGCCCGGCATCTGGATGTATGAGGCAACAATCACGCGCGCCGATGCGCTCGCGTTTGGTGCGCTGGTGGCGATTTCGCAACATGGCGAACGGAGTCGAGAGGTTTTCCGGCGCGTGCGCAAGCCAATCATGGTTTGCGCCTGCATTGGACTTGGCTGTGTCATGTTCTACGCCCACGGCCTGAGTCGATTCGAGTGGTTGGTACAGACAGTGGGCTATTCGCTGCTGGCCATCGTGTTCGCCTGGCTGGTCGCCGAATCGGCCACCACGACTCCGCTGGGCTGGCGACGCTGGCTGGCTCACCCGGCGCTGCGCCTGATCGGCAGGTACAGCTACGCGATCTACATCGTGCACGTCCCGGTAAAGTACGTGCTCGTGCACTACGCGGCCGCACATGCCATCCACATAGGTGCCGCGCAGTCGATCATTGCGGACATGACATTCATCGCTCTGGTAGGAATCATCTCGTTTGCGATCGCTGCGTTCGCATTCGTCGCGATCGAGCGACCGGTCCTTCGGTTCAAGCGCCGTGCCGCGCCCGATTGATGGACGAAGCGAACTCCACTACGCTGAAAAGCATGGGGAACCCCCTTTTCGTTGACAGCACGGCGCGCTGGTTTGGGCCAGTGGAGCGCCCCTTGCTGGGGTGGTGGACAGCGCGCCGCGATGGCGCGCCGAAATCAGGCATCGTGATTGCGCCAGCCATTGGTTACGAATACTGGACCGCACACCGGACACTGCGCGTACTCGCCGAAATGCTGGCTGCCCGTGGTCATGGTGTTCTTCGCTTCGATTACGATGGTCATGGCGATTCGGCCGGTGAGAGCTGGGATGGCGACAGAGTCATGGCATGGCGACAGAGCGTGGCGCATGCGGTCACCGAGGCGCGCGCCATGGGCGTGCAGGAAATCACCCTGATTGGCTTGCGCATGGGGGCAACGCTTGCGTTGGAGGAGGCCAATGCGGTGGGGGCCGATCGCATTGTTGCGTGGGCCCCCATCATTTCTGGTAAACGTTACATGAAGGAAATGCGCATGTTGGGGTTGGCGGTTCCCAACAGCGTTGGCCGTCCGGTGGCTGATGGCACTGTTATCTATGCCGGCACCGTCGTGTCGCCTGAAACCGGCGCCGAGATTGCCCAAATCAATCTGGAAAAACTGGAGCCGATCCCTTCTGCGCGCATGCTCCTGGTCGCACGTACCGACCATGCCTGCGACAAGCTGGCGAAGTACCTGACCGATGCCGGAGGAGACGTCCGACTTGACGCGCTGGATGGCGCGGAAACGGCACTCGATACGCCGACCGAGGGCGCCACGGTACCGATCGACATACTCGACGTCATCACCGGCTGGATCGGTGACGCATCAACTCCGCGGCAGACTACCGCTGTTCCGGCGGCGGGCGCGTCGACGAAAATCAGTTGGAGCGGTGGTCAACTTGTCGAGGAAGTTCGCGCGTTGAGCGAGCTGGGACTGATTGGTGTGTGTGGGAGGCCAGTCTCGATAGCGGAAAAGGGTGTGGTGGTGTTTCTCAACTCGGGTTCCGAGCCACATGTTGGCCCAGGCCGGTGTTGGGTCGAATATGCACGTGAGCTCAATGTCCGCGGCTACGCGACGGTTCGGCTGGACTTCAGTGGCTGGGGTGAAAGCCCGGACCTTGGTCACGCGCCGGGCCGACCGTATGACGATCATTGCATTGCCGAAACGCTTGCTGTCACCTCAGCGCTGCGCCGTGACGGCCACCGCCAAGTGATGTTGGCTGGCTTGTGTGCCGGGGCGTGGGTTGGCATGCGCGCCGCACTACAAGTACATGTGGACGCGGTGATTGCAATCAATCCACAGCTCTACTGGA
>JABBOE010000036.1 GCA_019351955.1 Pseudomonadota bacterium
TGCCGAGGAACAGGGCCATCACGAAGGCGATCGGCAGCAGCACGTAGACCGTGATGCGCGTGACGTCGACCCAGAAGTTTCCGATGGTGGCGCTGTTGCGGCGGGCGAAGCCGCGGATCAGGGCGAAGGCCACGGCGATGCCGGTCGCCGCCGACAGGAAGTTCTGCACCGTGAAGCCGAGCATCTGCACCAGGTTGCCCATGGCACTCTCGCCCGCATAGCCCTGCCAGTTCGTGTTGGTGACGAAGCTCACCGCACTGTTGAACGACGAATCGGGGCTGATGGCGCCGAAATGTTGCGGATTGAGCGGCAGCATTCCCTGCAGGCGCTGCAGGGCGTAGACCGCCACGACGCCGAGCAGGTTGAACACAAGCAGGGCCACGGCGTAGCTGCGCCAGCCCATCTCGCGCTCGGGGTCGGCGCCGGCGGCGCGCAGCAGGCCGGTCTCCAGGCGCAGCAGGGCGGCGGGCAGGTGGCCTTCGGCCAGCGTCGCCATATAGCGGCCCAGCGGGCGCGAGACCAGCGCCAGCGCGGCGAACAGCGCCAACAAGGTGACGACGAATGCGGAGGTCATCAGAAATCCTCCGCGCGTACCAGGGCCCAGCCCAGGTAGACGAACAGCAGCAGGGTCACGACCCCGCCGAGCAGATACAAGGCGTTCATGTCACTTTCCTTTTTGCAGGCGCGCGCAGCCGGCCGCCAGCAGGATGGTGGCGGTGAACATCGCGGCGCTGAGGCCCAGCCAGAGTAGATCGGTCATCGGCTTTCTCCCATGGGATGGATCAACAGGAGCAAGTCTAGGATTCGCGACGTAAAGGCCGTGTAAAAATTGGCCCTGCCCGCGTAAAAAGCGCGTAAATGAGCTGATTCGACCGGTGGCCACGGATCGACTCGGGCCGGTCGGTCCGCGAAGACATGTGCTGGCCGCGCAGCCGGGTTCGGCGCGGGCGCACCACCTGGATGCGCAGTTGCTCGCCGCCGAGGGCAAGTGGCCGCTCGCCGAGGATGAACTGGAGCGCGCGTCGCATCGACCCCGCCCTTGGGTTTGCGCCGCGGCCGCAGGTGCAGGGGCTCGCCGCCTATGGCCAGGCCGCATCGGCGGCACTGCTCGTCCTGGTGTCTGCCTACTTGATCATCGGCATGCTGCGCGACCGGGGCCGGGTACCGAAGCCCTGAGCACCCGCCATGTCCATTGCCGTCCGGACACAGGAGGCAAACCGTTACGCCGTAAGCGGCGGACTGAACAAATAGAGTCCACCAACCCTAGCTTTTTGAAGTCCGAGCACGTCCGACTGATCCGTCGATCGACCGTTTGGCTGATGGGTTGCTAACTCGCCTTGGACGCGTGTGCTACGTGGGACCGCTGCGCCACCGCCTCGGTGACGACACGGTGCAGCCGCGTCACTTTGTCACCGAGAGCAGGGTCGGCGACCGTTTCTTGCCCTGAGCGCGCCGCATGTCGCTATGGGCGCTCTGGACGTAGGATCCGCATCACCTCGACAACGCTGACCGACGCTATGGAACATCGCCCGCAGACCGGTCGCCTCGGGCTCAGCCTTGGCGCTCTGGGCATCGTGTACGGAGACATCGGCACCAGCCCTCTGTACGCTTTCCAAAGCGCGTTCAGCAACGCCACCGGAGTCACCTTCAACCCGCAGAACGTCCTCGGCAGCCTGTCGCTGATCTTCTGGGCCCTGGTGCTGATGGTCAGCATCAAGTGCGTCGCCCTGGTCCTGCGCGCAGACAACGACGGCGAGGGCGGCATCCTGGCGCTGATGGCGCTGGTGATGCGTCGCTATGGCGCCGGCGGGCGGCGGCGGGTAGCCAGCGGCGCGCTCGTCGCTAAGGAACTTCTGTTCCGCTACATGCTTTCCGTGGCCAAACGGGTGAAGTCCAGCATGCTGGTGGCCAACGCATGGCATGCACGGTCAGACGCAGCCTCGTCGCTGGTGGTCGGCAGCGGCATCATCGGCAACCTGGCGGGCTACCCCATCCTCGACCCGATCGCCGCATTGATCATCGGCTTCATGGTCGCAAAGATGGGCTGGAGCTTCGGCTGGGACGCGATGCACGACCTCATGGACCGGTCGGTGGACGAACAGGAGGTCACTGCGATCCGCAAGACGCTGGTGGACACTCCAGGTGTCGAGAGCGTGCACGACATCCGCAGGCGCAAGATGGGCGACATGATCGTCGTCGACGCGCACATCGAGGTCGATGCGGCCATCAGCGTTGAGGCCGGGCACGACATTGCCGTTGAAGCGCGAAAGCGCGTCCCGCAGCGGCACCGTGTGCTGAAACTGATGACGCACGTGGACCCGTGGCGCCGGCCCGATCTGGACCATGCAGGAACGGCCGTGCGCGCCAGCTGATGGATACCGTCGTTCAGGTACGCGAGACGCCTGCGGTCGCTGCTGGGCTGAGCGACGCCGAGGCTCGCCTGCGCCTGGCCAAGAACGGCCCGAACGAATTGCCAGTGTCCAAGCCGCGCAGCGTGCTGAGACTGGTGCGTGAGGTCGGTTCCGAACCGATGTTTCTCCTGCTGCTGGCCTGCGGTGCCATCTACATGCTGCTGGGCGAAAGGCAGGAAGCGCTGATGCTGCTGTGCTTCGTCTTCGTGGTGATGGGCATTAGCTTCGTACAGCAGCGGCGCAGTGAGCGTTCGCTGGAAGCGCTGCGCGACCTTTCGAGCCCGCGTGCCCTCGCCCTGCGGGGCGGTGCACCGATGCATATCGCAGCCCGTGATCTGGTGGTGGGCGACATGGTCCTGCTTGCAGAGGGCGACCGCGTACCAGCAGACATGCAACTTCTCAAGGCCTCGAACTTCGCCGTCGATGAATCGCTGCTGACCGGGGAGTCGGAACCCGTCGTGAAAGAGGCCGCCGCAGGGCCCGTGGACGGTGGCCAGCGAGGCACGCCGCCGGAGAGCGCGGACAAATGTCAGGTTTTCTCCGGCACGCTGGTCACGCGCGGCACGGCGCACGGTACAGTCGTGGCTACCGGCGAACGCAGCGCCCTGGGTCGCATCGGTCAATCGCTTGCGGGCATCGTCGTAGAGACTACGCCGATCCAGCAAGAGACGCGCAGGGTCGTCAAAGTAGTTGCACTGGTTGGCCTGACGCTGGCCGCAGCGCTGGCGATCGCCTACTGGATCGCACTGGATGACTGGCTGCCCGGCGTGCTGGCAGGTCTGACACTGGCCATGGCCATCCTGCCGGAAGAGCTTCCGGTAGTGCTGACGTTGTTCCTCGGCCTGGGCGCCTGGCGCCTGGCACGCGAGAAGGTCTTGGCACGCAGCATCCCGGCGGTGGAACTGCTGGGTGCCACCACAGTGCTGTGCGTCGACAAGACCGGCACGCTCACGGCCAATCGCATGACCGTGCGGCGCATTTGGACGCCGCAGGCGACATTTGACACGGCGGCCGCCAGAACAGGCCCATTGCAGGAGGAACTGCACGGCGTTCTGGAATACGCGGTGCTGGCCAGTCACCGCCGCGCTTTCGATCCCATGGAGACCGCCATCGGGGAGGTCGGCAAGCGCCTCCTGGCAGATACCGAGCATCTGCACAGCAACTGGACGTTGTTGGACGAATACGCGCTGTCGCCCGAGATGCTGGCCATGTCACGTGTGTGGCAGTCGCCTGACCAGGCCGAGCGGCTGATTGCCGCCAAGGGCGCGCCCGAGGCCATCGTTGATCTCTGCCATCTCGATACGGAGCAGGGCTCAGCCATAATCGAGCAGGTCCATGCAATGGCAGGCGATGGTCTGCGGGTGTTGGGTGTGGCCTGTGCCACCTTCCCGTCAGGTGAGTTGCCCGACCAGCAGCACGACTTCAGCTTCGAATTCCTCGGACTGATCGCGCTGGAAGACCCGGTGCGGCCGGACGTGCCAGGAGCCATTGCCGAATGTCACGCCGCCGGCATCCGTGTAGTGATGATGACGGGTGACCACCCGGCCACCGCCGTCTCGATCACCCGACAAGCGGGCCTGAGCACCGACGCCCCCGTCATCACGGGGACTGAGCTTGCCGGCTTGAGCGACGAAGCGCTGACCGAGCGCCTGGGCGAAACGCACATTTTCTGCCGCGTCCAGCCCGATCAGAAGCTTCGTCTGGTGCGGGCCTTCCAGGCTCGCGGCGACGTGGTTGCAATGACCGGTGATGGTGTCAACGACGCGCCCGCCTTGAAGGCGGCCGACATCGGCGTGGCCATGGGCGCGCGCGGCACTGAGGTGGCGCGCGAGGCAGCGGCGCTCGTGCTGCTGAATGACGACTTCTCGTCGCTAGTCACGGCAGTGCGCTACGGCCGCCGCGTCTTCGCCAACCTGCGCAAGGCCATCGTGTTCGTGGTGGCGGTGCACATGCCCATCGTCGGCCTGTCTTTCGTGCCGGTGCTGTTCGGCTGGCCGATGCTGCTGATGCCAGTGCACATCCTGTTCCTGCAACTGATCATCGACCCGGCGTGCTCGGTGGTCTTCGAGGCCGAGCCGCTAGAGCCTGACGCCATGAAGGCTCCACCACGTCGAGCGGACCAGAAGCTGTTCGACAAGGCTGTGATGCTCCGCGGACTTTGGCAGGGCGTTGGGCTGCTGCTGCTGCTGCTCGCGGTATATGCGGGGGCCTGGTACTGGCTGCCGGCCGATGCCCAGCGCGACGACATCGCGCGGACGCTGACGTTTGTTGTGCTGGTGCTGTCCAACCTGGGTTTGATCCATACCAACCGGGCCTGGGGCCGGACCGCCCTCTCGGGGAGCCCCGAAGCCAACAAGCAATTAGGCTGGATCGCCGCCGGTACGGTGGTTGTGCTCGGCGTTGTGTTGAGTGTGCCTGTGATCAGCCGACTGTTTTACTTCGCGGCGCCACCGCCCGCCATGCTGTTGGCGGCATTGGGGGCAGCTCTGCTCAGCATGGTGTGGTTCGAAGGCGTCAAACGGGTTCAAAGCCAGCCCCTTCCACGCTCCGCTTGAGACCGCCGCTGCATCAGGTCATGTGCCGAGGCGCGATCCCGACCACGGTGTCCGGAGTTCCGATGTGATGGTGCGCAAGCCTGGCACTTCGCGTCTGTCTCGCGAGCATCTTGGCGATACGGGTCAACGCGCTGGCAAAGCACAGGTGGCCGGTGCTCAACGAAGCAATGCTGCCAGCGCCCCCTGACCGCGTCATTGCGGCCATCGCTGCAAGCCGCTCTCGATGCCTACTTCGGCCGATCTTCTGCCGTTCGCAAACCGACGAACCTGTGTTATTGCAATATCTGGCGGCAGTGCGGGCCGACCTGGCAGGTCAAGGCCGCGCGAGATGACATCGCTGGTCCCCGGATACAGCCGTTGTGTATGCGGCACCGGTCGACCGGCGCAAGCCAGACCTGAGGCGCGCTGCCGCCAGCAATCTGCGGCACGTGCACAATGCTCAGACGGATCAACGCCTTTCGAAACTCTGTTGTCAGCCCCCTCGCGCGCAGGCCCTGCGATTTCGAAACTCTGTTGTCCATTTTGAAACTTTGTTGTCCGACACCTCTTCGCCTCCATGCTGAATTACCGCATTATTCCGGTCACGCCCTTTGAGCAAAATTGTTGCCTGTTGTGGGATGACGCGACGGGGCACGCCGTGTTGACCGATCCAGGCGGCAATCTCGAGCGCGTGTTCGCCATCGTCGAGCGCGAGGGTGTGGAGTTGCAGGCCGTGTGGTTGACCCACGCCCATATCGACCATGCAGGCGCCGCGGCGCCTGCAGCGCGACGCGCTGGCGTGCCCATCATCGGCCCCCATCCGGACGACAAGTTCTGGATCGACATGCTGCCGCAGCAGGCCCAAATGTTCGGCTTTTCGCAAGCCGAATCCTTTACACCCGATCGTTGGCTCCACGATGGCGACACCCTTACGCTGGGAAGCCTGCGCTTTGACGTTCGCCACTGCCCAGGCCACACACCGGGGCACGTCGTCTTTCACCAGCCGCAGGCGCAACGATGCTGGGTCGGGGATGTCCTGTTCGCCGGATCCATCGGTCGAACCGACTTTCCCCGCGGCAACCAGAAGCAATTGATCGAAAGCATCGTGCAAAGGCTCTGGCCCATGGGTGACGACACCGTGTTCATCCCCGGGCACGGGCCGGAATCGACCTTCGGCGATGAACGTCGCAGCAACCCTTACGTTGGGGGTACCTGAGCGAACGGCGCGCGGCGTCCAGGCTTGCGTGAGGCTTGGCGTCCGTCAGCCGTAGACTTGCAGGTCACTCATGACGAGCCTCACGCCCTGCGTGGCGCTTGCCACGTGAACCGCTCGCGCCGCCTCTTTCGCACTCGGTGCGGCACCGCTCAGACGCGTCACGCCCTTGCGCGCCTCCACACGGATGTCCAGGCGCCTCAGGCTCTCATCCTTCAAAAGCGCTTCCGTCACGCTGGCGGCAATGCTCGCATCATCGACATGGGTTTGGAACCCGCGCTGTGGCCACCATGGCTCGGCGGACTCATTGCGCGCACGCGTGAACTGCGTAGGGCTTGTCCGCGGCACGGCCTTATCCTGCGTGAGTTCGACAGCCTGACTGCGAACGCTGCCCAAGGCCAACAAAAACACGGTTGCGCCGGTGGCTGGAATGACTCTGCCAAGACGGGAGTTTGTAGTCATGCGAGGCTCCTTTTTTTGAAGTTGCGGACAGCAACAACAGCGCCGCCCAGCCTCGACTTAGCAACCTGCGTGCCCGCATGTTCGTCGGCCTTTGAAATCATGACGTTACGCAAGCAGCACCCTTGTTCCACGCTTCATCTGAGATCCGCACTGGGCGATTCTGAAGGCATGATGTCGCCATGACCCGACCATCTGCGAAGAGGATGCGCCATCTATCTGATTGCAAAGCACTTTATCCGTCGCCAGATAGCGACAATGCGTCTTGGACATGCCCGTGTTCGGAAATCCGCCCCCGAGAACGGTCAAGCCGCCGAAACACCGTAACGCTCACGGTACTCCCTGACCTTCGGCAACCATTGCACGAGCTCGGCGTTGGGCATCAAGGCGAGCGCTTCGAGCAAGGCGTCGAGGTTGGCGATGGCCACCACCGGTAGTCCGTGCACAGCCTGCACGTGCTGCACGGCGGATTCCTCCAAAGTCTGGCCGGCCGTCGCGGCCTTTTCCTGGCGATCCAATGCGATCAGCACCGCGACCGGCGTCGCCCCGGCACCACGGATCAGACGCACGGACTCACCAATCGCCGTGCCGGCGGAAATAACGTCATCCACGATCACCACCCGGCCCGTCATGGGTGCGCCCACAAGCGCGCCGCCTTCGCCGTGGTCCTTGGCCTCCTTGCGGTTGTAGGCGAAGCCCACGTTGCGTCCGCGCCGGGCCAACTCAACAGCAAGCACAGCGGCAAGTCCAATGCCCTTGTACGCTGGACCGAACAGCATGTCGAACTCGATGCCGCTGGCGAGCAGCGCATCGGCGTAAAACGCCGCCAATCGACCAAGCTTGGTGCCGTCGTCGAACAGCCCGGCATTGAAGAAATAGGGCGTGTCGCGCCCGGCCTTCGTAACAAAGGCGCCAAAGCGGATGACGCCGCTGTCAACAGCGAAGCGGACGAAGTCTCGGGCGATGGGGTGAGATGGCATCATGGTTCGAACGAAGTTGGCGAGTGATTCGGCATGCGGAGTCAAGCCTCCGGACCGGAGGCTATGCTACGGCCTGTCCCTGCTCGCACCGCATGTCCGCCGCCGCCCCAAACCGCACCGAAAGGCCTCCGCCCTGGGTCTTGCTTCGCCAGGTTTTCGCGAACCGGCGCATGGCCGCGCTGCTTCTTCTCGGCTTTTCCTCGGGTCTGCCGCTGGCCCTCACGGCGGGCACGCTCCAGGCTTGGCTGACGGTCGAAGGCGTGAGTCTGAAGGCCATCGGTTTCGCCACGTTGATCGGTCAAGCGTACGTGTTCAAGTTCGCCTGGGCACCGGGCATGGACCGCATCCAGCCGCCATCGGTCCTGCGCGCGCTAGGGCGCAGGCGCGGATGGCTCCTGTTGATGCAGGCGCTTCTCGCCGCCAGTTTGGCCGCCATTGCGATTGTCGGCATTCCGGCGCCCACAGCCACCAGCCCTTGGCCGGGACTGGACCGTCTGGCCGGGGCCCTGGGGATGGCCGAAGGAGATATGCGCCTGCTGCCGGTTGGGATACTGGCCGTCGCCGTGGCCTTTTTTTCCGCCTCCCAAGATATCGTGATCGACGCCTACCGGACCGACTTGCTACCGCCTGAAGAACGCGGCGCGGGCGCGGCCGTGGCGGTGCTCGGGTACCGACTCGCAATGCTGGTCTCGGGAGGCTTAGCGCTATGGCTGGCGGCCGACTACCTGGGTTGGCGCGGCCTGTACGCGCTGATGGCCGGCCTCATGGTTGTGCTGATGCTGGCCACGCTCTTCGCCCCCCCAACTCCGGGCAACATCAAGGCGCCGCGCAGCTTGGCCGAGGCCGTGGTCGAGCCCGCGCGCGAGTTTTTCGCCCGTCGCGGAGCCGTGGCGCTGCTCGTCGCCGTCGTCTTGTACAAGCTCGGCGACGCCTTCGCCGGCGCGCTTTCAACCACCTTTCTCATTCGCGGCGCCGGCTACAGTCCGGCCGAGGTCGGCCTGGTTTACAAGACCATGGGCATCGCGACCACCATCGTCGGCGCCCTGTTGGGCGGAGCTTGGCTTGCACGACTCGGGCTTTGGCGTTCGCTGGTGTGGTTTGGCCTTGTCCAAGGCTTGTCCAACCTGGCCTATTGGGCGCTTGCCGTGCTGCCCTCAAACCTGGCACTGATGGCGGCGGCCGTGGGCATCGAGAATTTCACGGGCGGCATGGGAACAGCAGCCTTTGTCGCCTTTCTTTCCGCGCTTTGCGACGCGCGCTTCTCGGCCACGCAATTTGCGTTGCTGTCGGCACTGTCGGCAGTGGGTCGTGTCTATGTGGGCCCGGCCACGGGTTTTCTCGTCGAGGCCTGGGGTTGGCCGCATTTCTATCTCCTGACCGTGGTGGTGTCGGCGCCCGGCGTGCTGATGGTGGTATGGCTACGCCGCGTAATCGAGACGCAGGATCGCATTCACGCCCCGCGCCAAGCCGCCGGTTAGGGCCAAGTCCGCCAAAGGACGCATTGCCCTCGCGCTGCCTATACTGCGGGCCGATGAACCCTGCATTTAACGCCGAACAGGCCCTCCAACTGGGGCGCAACACCCTGGAAATCGAGGCGGCTGCGCTCCAGGCGCTGGCTGCGCGCATCACTCAGCCACCGCTGGCCGCGGCTTTCAAGGACACGGTGCGCTGTATCTTGGGCTGCCGCGGGCGGGTCGTGGTATCTGGCATGGGAAAAAGCGGGCATATCGCGCGCAAGCTGGCTTCAACGCTTGCATCGACCGGAACCCCTGCCTACTTTGTCCACCCTGCCGAGGCGAGCCACGGCGACTTGGGCATGGTGACCGATACCGACGTGTTCATCGCGTTGTCGAACTCGGGAGAAAGCGAGGAACTCGTGCGCATCGTGCCGCTGGTCAAGCGCTTGGGCGCTAGGCTCGTCGCCATCACCGGCCGCGCCGATTCGACGCTGGCGCAGCACGCTGACATTCATCTTGACTGCGCGGTCGAGCAAGAGGCCTGCCCGCTCAATCTTGCTCCCACGGCCAGCACCACGGCACAGCTTGCGCTGGGCGACGCGCTGGCCGTGGCGCTTCTGGACGCACGCGGGTTCGGCCCGGACGACTTCGCCCGCACGCACCCGGGGGGCAGCCTCGGGCGCAAGCTGCTCACGCATGTGGCCGACGTGATGCGCACGGGCGACGCCGTGCCCAGCGTGCCTCAATCTGCACCCTTCTCGGCTGCGCTGCTGGAGATGACGCGCAAAGGTCTGGGCATGACGGCTGTCGTCGACGACGCTGGGCAGTTGTTGGGGGTAATCACCGATGGTGATCTGCGCCGGCTGCTCGAGCGTGGGGCAGACTTGCGCCAACTCTCGGCCGGCCAAGCCATGCACCCGAATCCGCGCACAATTGCGGCGGGGGCGCTTGCCGTGGAGGCGGTGCAAATGATGGAGCAGCATCGCATCAACCAAATGGTCGTCGTCGACGCACAACGACACGCGATCGGCGCGCTCAATATGCACGACCTTTTCGCGGCCAAGGTGGTGTGACGCATGACCAACCTGCCTGTTTTTGATACACGTCCGCGTCTTCAATTTGACACGGAGATTCTTTTGCGTGCGCAGGATATCCGCGTGCTTTTGCTGGACGTGGACGGGGTACTGACCCCTGGTGACCTACTGGTGGGCGAGTCCGGCGAGACGCACAAGCGTTTTTCCACCCTTGACGGTCACGGCCTGAAACTCCTCGCGACCTGCGGCGTTGCGCCGGTTGTGGTTTCGGGTCGCGACAGCCCCGCGCTGCGTACCAGACTGCGGGAATTGGGCCTGCTGGAGCGCGCCGTGCTCGGCCGAACACACAAGCTGCCTGGCGCCGCCCGCCTGTTGCAGGACTTGGACTTGAGCTGGGAGCAGGCCGCCGTCATGGGCGATGACTGGCCCGATTTGCCCCTGCTGGTGCGTGCTCGCCTGGCTGCCTGCCCTCCGGTCGCGCATGCTGAAGTGCGCGCGAGGGCACATTACCGCACCCAGGCCACAGCGGGCTTCGGCGCCGTGCGCGAACTGTGCGACTTGCTGCTGGTGGCGCACGGTCAGTACCGCCGTCTGCTCGAGCAGGCTATCGTCGGAGACTGATCGCCATGCAGCGCCTTGTCCGGCTGTGGCGCCGCCTGTCTCTTCTTCTTCCTGCCTTGCTCATGGTGTTGCTGGCCGCCTTGAGCTGGTGGGTGGCGCAGGAGGCGGGGCTCGGCGCGGGCGGTGGAAGCGGCCCCCGCGAACCCCCACAGAAGCCCGACTATTTCCTGCACGACTTCCACACGCGTACGTTCGATGCGCAAGGGCATATCACGGCCCAGCTCAGTGGCCAAGCCATGCAACACATACCTGGCAACGATACGGTGCGCATCACTCAGCCGACACTGCGAGCCCAAAGCGCGCAAGGCGTGCTCACCACCGCTCAGGCGCAAATCGGCATCAGCAACTCCGACGGCAGCAACGTTCAGTTGCTCGGCGACGCCGTGGTGCATCGGATCGCCCCCAACACGCCCACGCTCACCGTGCGCAGCGACTTTCTCAATATCTTTCCAAACGTCCAGCGCATCAGTTCGAACAAACCGAGCACGGTGCAACGCGGTGACTCGTTGTTCTCCGGTGGCAACCTCGAGATGAACGGGTTGGACGGCACCTTCGCGATGCAGGGCCAGGTCACCGGGACAGTCGTGCGACCAAAGCCCTGATGTTTCCACCTTGCGCTGCACCATGAGGCGCAGCTGACCCGAACCGAGGCCCTGCGTGAACTCCTCTGCACACCCTGCTCTCCAGGAGCACGCGCCCGTGGCCGTGATCACTGGCGCTTCAAGCGGCATCGGATCGGCATTGGCCGAAGCTTATGCCGCGCGCGGCTGGCGCTTGGTTCTCGTCGGGCGTCGGGCGTCGGCGCTCGACGCGACGGCCTTGGCTTGTGCCCAGCGTCGGGGCCTTGCAACGGTGGATCCGGCTCGACTGCGCATCCTGGCTGCCGACGTACGCGATACGAAGGCCTGGTGCGAGCAGGCTTCGACTCTGATGGCCGACTGGGGCTGCCCTCAGGTCGTCGTGGCCAACGCCGGAATCAGTCATGGTGTGGATCTCTCCCACCCGCATGATCTGGAAGTTGCACGGGCGGTGATGGACACCAACTGGCTCGGGGCCCTGGCCACGCTTGCGCCTTTCGTCGCCCCCATGCGCGCGCGGGGCAGTGGCTCGCTTGTGGGAATCGCCAGCGTGGCCGGGGTGCGCGGCCTACCTGGGCATGCCGCCTACAGTGCGAGCAAAGCAGCACTGATCCATTCGTTGGAGAGTCTGCGTGTGGAACTGCGCGGGTCGGGGGTCCGAGTGGTGACCATCAGCCCCGGCTATATCGCCACGCCGATGACCTCAGGCAATGCGTTCCGGATGCCATTCCTCATCGCTCCGGACGTGTTTGCCCGCCGTGCGCTGCGCGCCATTGACGCCGGCCGTGCCTACGCGACCATTCCTTGGCCCATGGCGCTGGTGGGCAAGCTGCTGCATATCTTTCCCCGTGTTTGGTACGACCGCCTCATGGCCCGCCAGCCGCGCAAGGGCCGGTAAGCTTGCAAAGCGCTCAAGATCCGTTCCATCATTGCGCCTTGGCGTGGTGAAAGCGGGTATGGCGACATCTGGCGCGCCTGGCCGCCTCGTCGAAGACGTCCACAGCGCAAGGCCGTCATGACTCCTGCATTTTGCTGAGCCCTGGCTCTGAACACGCGCCTCGGCATGGCATATGCGTTCGCGTCGGTTGCCCGGATGGCGCATTCCTGGATAATAGGACGACGCATGCCTGTGACCCAATCCCCAATCGACGGCGCCGCTGACATCGTCGACTTTATTGGCCAGCGCTTCCAGCGCGCGCCCGCGCATGCGCGCATCGCGAGCCTTGTGCCCAGTCTCACCGAAACCCTTGTGGATCTGGGGCTGGCCGCGCAGTTGGTCGCGCGCACCGGGTTTTGCATCCGCCCCGCCGCAGCCGTGCGCGCCATACCCAAGGTGGGTGGCACGAAGGATGTGAACCTCGCTCGTCTGCGCGATCTTGCGCCGACCCATGCGCTGGTGAACGTCGATGAAAACACGCTTGAAACGGTGGAACAATTGCGGGAGTTCGTACCCCATGTGGTCGTGACACACCCCCAGCATCCCGACGACAACCTGTCGCTCTTCAACTTGCTCGGCGCCCTGTTCAGCGCCACTGCCGGGGTGCAGGAAAGGGCACAGAGTCTGCACGACGAGTTCGGCAATACGTTGCGCGCCATCCGCGCCCGTTCCTGGCCCCTGCGACGCGTGCTGTATGTGATCTGGCGCGAACCGTGGATGACGGTGGCACGGGATACCTACATCGCCCGCACGCTAGGCCTGGTCGGCTGGCAAACGTTCCCCGACGTGGCGGGAGGTGACGGATTGCGCTGCGCAGGCGCGACGCGCTACCCGGTCTTCGATTGGGACGCGCCTTGGTTGCAAGACGTGGATCTTGTGCTGCTAGCCAGCGAACCGTTCCGATTCGGCGCGGCGCACGTTGAATTTACGCGCGGGCTGCTTGAGACAAGAGGTTTGCATGCCGCGGTCCGGTTGATCGACGGCGAATGGGCGTCGTGGTACGGCAGCCGCGCCCTGGGCAGCCTGCCGCAGTTGTCTCAGTGTGCCGCCGCTCTGCCCCGGGCTTGAGCAGGACCGGCCTATAGCCGCGACCGGGCGAACACGCTGCGCCGGCTTTGTGCCTTGGCCTGCCACGCAAGCAATCCGAATCCAATGAGTGGCACGAGAAGATCGGCGTAGCGAATGGCGTCAACCGGCTGGAACGCGCCAGGCGGCTGCGTGCGCAGCATCAGACCGAGCGCGCCGCCCCACAGGAATGCTGCCGAACCCACAACGGCGGCTAAACGCAGGCCCAGTCCACCGAATACCCCGAGGAAGCCGATTAATGCAAATCCAAGGTAAGCCGCTGCGATTTGCTGCTGGAGCCCATCAGGCGATGCGCCGTGCAGATGGGGTGCAGCATCTCCAAACCAGGCAAGAAGCACGAACCGCACGAGAAAGGTCAAGCCAACCGCGTAGAGGAGGTACCAACGCAGCAGCGTGGACGCCACACGCTCGGCTGTGCGCTCTCGGTGCGTTGCGGCAAGAGAAATGGCCGCAGTCAGCAGCCCGAGCAACAAAAGCGTGATCGGAAAATCGTCAAGTGCAAGTTGGATCAAGGTGATCATTGCGGAACGCCCAGAAGGGAAGGCCTATCGAGCATGAAGCGCCAACGACACATAGGGCCCGCAGGAAATCCTGCGATGTTTGCTTCACAACCCCAAAGCTTAAGCCCTACACGGGACGGTCCGGATGATCTTGTGCCCAGCTGCGGCCCGCAATCGCCAATCCAACAAGCGGCCAAGGTCACGCACTCCCTGCCGTGGGAGGTTGCCTGAGGTCCTCAAGGACTGGTCCCACAGCGTCTGCGGGCCCCGGCTGCAACACGGGCTCAATGTCCACTCCCAGGGCGACGAGGAAACGCGAGACCATGTTGTAAGTGGCGATCACACCCACCAGTTCCACAACCTGCTGCGGGGGCATGGCCGCACGGGCAGCGGCGAAATAGGCCTCGTTCACCTTGACGCGCCGCGTCATTTCATAGGCGATAGCCAGCGTCACGCGCTGGGCAGGAGAAAACAGCGCCGAATCGTCCACAGCGGCGGGAATGTCAGCCAGTGCGGCCAATTGCATCGCGCTGCCCCCGACTGCGAGAAATTCGGGAGCATGATGCGCGAACTCATACTGCGCATGGTTGAGCAAGGCCACCGAGCAGATTGCAAGCTCGCGCAGCAGCGGATCCAGGTCCAATTCGGTTCTCACGGCGCCGAGAAAGCCATTCCAGCCTCGCGCGAACGCCGGACTGTGCAACAGCATGCGATCCAGATTCAGCAACTGGCCTCCTCGCCGTAGGCGAATTGCGTCCACCAGATCGGCCGGCTCGTCAAGGTCGGCTGGCGTATAGGCAATGCGTGGCATGGGAAAGACGCTCCTCAGTGAGCTGACAATGTAATGGGTGGCAGCGCGCGAGGCCCAACGCTCGGCGATGCGGAGCCAACCTTGAACTGGGCCACGGGCGGCCTCAGATACTTTAAGAGATTTTCCGCCCGGTTTCGCTTCATCATCATTAATCGAGAGTCATCATGCTTATCGTCTGCCCTCATTGCGCAAGTATCAATCGGGTCCCACCCGAGCGCCTGCAGCAAGACCCGCAATGCGGAAGCTGCCATAAAGCCCTTCTGACCGGCCGCCCCGTGGAGCTGACGGACGCCACCTTCGAGCGATTCATCTCCAAGAATGAGCTCCCTGTCATCGTCGATTTCTGGGCTCCATGGTGCGGTCCGTGCCGCATGATGGCGCCTCAGTTCGAACAAGCGGCGTCGTTGCTCAAGGGGCGCGCAGTGCTCGCCAAAGTGAATTCGGACGATAGTCCCCAGGCTTCCGTGCGAAACCGCATCCGTAGCATCCCGACGCTGCTGCTGTTCCAAGCAGGGCACGAAGCCAAGCGCCAGTCGGGAGTGATGCCGGCACAGGAGCTCGTGCGCTGGGCCGGCGTTTAAGGGGGCTGGCGCCCGCTTGCACGGTCGTGCGCTGTGCGTGGGTCGCTCGGCTGTGTTGGACAGATGACACTGCACGCATTTGATACGTATCAAATTGTGTTTTCACGCAGCCGCGGCGGGTCGGTTGCGGCGATGGGCCACAATTTCGGGCCCGCCAAGCCAGCCCTTAACGCGGCGCCCGGGCCGAGGAGTGCTTCGAGATGCCAGCGGCCGTCTTCTGGCGTGTTGCGCAAGCAACACATCGACATACTTCTCCATGCATGTAAACCCGCCCTTCCTTGATCCCAATCAAATTGGAGTGGCCTGAGGGAACGAGAATGGTTCCAGGGAAAAGTTCCCTACTACCAAAAAAGGAACCACCGTCATGGAATCCTCTGCACCCCTCCGCGCCCCCACTCAACCCATCGCATTCGAGCGGGAAGGGCCTGGTTTTTGGCGAAAGCTGATCCTGGCCGTGTTGGGCTTGCTCAGCCTGGGATTGCTCAGCACACCGGCGCAGGCTGTGCCAGCCTTCGCCCGCCAGACAGGCCAAGCTTGTATTGCCTGCCACGTTGGCGGCTTTGGCCCGCAGCTCACGCCATTCGGGCGCGCTTTCAAGCTCGGTGGTTATACGTTGACGGACGGCAAGAGCGGCCATATTCCCCTATCTGCAATGCTCGTGTCGTCCTATACGCACACGACCGAAGATCAAACGCCGTTCTATAACGGCATGCACGGCAATGACAATTTTGTCGCTTTGCAGCAAGCTTCCATCTTTCTCGCTGGGCGGCTGAGCGACCACGTCGGGATGATGGGCCAGGCCACCTATGCGGAGACCGAGGAACCTGCCAACTTGGCGTGGGACAACACCGACGTGCGCTTCGCCCACGACTACACGGTGGGCAACACCTCGGGCATCTTTGGCGTGTCGGTGAACAACAACCCGACCGTCTCCGATGTCTGGAACACCGTGCCGGCTTGGCAATACGGGTTCATGACCAGCCCGATCAGTGGGGGCGTTCCGTTCGCGCCGCTCATGGCGAGCCTGGGTGGAAGCGTGCTGGGCACGACCGCCTATACGCTCATTGACAACCATTGGTACATCGAAGGTGGCGCGTACCACGGCCTGTCCAACTACTGGGGCAACTTGCTGCATGCCGGCACTTGGGGTGTCACCGGGTATGCGCCTTATTTCCGGGCGAACTACTCGACCACGGTGGGCTCGAGCACCTATGAAGGCGGCGTCCTCGGCATGAATATGAAGCCCACGACCATAACCGGAGGATCGGGTACGGATAGCGTGAAAGACATCGGCATCGATGGCACTTACCAGTACATCGATGGCAACAATCACAGCGTGACCGTCAATGGCTTGTACATGCAGGAAAAGGCAAGCTATGACCAGTCCGCTGGCGCCTATCCCGGCGACACGGCGAAAACGCTCAACCTGAATGCGGCGTACTGGATTCACAACACCTACGGCGCCACCATTCAATATTTCAACGTGAACGGCACGGCAGCGCTGGGATCGAACGTGCAAAGCAATGGCGTCGTCTGGGAACTCGACTGGAATCCGTTCGGGCAAAGCTGGGTCGATCCGGAAAAAAATCTCCGACTGGGTCTTCAGTACACGACGTACAACAAGCTCAACGGGACCAGCCAAGGCGCAAGCGGCAACAACAGCCTGTTCCTCTACATGTGGCTTGCCATTTGACACCGGTGCGGCCATACCTGGGACGTCCTCGTGAAGATAGACCAACGAACTTCTGATCGAATTTTCAAAAGAATTCGTTGTAAAAAGAGGACGCCCTTGGTGACAAAAACGCTGGTGCGGCGCACCATTTCGTTGGCAGCAGTCTCGCGGCCAACGAAATGCGAGCCCTCCTGGGGCCTTTCTGGACCGCGATCTGACTGCCGATGACCGTTCACACCATCGACCAAGGAAAGCAATCATGTCAGCACCCACCAGCGGCCTGTATTTTGCGCAGGCCTTTCACCACGGAGAGCCCGACCACCGCAGCTACGTCATTTCCATTGGCAGCAGGGAGCGCGTCGAAGCGCTTGCGCGCGCCGAACACGCCAAGCACGGCGGGGAATACGGTGTAGCGATCTATCAGGTGGTGCCTGATGCTGCAGTGCAAGAGCATCCGCGCCTGGTGGCGTATTTCGGATCAGCCATGGGCGAACGGTGGACTGCGGGACAACAGGCGCAAGGCATCGCAGCGTGATCGTTGCACAGCGCTGCGCGCACGCCGACCAGACGCTCGTGCTCTGGTCGGTTTTTTTTGCCCCTGGGGCTCGGCCCCCAACGCAATCGGTCCGGAATCGACGTCGTTAAACGCCCGCTTCGCCGATTGAGAGAGGCTGTAGCGTCGGGCGTCGCCGTGGTGCCGCGTCAAGGCCAAGCTAAATCCCGTCCGCGAAATCCCGCCCCATTGCGTCAGCTCGCGACGCCTCACATGGGCGGACACCGAGACACCGACAGACCCTACGCGCAACCGACCGGCAATCGCCTGGGTTTTCGACCCTGCACACCGATCGCGCAACGTTCAGGCGTCAGCCGTCCACGTCCGCACGTGAGCTCCATTACCGAGACGTCAAAGTGCCCGGGACCAACCACTCACCGCCGAGGCTTTTTATTTAAGGTGTCGGCGTCGTGCGCAGCGTCGTCTGCGCGAATTTTTCGAATGAAGAACACGACGAAAAACACCCCCATGCCAAGCATGAAAATGATGACAGCCAAGCTCATCAGGCCCGAATCGGTGCCCATCAAACTGCTCCAGACTGATTGCATCGAGCATCTCCTCCGCAGGTTCGTAGAGGCAAAGCTTAGAAAGCCTACCGTCGTTGCGTTTTGATACAACGCAAAAAAGAGCTGCATCTCGATTTCCTGTGAACCCCAGCGTGCTCCATACATCCCGATGCCCACGACAACCCTGAATACGCCTCGCCTTGAGACTCCGCTGTTGAAATGGGCCACGACTCTCGGTTGGGCAGGAGTCGTGCCATTTGTCGTCCTGGCCTCTTTGGGGTGGTCCAGCCCGCAGGACGCCCTGATGCGTCCCTTTGCGCTCGGCCTGCTCAGTGCTTACGCTGCACTCATTGCCGCCTTTGTGGGCGCCATCCATTGGGGCGTGGCACTGGCGCGACCGCTCGATGATCGCCACCTGCAGCGTCTGGCGCTCATGTGGGGCATAGCGCCCGCTCTGATCGCGCTGGGCTGTCTTGTGATGCCTCGCACTTGGGGTTTACTGGCCTTAGCCTTGGTGATGCTTCTGGCGCGCGCGATGGACGGACTGCTGTGGCCTGGCTACGCCCGTGCCGCACGTGCCGCCGCATGGCCCGACGCAGAGCAGTGGAACAGGCTTGCCACAACGTGGCTGCAACTGCGCACTCGGCTCACGGCCGCGGCCGTGCTGTGTCTGGCGGCGGGCTGGGCCTCACCCCACTTCGGCGCGCCATGAGGCGATCACCAACTGCTGCGCCGTTCCCTCAGCCTCGACACTTCCCCAGCACGATGCGCCTACCCTTTGCTCAGCTTGACGTTTTCACCTCCGAACCCTTCAGCGGCAATCCGCTGGCCGTCGTGTTCGATGCCGACAGGCTTCCCGCGTCCCGCATGCAGGCAGTCGCCGCGTGGTTGGGCCTTTCGGAGACGACCTTCGTGCTGCAACCCGTGCAGAGCAGTGCTGATTATCGCTTGCGCATTTTCACCCCTGGCGGCGAATTGCCCTTTGCGGGACACCCGACCTTGGGCACCTGCGCGGCTTGGCTGCTCGCGGGCGGCAAGCCGAAGCAAAGGGACATGGTGATGCAGGAGTCGGGGATCGGTCTGGTTGCCGTGCGTCGCCTAGAGCTCGCGGCCCACCGCGCCCAACACTTAGCGTTCGCTGCACCGAACGTCACGATCGGCGCGGTCGAGCCCGATTTGCTTCACGCCCTTTGCGTGGCGCTCGGCCTTCCACTGCAGCAAGTGCGAGCCAGCGCATGGCTGGACAACGGCCCGCGTTGGCTTGCCCTTTGGCTCGACTCTGCCAGCACGGTACTGGCTCTTGACCCAGACCATGCAACGCTCAAGGCCTTGGGCGCGAAAGTCGGCGTCTGCGGCCCACACCTCCAAGGCCATGAGGCTGCGGTCGAGGTACGCGCCTTTGCTGCAGCCACCGGCGTGCCGGAGGACCCCGTCACCGGAAGTCTCAATGCAAGCCTGGCGCAGTGGCTAATCGGCCTGCGCGCTCTACCGACTTGCTACACGGCGGCACAGGGCACGCGTCTTGCGCGAACGGGCAGGGTCGCCATTGAGCAGGACACGCAAGGGCAGGTATGGGTTGGCGGCCAGGTCCAGGAAGTGATGCGTGGCGAGATCTGCGTCTGACGCAGCAAGGTCAATGCGATGCGCATGTCCAGATCATGCCCAGGGAGGACAGCCCGCGACCGTGCTCCGCCTGAAAGAGGAAAGCGCGCGCGTCGCGAAGAAGAAGGACAACTCGAAAGGCGAGATTTGTTGGCCTCGCCAGCGACGTGGGCTGGCACCTTATGCCGCGCTCAATGCCTGGCAATGCCCACCCGTTGAACGGGTCCCCGCCTCCTCCGTGAGCAGCCTTTGGCCATGGCCCGAAGGCGCGCCCGCAGACCCTGTTTGCGCGGGGCCTTAACATGTGGACACGGAGCCCTCAAGGCCCGCCCCTGCCTAACGGCACATAGAGCTTTGCAGGGCTATGGGATTGCAATCGCATCCCGTGGTCCCGTGGGCTATACCACGCACGCGCGGCCGCAAGCCGTGTGCGCCCCTTCAAGCAATCGATGGAGTTCGAAACATGGCAACTGCAAAACCGGCCGCAGCCAAGAAGGCACCCGCCAAACCCGCGCGCGCGCCCAATCCGGCCTTCATGAAACCGCTGACGCCCAGCCCGGAGCTGGCAGCCGTCGTCGGTGCAGCCCCACTGCCGCGCACCGAGGTGGTGAAGAAGGTGTGGGCGCACATCAAGGCCGCGAATCTTCAGGACGCGACCAACAAGCGCATGATCAACGCGGACGACAAGCTTAAAGCTGTGTTCGGCAAGCCCCAGGTCACAATGTTCGAAATGACCAAGCTGCTCAACGCGCATTTGAAATAGCCCCCAGAGCGGTGGCGCTAAGAGCGCCCCACGCTCGACGAGCCTTACACCGGCGACGCCGGGCCCTTCAGAAGTTGGGGGTGGCGCGCGGCACCGAGCCCTTCGATGCCGCGCGTGTGGTACTCACGCGTGCACGCACGCCGGCCTCGGATGCGATGTGATTGACCGCACGGCGAACTTTCTTCGCACGCCACCGCTCAAACACGTCAAGCAAAGCGACAAAACAGAAATTGCCGCAACGCCTAAAATAGATCCGTTGACAGCCCACGTGCGCAAGGCAGGTTTGTGATGCAAGCAGCAATCAAGAAGTGGTCGGCCCTCGTCGTGCTGGCGGCAGTCGCCCTCGCCGGCTACTTGGCGTGGAACGCCGTCGACCACGACCCGAAGGCTCCCGACGTGAATTTCGCCTTGCTTGATGGCAAGACCATCACATCGCAAGACCTGCGTGGCAAGGTGGTCCTCGTCAACTTCTGGGCTACGAGCTGCACCACTTGCGTCGGCGAAATGCCCCACATGGTGAGGACTTTCGACCGGTTTGCGCCCAAGGGGTTCGAGCTGGTGGCGGTGTCGATGAGCTATGACCGGCCGGACTACGTGAAGACCTTCGCAACGTCCGGCCCCGCGGGTGCGTTACCGTTTCCGGTCGCGATGGATACATCGGGCGATATTGCCAAGTCCTTCGGCGACGTGCGACTGACGCCGACCAGCTTCTTGATCGACAAGTCCGGCAATATTGTCAAGCAGTACGTAGGCCCCCCGAATTTCAACGAGCTGCACACCCTCATTTCGCAGCTGCTCGCCAAGCAGGCCTGAGTTAGCGTGTGCCGGGGTCGCCTGTTGCGGGAAGGCACGAGCCTTCCCGCAACAGAGCTTAGCTTTGCGTCGCGACCCTTGGACTGTTGCAGAGAGTTTCGCTTGCGGCGGCATGATATTTGGCCGCCGAGACATGGCCACTCACACGCACAGGTGCGGTACGGCTCGAGCTCTGTAGTCGCAAGGACTCCGCATGGGCATGGAAAATTCAACCTGCCATGCTGGTGCGCAGCGCAGCGCTGATTCGATTTGGACGACACCCGGGACCGGCCATGATCATGCGTTCCACCTGCGATCGGAGCGTTGGGTCCTCACGCGCACGTGCGAATCGGCGGTGTGCGTGAAGACGGCGGCGGCTTGACTCGGAGAGGCGGCCTTGCGCTGACGCGGTCCTACCCTCGGCCAAGGTGCCTGGGCGCCTGGGCCGCAGCGTGCAACACTGCCACCCTCAAATGCAATGGGGTTCTTGCTCGGGATGTTGGGGAAAACCCCGATAAACGGCTAGGATAGCCGGATGGAATCGTCAACCCGCCGCGACCAGCGTACGACGCCTGAAAACTTGAATGGCATCGACGAACCCCGCCAAGCCGCTGCAACGGTGCCACCGTGCGCGGATCAGCAGGCGTTGGCGTTGGCCTTAGCAAAGCCAGCCGAAAATCTCGCCGCTGGGCTGCTCGTACGCAATCTCGGCCTTCAGGCCTATCGCCCAACTTGGGACGCCATGCGTGCGTTTACAGCCGCGCGCCAGACAACCACGCCAGACGAAATCTGGCTGGTCGAACACTTCCCCGTTTACACGCTGGGTCAGGCGGGAAACCCGCAGCACCTCCTTGATCCCCATAACATTGAGTTGGTGCAAACCGACCGCGGTGGCCAAGTCACGTACCACGGACCGGGTCAGGCGGTGGTGTACGTGCTGATCGATATCCGTCGCCGCGGCTGGATGGTGCGCGAGACGGTACACCGCTTGGAAGAGGCCGTGCTGCGCACCTTGGCCCGCTTGGGCGTCGTCGGGGTGCGGCGCCCTGGCGCTCCTGGCATCTACTTGGGCGCCCCTCATCCCCGTGCCGGCGCCAAAATTTCCGCGCTGGGTTTGAAGGTGCGTGGCGGCTGCACCTATCATGGGGTCGCCATCAACGTGGACATGGATCTTTCCCCCTTCAACGGCATCAATCCCTGCGGCTACCCTGGACTGGAAACCGTGGACCTGGCTTTGCTCGGCGTGCACACGCGCGCGGATGCAGTGGGCATGTGCTTTGCAACGGAGTTGGCGATGCTGGCCGAATCTGCTGCCAGTGCGCGCGCACCAGCGCCATTACGCATGGATCACACTGCACCTACCCCATGAACGACCTGCCCGACCCCAACGCGAAACAAAAAGGTCAATCCAAGACTGCACGGATCCCCATCAAGATCGCAGTTGACGGCCCGGCGCTGAAGAAGCCGCAATGGATTCGGGTCAAGGCCGCTGCACCGTCGTCGCGCTTCTACGAGATCAAGAATCTGTTGCGTGAGCGCAAGCTGGTCACCGTATGCGAGGAAGCGTCTTGCCCGAACATTGGGGAATGCTTTGGCCACGGAACAGCAACCTTCATGATCATGGGGGACAAATGCACCCGTCGTTGCCCCTTCTGTGACGTTGGCCATGGGCGCCCTGACCCGCTGGACCCGGACGAGCCAGGTAATCTGGCCCGCGCCATTGCCGCGCTCAAGCTGCGCTATGTGGTGGTCACGAGCGTGGACCGCGACGACTTGCGCGATGGTGGGGCGCAGCACTTCGTGGACTGCATCCGGGCCACGCGCGAGCTATCGCCATTGACTCAAATTGAGGTGCTGGTGCCCGACTTCCGCGGCCGATTGGACAAGGCGCTCGACAGGTTCGACCACGGACTTCCCGACGTCATGAACCACAATCTCGAAACTGTGCCGCGTCTCTACAAACAGGCACGGCCAGGCGCCGACTACGCGCATTCGCTCGAGTTGCTTGCCGCGTTCAAAGCGCGTCATTCCGACATCCCCACCAAGAGCGGCCTGATGGTGGGGTTGGGCGAAACGGATGAGGAAATCCTTCAGGTCATGCGCGACATGCGCGCGAACCACATCGACATGCTCACAATCGGCCAATATCTTGCCCCGAGTGGCCACCACCTGCCCGTTGCCCGCTACGTGCCGCCCGAGGCGTTCGCCATGTTTGAACGCGAAGCACGCTCCATGGGATTCATGCATGCCGCCGTGGGCCCTCTTGTGCGTTCGAGTTACCACGCTGACCAGCAGGCTCACAGCGGGGGTTTATTTGTCGATAAAGCGAAGTGAATGAGACTATCGCGATCGATGCACGGTGTGTTCGCGCCGATTCAATGTTGACCACCCGCCGAGATCAAGCGCCGCACCAACGTCGTCGGCATCTTCCTCAACGACGCCTCGATTACCCGTCTGGTCGGCGCCATGATGTTGGAGCAGAACGACGAGTGGTCTCTGAACTGCCGATACATGCAACTTGAAGGCCTCCAGTCGCTCTGCGATACTGCCCCCACTCGGCTGTCCGCGGTGGCACGCTGAGTACCGTGTATCTCAGCCTATCCGGGCTGTGGACTTACACCACGCGCTGGGACGCGACCGATTGTGACAGATTTCTATGCAGCAATGGGCAGCGGCGATAAGCAAAGTCAGCTGGCGTTGGCTGCCGAAAATATTGAGTGGGTCAATCCGGGCGAAGACTGGCCGCTGGCCGGCACGCACCGCGGGCGCGCGGAATCGGCGGATGTGCTTCATAATGCGTCATGACACACCCAAAGCCGCCGAATTCGTGGCGCAGGGAGGCCGGGTTCTGGTCGCCGGCGCCGCGACGGGAAAAATCAAAGCCACGAATAGGACGTTCAAGGACGATTGGGTCTTCGCCATCACCGTTCAAAACGCCAAGGTGACGAAGATCCGGGAGTACATCGACACCCAAGCACGGGCGCGGGCCTCGCAGATGGACGCGTCCAGGCTGGCGTAGCGCTGGTCACCTGCGGCGATCGGGTCGGGCTAGACGGTGGATCATCCCCCCGCACCCCGCGCGGTCGTCGAATGCCCAACCGTAAAGGAGATCCCCATGTACGACCAATCCAAGGTATCCGAGTTGATCCGGTTCGCACGAGTCGATGTGGGCTCCACCGTCATCGACGTTTACCCAGGCGACGGCGACTGGGCCCGTCTCTTCTCCGACATCGTGGGACCCGAAGGACGGGTCTACAGCTTCGTGCCGGCCGAAGTCGCCGACTTCAAGAACGATCCGGTCGGCCGCATGCGGACGCTTGCGAAGGAGCCAGGCCGAGAGAACGTCGAAGCCGTCTCGGCGGACCTCGTGGCGATGCCGGAGGCCACGCAACCTGCGGATGTCCTATGGCTGCACTTGTTCTACCACGATCTCCATACCGCGTTGATCCAGGCCAAGGGTGCGACGGCGGCTGACTTCAATCGAGCCGTCTACGAGCGGCTGAAGCCCGGTGGGTCCTACGTCATCGTCGATCACGCCGCCGCCGCAGGGGCGGGCACGGGCGATGCCCAGTCGCTGCATCGGATCGATCCTGCCTCCGTCCGCGAGGAGGTGGAGGCGGCCGGCTTCGTGCTGGACGCGGAAAGCACCATGCTCGCGAACAAGGACGATCCGCACTCGATCAAGGTGTTCGATCCCTCGATCAAGGGCGAGACCGATCGCTTCGCCTATCGGTTCGTGAAGCGCTGATGCCTGTCGCGCTCACAGCCTCCGCAGCCGCAGCGTCCGAGCTCGCGGAACAGTACGCTGCCACGCGAGTCCGCAGCTTAGAGCTCGTTGCTCCGTTGTCCGCAGAAGATGCGATGGTGCAGAGCATGCCCGATGCCAGTCCGGCGAAATGGCATCTCGCCCACACCACATGGTTTTTCGAACAATTCGTGTTGGGAGCGCTGGCGGGGTACACGCCAGTCCACGCGGATTGGCATTTCCTGTTCAACAGTTACTACAACAGCGTTGGGCCGATGCATGCGCGGACGCAACGTGGGGTGCTCTCGCGTCCGCCGCTCGACGAGGTACTGGCCTATCGTCTCGAAGTCGATGCGCGGGTGGCGCGCCATTTCACACGCGGGGACTTCGACTCACAGTTGCAGCAGTGCATCGCGCTCGGACTGCAGCACGAGCAACAGCATCAAGAACTGCTGTTGACCGACATCAAGCATGCACTGTGGTGCAATCCGCTGAAGCTGGCCTACCGCGATGACCTCGCACTGCCGCTGGCCGCAAACGCAGCGCCCCTGCGCTGGATCGACGGCTGCGAGGGAATCGTCGAGATTGGCGCCTCGCCGTGGCCGCATGCACCGTCGATGGATCACTTTGCGTCACGGCAGACATCGTTCGCGTTCGACAGCGAATCGCCTCGCCATCGCGTGTTGCTGCGGCCCCATGCGCTTGCCAACCGTCCAGTGACCAACGCCGAATACCGCAGCTTCATCGACGATGATGGCTATCGCACGGCGCAATTGTGGCTGAGTGCAGCATGGACGCGTGTGCAGTCCGAAGCCTGGCATGCCCCTGCATACTGGGACGATGATCTCTCCCATGAATTCACGCTTGGTGGGATGCGCCCGATCATTCCGGATGCACCGGTCGCACATGTGAGCTATTTCGAGGCGGATGCGTTTGCACGCTGGGCGGGCGCACGCCTGCCGATCGAAGCGGAGTGGGAGCATGCCGCTTCCACGTTGCCAGTGCGCGGAAACTTTGTCGAGGCCGATCTCTTGCACCCTGCGGCGGACACGGGGACAGATACCGGCTTACGGCCCACTGGCGCGCGCCAGACGGACCTTCGTCAAATGTTCGGCGACGTCTGGGAATGGACAGCAAGCGCCTACGCGCCCTATCCGGGATTCCGGACATTGCCCGGCGCTCTAGGCGAATACAACGGCAAGTTCATGTGCGGACAACAGGTATTGCGCGGCGGCAGTTGCGCCAGCCCCGCGGCTCATTTGCGGGCGACCTATCGAAACTTCTTCTACCCACCGGACCGCTGGCAGTTTTCTGGCCTGCGCCTTGCGAAGGATCGCCCATGAATGCCGTCGCTCTTCCCGGCGCCGCCGATTTTCGGCTGACCGATCTGCGCCCCACACCCGACACCATGACCAGCGACGCGTTCGCGGGGTTGTCAAGCTCACCCAAGCGATTGCCCTCGAAATATTTCTACGATGCGCGCGGATCTGAGCTGTTCGAGGCCATTACCCGCTTGCCGGAGTACTACCTCACGCGCACCGAGATCGCGCTGATGGAATCGCGCATGACCGACATCGCAAAAGCGGTTGCTCCGCACCCCCATGTCGTCGAATACGGCAGTGGCAGCGGGCGCAAGACGCGAATACTACTCAATGCACTGGTCGATCCGATCGCCTATACGGCGATCGAGATCTCGCGCACTGCGCTGCTCTCGAGCGTGCAGTGCCTTGGCGAGGAGTTTCCTTCGATCGAGATGCTTCCGGTTTGCGCGGATTTCACCAAGCCGGTCCGCCTGCCGGCGCCGACGCGTCGCGCGGCACGGACGCTGGTGTTCTTTCCCGGCTCCACGCTGGGCAACTTCAGCGATGACGAGGCTGTCGCGCTGTTACGTTCCATGCGGGCCACCATGGGCGATCACGGCAATGCGCTGGTCGGAATCGATCTGCAGAAGGATGGTGCATTGATTGAAGCCGCCTACAACGATGCGGCTGGCGTCACCGCCGAATTCACGCTCAATCTGCTTGTACGGCTCAATCGCGAAATCGGCAGCAACTTCATACTCGGAAATTTCCGCCATCGCGCGATCTACAACGCCGATGCCGGTCGTATCGAGACGTCACTTGTCAGCAAACGGGAGCAAATCGTCGCCCTTGGAGGACGCACATTCGGATTTGCCGCTGGCGAAGCAATGGAGGTCGAATGCAGCCACAAATACTCGACACTGGGATTTGCCCAGCTCGTCGCACGTGCAGGCCTTCGCGTGGTCAATGCGTGGAACGACCCACTCGATTGGTTTGGTATCCGCCTGGTTGCGCCGGCGTGAACGCACTCGCGCCGTGCACACGCGATCGCCACTGCAACCAGCAGCGCGCCAAGGCACCCCCCCATTGAGATCGCCAGACCTGTTGGCGCCAGCGCCGGATTGAGCCATCGTGCCGACCTTGCGCTGAGCCGCGATCACCGTCAGGTCGTAAGGCTTGGCGCGGCCTTCCTAGCGATTTCGGTGGTTCACGCTCCAGTCGGCACGCTGCCCGGAACTGGTTCAGTTCGGTGTCGGCACCAACACACCTTGATTATTGGCACCGAGTTAGCGGCGACCAGAGGCGATGGCTCGCGCCGACTTGGCCTGATCAGAGGGGCGAAGCGGGAAGCTCAATGCGGTTCAGCTCTGCGCCACATTCGACCTGATCAGATACAGATCGGCACCCTAGTCGAATTCGCAGTGCGGCGAACACCGCGTGTCGGGCTAGAGGATGTTGGGGTCCGGCGCCGGGTGGAGCCAGTCCTGCCGACTTCCCTAATCTGTCTCATCCACTTCGCTATGTTGACATTATTTGTCGACATAGCGAAGTGAATGGAAAATTTGCGATAAGAATGCGGTCTCGCGCACACCTCTTCGCGGGGTCTGCGGGCCGCATCCGGCCTCGCTTTCCCCTCTGACAGAGCCCGTTCCGACCCATCGGCGACTTGCAGATCGACGCATTTCCTAAGGGTGACGGCCTCTGGCGGGTCGATTGATTCGGGGGCGCGCAGTTCCTGAATCGCATCCTTCGCCACACCCAATCGTCGGTGTTCGCCCACCTCGCGTGGGTTTCAGGCGCAGCTGCGAAGGCCCCACCAAAGGCCGGTGAACGCTTGGAATGAGCCGTCAGCCTCGACACGCAAGGCGTCGCGAACCTCGATCGGCGCTTCGTCGAGCATGGTTCGGATCACTTCCGCCTTGGTCACTGGCGTGTGCATGCGTGCGATCCATGATGCGAACTCCAGGCGTGTGCTCCAGCGTTCCATGCCGAGCAGCTCGATGCCGATGCCGCGCAACAGCGCGCGCCATTCGGCATCCGAGCGGTCGCGGACATGGGACCGGTCACGCAGCAATTCGATGGCCTGCAGATGGGTATCGGTCAGAGCATCGGCCGGAGCTTCGAGGTCGATCACCAGCAGATGGCCGCCGGGGGCGAGCACGCGGCGGATCTCCGCCATCGCCGCGTCGAGGTCGGTCCAGTGGTGGGCGCTGTAGCGCGTGGCAACCAGGTCGAAGCTGGCGTCGCCGAACGGCAGGGTCTCGGCGCCGGAGCTTAGGGTTTCGATGTTGTCGAGGCCGCGCCGGGCGGCCTCCGCTTTCACCTGGTCGAGCATTCCGGTCGACGGGTCAAGTGCGACGACGGATCCGACTTGCGGCGACATTGCGAAGCTGAGATGGCCGGCGCCGCAGCCCAGGTCGAGTGCCCTGGTTGGGCGCGGGGACAGGCCGGAGACGAGTTCGCAAGCGCGCCGCAGATCCGGACCGGTCGAATGGACGTTGCTGCTCAGGTAGGCCGCCGCGCGGGCATCGAATTGCGCGTGAACGGCGTCGCGATGGGTGCTCATGAGGTTTCTCCTCGACGTGATCGAGTCTGCACGATAATCGGCTACGCATACCGCAACAAGATGGTTAATTATCCTAGTATATGAATAACCTGGATCCGCCCAAAAATGAGGATGGCGGCGCCGATGCCATCGAACTCGGCGCCTTTCTGCGCGCGGCCAGGGAGCGCCTGCTGCCGCACGACTTCGGTGTCGCGCCGGGGCGACGCCGGCGCACGCCTGGCTTGCGCCGCGAGGAGGTCGCCGCGCTGTGCGGAGTCAGCCCGACCTGGTACACCTGGATCGAGCAGGGGCGCGACGTCGTGGCGTCAGCGGCGACGCTGCGCGCCCTGGCCGAGGGGCTGCGACTGAGCGCCGTCGAACGGGCACACCTGTTCCGCCTGGCCGGCCGTGCCGATCCCGATCCGGTCCCCATGGCTGCCGCCGACGTCGAGCAGCTGCAGATGCTTGTCGACGTGGTCGCGGCGCCGGCCTACGTACTCGACCGTCACTGGAACGCCGTGGCGTGGAATCCGGGTGCCGAGGCGCTGTTTTCAGGCTGGCTGGGAGAATCCGCCGCCGCGCGCCCGAATCTCCTGCGCTATGTCTTCCTGGATCCCGGCGCCCAGCGCTTCATCGTCGACTGGGCGGCGCGAGCCGA
>JABBOE010000037.1 GCA_019351955.1 Pseudomonadota bacterium
TTCTTTTTCTTTTTTACATTTTATCGTGATGCTTTTTGATTTTCTTGATTTTCTTAACCTTTTAAACCTGCATCTTATTGTCGGCTTCTTCAAGGCCCATTTCCTCAAGGAAAAAGAAACCAGTCACGCTTGCATCAACTGGGAGAATATGCACGCACGTGCCACTGCCCGTCGGTCCAGGCCAGTTCACGGTCGAAACGGAATTGTTCGCCTTCGAGCGTCGCCCCGGCCGGCAGCTCGATGACGGCTTGCCCGTCTTCGCGCAGCTTCCGCACGGCTTGGGCATAGCCCTCGCGCTGCGACCACTCGGCGCGAATGGCGCCGCGCGCCGCCGGCGCCTGCATGTAGCGCACAAGCTCACGCAAATCCAGCGAGAAACCGGTGGCTGGGCGCGGACGCCCGAAGGTGGCGCCGATCTCGTCGTAGCGCCCGCCACGGGCCAGCGCGTCGGGCTGGCCCTGGGCATACAGGCCAAAAATCACCCCACTGTGGTAGTGGTAGCCACGCAGATCGGCCAGATCAATCTGCACATCCACGCCCGCCTGGGTCTGTGTGGTGGCCAGCCGGGCCAGGTCCGCCAGGGCTTCGCGGATGATCGGACGATCGGGAAGCACGCGCGCAGCTTCGTCCAGAACGGAGGCATCGCCGAAGAGTTCCGGAAGCCCCAGGATTGCATCACGCTGCTCGCCACCAGTGCTGCGCGTGAGCTCCTGCAGCACGGCCTGATCCTTGCGCGAGAGCGCCTGGAGGATCGCATCGAGCTGCTCGGGTCCTGCCACCATGCCGGCCAGCACGCCGCGCACGATGCGCACGTCCGACAGAGCCAGGGTCATGCGCTGCACGCCACCGAGTTGCAGGCTGCGCACGGCGAGCTGCTGCACCTCGATATCGGCCTCCAGCCCCGCGTGCCCATAGATCTCGGCTCCGAATTGCAGGGGCTCGCGCGTGGCGTACACACCTTGCGCGTGCGTGTGCACCACGCTGCCGCTGTAGCAAAGTCGCACGATGCCCCTGCGGTTGAGCAGGTGGGCGTCGATGCGCGTGGCCTGGGGCGTCATGTCCGCGCGCAAGCCCAGCGTGCGCCCCGAGATCTGATCCACGAGCTTGAAGGTCTGCAAATCGAGGTCCTGCCCGGTGCCGGAGAGCAGCGAGTCGACGTATTCCAGCAGGGGCGGAATCACCAGTTCGTAGCCATAGCCGCCTGCCGTGTCCAAAAGTTGGCGGCGCAGGGATTCGATGGCCCGCGATTCGCTGGGAAGCACATCGGAAAATTGCTCGGGAAGGAGCCAGGCAGTCATGCGAAAGGGGAAGTCAGGCTGAGGGCAGGTGGTAACGTCATTCTAGGTGCGGCACGCGCCTGAGGCGGCAGGGCTGCCCCCCGCACCAGAGCAGCGAACTGGCTGCCCGAGGGGCGACCCCGACCGTGCAGCGCAGGGGCCAAGCGCAGCACCGCGCCAGCGCATGGCGCCAGGCGGGATTGCGCGGCGTGCCGCGCAATCAGCGCTTGGATGAATTGGGTTTGGGTGATGAACTGCCGTCGGGGTTGCGGAAGAAACGGAAGAAATCGTTGGATGGATCAAGCACCAACACGTCGCTGCGACTGTTGAAGCTGGCGCGGTAGGCCTCCAGGCTGCGGTAGAAGGACGCAAATTGCGGATTCTGGCCGAATGCCTTGGCATAGATCGCGGCGGCCTTCGCGTCGCCTTCGCCCTTGATGGTCTGCGCGCGGCTGTACGCGTCGGCCACGACGATTTCGCGCTGCTTGTCGGCTTCGGCGCGGATCTTTTCCGCTTCGGCCTGCCCGGTCGAGCGCAATTCGTTGGCCACGCGCTTGCGCTCGGCCGACATGCGGCGGTAGACGGACTGCGTGATGTCGGCGACGAAATCGACGCGCGTCAGGCGCATGTCCACGATTTGCAAGCCGGTGCCGGCGGCGGACTGGGCGATGACCTTCTGCACGTCCGACATGATCGTGTCGCGGTCAGTGGACAGCACCTGACCCACCGTGCGCCGCGTGATCTGTTCATTCAGCGCAGCCTTCACAATGGCATACAGCCGGTCGTTCGCGCGCTGCTGGCTGCCGCCGTAGCTGCGAATGAACGCGGTCGGGTTGATGATGCGCCACTTCAGGTACCAGTCCACGACCACATTCTTCTTCTCGGCCGTGATGAAACGGTCGGTATCGGGGCTTTGCAGCGTGAGCACGCGCTTGTCGAGGACAACGACATTTTCGAACGGGGCCGGCCACTTCAGATACAGACCCGGTGACTTGATCACCCGCTTGATCTCGCCCAGGGCAAACACCGCCGCAAACTGGCGCTGGTCAACCACGAACAGGCTGGAGGCGAGAACGCCAAGGACGATGGCCAGGGCCACAACGGCAAGAATGATTCGCTTCATGGTGTGACCTCAGCGGGAATCGCGCTCGCGCAGGGTATCGCGCGAGCTGCTGCCTGAGGCATTGGCAAGGGGTACCGAGCTGGCAACCCCGGCGGTACTGTCGGCCAGCGCAGGCGCCGATGCCGCTGGCAGGCTCGGCACGGGCAGGGCCGAGGCGGCTGGGCGGCTCGATAGGGCCGCTGGCGGCAGTGCGCTGTGCTCCAGCAGCTTGTCCAGCGGCAGGTACAGCAGATTGTTCGACCCGCGCGACTCCACCATCACCTTGCTCACATTCGAAAGAATTTGCTGCATGGTTTCCAGGTACATGCGCTCGCGTGTGACCTGCGGCGCTTTTTCATATTGGTTGAGGATGAGATTGAAGCGCGAGGTGTCACCCTGCGCCTGCGCGATGACACGCGCCTTGTAGCCCTCGGCTTCCTGCACCAGGCGCGACGCCGTGCCATTGGCGCGCGGCACCACGTCATTGGCGTACGCCTCCGCCTCGTTCTTCAGCCGCTCGCGGTCCTGACCGGCCTTGATGGCGTCGTTGAAGGCGGCCTGCACCTGTTCGGGCGGCTGCACGCTTTGCAACGTGACGTTGGTCACCAGGATGCCCGTCTTGTAGCGGTCGAGGATCGACTGGATCAGATCCTGCACCTTGATGGCAACCTCGGCACGACCCTCGTAGAGCACGTAGTCCAGCGTCTTGCTGCCCACCACCGCGCGAATGGCGGTTTCGGCAGCCTGGGTCACGACATCATCCGGACTGCGGTTGTTGTACAGGTAATCCACGACGTTGCTGATGCGGTACTGCACGGCAAAGCGGATGTCGACAATGTTCTCGTCCTGCGTGAGCATGGCCGATGCGGGCAAGCCCGTGGTGCGGATATCCCCACCGCGGCCAACTTCCACCGAGCGCACCTGCGACACGTTGACGATTTCCTCTGCCCCGATCGGATAAGGCATGCGCCAGTGAAACCCCGCCTCTTCGATATAGGCCAGCTTGCCGAAGCGCGTGACCACCGCCTGTTGGCCTTCTTGCACGATGAAAAAACCCGATCCGAGCCATCCCAGGACGACGATGGCGATGAGCGCGGCCACGCCAAAGCCTGCGGCGCGCGGCGACGGTTGAAAATCCGGCCGGCGCGGGGGCTTGAACCCGCCACCACCCTTGCGCCCGAACAGACCGTTGAGCTTGCGGTTGAAATCGCGCCACAGCTCATCGAGATCGGGCGGACCGCTGCCCGGTCCCGGGCGTTTGCCACCGTTGCCCGGGCGCTTGTCGCCATTGCTGGCGCCGTCGCCGTTCTTCGGGTCGGAACCCTGAGGCTGCTGCTCGGAACCTCCGCGACCCCATTGGGGGTCGTTCAGGTTGGCAATGCCTTCAGGCCGTGCGGAATCGGCAGCGCCTGCCGTTCGAGGCCACTTGAGGTGCATGGTGAACGTGGTTGGTGTCAAGCGTGAATGACGGAATGGCCATCGGCAGTGCTGCGTGCTGCAGCCATGGCAGCGAGATACTCGCGCAGCGCATCGAGACCCGCGCCGGTCAGGGCACTGACGTCAAAGCTTTTGATGCTATCACGACCGCCGGTTCCCGCATGGGCTGCATACCGGTCGGTGAAGGGAATCGGGGCCTGGAGCTTGTCGCTCTTGTTGTAGACCAAAATCTGCGGGACGCCCTGCGCCCCGATTTCAGCCAGCACCGCATTGACCTGCTCGATCTGCTGGTCGCGCTGCTCGTTCGACAAGTCCACCACATGCAAAAGCACGTCGGCCTCCAGCGTCTCGTCAAGCGTGGCCTTGAACGCATCGACCAGGCTGTGCGGCAAGTCCCGGATGAATCCTACCGTATCGGACACGACGGCGAATGCGCCAGGAGCGAGATAAATGCGCCGCGTGGTCGTATCCAGCGTGGCAAACAGTTGATCGGCCACATAGCCATGCGCGTGCGTGAGCGCGTTGAACAACGTGCTTTTCCCCGCATTGGTGTAGCCGACGATGGACACGCGCAACTGACCGGCGCGGGCTCGGGCGCGGCGCTGCGTAGAGCGCTGGCGTTCGAGCTTGTGTAGACGGACCTGAAGCACCTTGATCTTGTCCTCCAGCATGCGCCGGTCGAGCTCGATCTGCTTCTCGCCAGGACCCCCGCGCAAGCCAATGCCCCCCTGTTGCCGCTCCAGGTGGCTCCAGCCGCGGACCAGCCGCGTCGCTGCGTGGCGCAAACGCGCCAGCTCGACCTGCAGCTTGCCTTCCCCGCTGCGCGCACGGCGCGCAAAGATCTCCAGGATCAACGCCGTGCGATCCCACACGGGAACGCCCAGCGCATTTTCGAGGTTGCGCTGTTGAGCGGGCGACAGCGCGTTGTCGAACAGCACGCATGAGGCGTGCGTGTCCAACACCTGCTGCTTGAGCTCGTCGACCTTTCCCGAGCCCACGTAACAGCCCGGATCGATGCGGCGACGTGTGCTCCAGAGGCTGGCCGACGGCACCAAACCCGCGGACAAGGCGAGCTCGCGCAGCTCGTGAAGCTCGGTGTCGGGATGCGGTTGCCCGGTGTCGACTCCGACGAGCACGGCACCGGGGGCCCCGTCAGGCCGCGTCAGGCTCAGACTCACCGACGTGGAAGGTCACGGGACGGGCGGGCACGACCGTGGAAATGGCGTGCTTGTACACCATCTGCGTCACGGTGTTGCGAAGAAGGACCACATACTGATCGAATGACTCGATATGACCTTGCAACTTGATCCCGTTGACCAGATAGATTGAAACTTGAACGTGCTCCTTGCGCAGCAGGTTCAGGAAGGGGTCTTGTAGCAACTGCCCTTTGTTACTCATGAAAAACTCCAGTTGAGATTGTTATGCAAAAACTGCCAGATGCCGGTCGAACATAGCACAAACCCGGATGCTTGCACGACGCTCGCGCGGGTCGGCGGAGCAGGCGCCGGCGCATGACGCGCGCGCGGTCAGCGCTCGGACTGGTAAGGGTTGTGCGACGATCGGTATTCAACCCGCAGCGGCGTCCCGCTGAGCTTGAAAACCTTCGAAAACCGCGATTCCAAGTAGCGGGTGTAGCTATTGGGCACGCGATCCAGGGCGTTGCCGTGGATCACGATGACGGGGGGGTTCTGGCCACCTTGGTGGGCGTAGCGCAACTTGGGGCGTACGGTGCCGGCGCGCGGCGGCTGCTGAAACGCAACGGCCTCTTGCAGCGCCCGCGTCAAACGAGGGGTGGACAGCTTCGCAAACGCAGCCTTGAACGCCTCGTTGACCGATTTGAGCACGGCGCCGAGCCCCTTGCGGGACAGCGCGGAAATGTCGTGCTGGCGGGCAAAGCTCAGGAACGGCAACCGCTCATGCAGGCTGTTGGTGAATTGCTGACGCTGGTAGGCGTCGACCTTATCCCACTTGTTTGCGGCCACCACCACAGCCCTACCCGACTCCACGGCGAAGCCGGCAATGTGCGCGTCCTGGTCCGATACCCCCTCGCTGGCATCGAGCAACAGCACGACCACGTTGGCCGATTCGATGGCCTGCAAGGTCTTGAGCACCGAGAACTTCTCGATGGTCTCGAAAACCTTGCCCTTGCGCCGCAGGCCCGCGGTATCGATCAGCGTGTAGGCGACCCCGTCGCGCTCGAACGGCACCTCAATGGCGTCGCGCGTCGTGCCCGGCTGATCGAACGCGATGACCCGCTCTTCGCCCACCAGGGCATTGATCAGAGTGGACTTGCCCACGTTCGGGCGCCCGACGATGGCGAGTTTGATCACGCGCTGCTGCGGCGCAGGCTCAAACTCCGCGGATTCGGCAGTCGCAACAGGCTCGCGCTCGTGTTCGTGCTCGAGTTCGGACGGGGCACCCGGCTCCACCGGCGGACGCAGGTGTTCAACAATGGCATCGAGCAGCGAACCCACGCCGCTGCCGTGGGCCGCGCTCACGGCAAGCGGCTGACCCAAACCGAGCTCGTGGAACTCGGCCAAGGCCGTGGGCGGCAATCCCTCGGCCTTGTTCACCGCCAGCACCACGGTCTTGCCAGTCTTGCGCAGGTAGGCAGCAATCTGCTGGTCTTGGGGAGCCAGCCCGGTGCGGGCATCGGTGAGAAACACCACGACGTCCGACTCTGCGATCGCCTGCTTGGTCTGCTTGGCCATTTCAGCGACGATGCCCGTGTCGACTACGGGCTCGAACCCGCCCGTATCGACAACGAGGAACGCCTGCCCTTCCCACTGCGTCCTGGCGTAGTGCCGGTCGCGCGTCAGGCCCGGAATATTGGCCACAATCGCATCACGCGAACGCGTGATGCGATTGAACAGTGTGGATTTGCCCACATTCGGGCGCCCGACCAGGGCAACGACGGGAATCATGCTCATACGGCAACGCCGCCGGGATGCCGCAGGAGGCTCGGTGCGCTCATTCGGGCAGGAACCCGAAGACGCCACCCTTGGCGGTCACGGCCACCAGCGCATTGCCCACGCCCACCAACGGGCACTGGATGGCCGAGCCGTCGGTGCTCACGCGCCCAATGATGCTGCCGTCTTTGGCCGACAGAAAGGAAATGTAGCCCTGGTAATCGCCCACCGCGACGGTCACGCCCAGCAACAGCGGCGCGCTGAGTCGTCGATACTTCAACTTGTCGTTGCTCCAGCCCGCTGCCCCGCTGGCCGCATCGTAGGCTTGCACCACGCCGTCACCTTGGCTTGCAACCACGAGGCTGCCGTTCTGACTCACGCCCGTATCCCCCACGGCCTTGTCGGCCCACAGCACACGCCCCGTGCCGAGGTCTGCGCAACCAATGGTGGACTGGTAGGCGCGCGCGCACACCATCGAGCCGGCCACGGCCGGTGCACCCGTGATGCCGATGACGCGCTCGACTTCCGTGATGCCGCGGGCGCGGGCCAATGTAGCCTGCCAGAGCAAGGTCCCGCTTGCCAGGGAGACGGACTCGACGCGCCCCAAGGCGTTGCCCACCAGCAGGTCGTCGCCATGCGTTGTGATGCCCGAAGCCTGTTGCAGCAGCAAAGCCGGAGCACGCGACACATTGTTCCACAGCTTCTGACCCGTTGCCGCGTTGAACGCCCACAGACGCTGGTCTGCGCCTTGCACCACGATCGTGCCGCCAATGACGGCCGGCGCGGTGATCACGCTCGTGGGCAACTGATACAGCCAAAGGACCTGGCCCTGAGGCCCGAGCGAGACGACCTGATTGGCATCGTTGACGACGGCAGTGAAGGTCCCGTCGCTGCCCGTGCCGGCGCTGATGCCGCCCTTGACCTGGCTGCGCCACAACTCACGCCCGGTGCGGGCGTCGATGCGCGCCACCACGCCGTCGCTGGAGGCCACAACCACGCCGGCGCCTGCGCCCGTGCCGACCGCGGCCGTCACGAAAGTGGCGGGAACCGGTCCGACGTGCGCGCTCCAGGCCGTCTTGGCCTGCAGGATGGACGCCACCGGCCCCAGGGGCGTGGGATCCGGCTGCTTCGGCGCCGACGCACAGGCGCCGAGGCCAGCCGCTAGGCTTGCGGCGACGAGGAGCTTGAGCGTGCGAGCCATCATGATGCGCGCCCCCCCACGCTGTCGAGCTTGAGCTGCACAAGTTGCCGGTAGCCGGCATTGGGTGGCAGCTCCCTCATCGCGTCCTCATAAGCCTGGCGCGCCTTATCCCGCTGGCCCATGAGGGCATAAATGTCCCCGCGGCGCGTGGCGAACAAGGCATCGAAGGCAGGCGACGGTGACTGTTGCACCGTCTGCAGCGCGGCAGGCAATGCCTTGGCGTCCACCTCAATGGCCGAGAGATTGAGCAACGCCGCCGCGCGATAGGACTGGCTTTGCGCGTGCTCGGCCGTCCAGCGCAAAACGGCTTGCGCTTCACGAGGCTTGCCGGCGTCGTCGTAGGCCTTGGCCATCGCCAAGCCGCCCATTTGCGTATAAGGGCTGTCGGCGTAGTGCGCCTGCAGCTCGGCCCATGCCGGAGCCGCATTCGGCAGATTGCTGGCGTCGATTTCCTTGGTCATCTGACCAAACAGGGCCGACGCCTGGGCGGTCTGCCGGGCCTGCCACCAGTGCCAGCCCGAGTACCCGGCCCACGCCACGCCTGCCACCAAGAGGAGGGCGGAAATCAGCGTGCCCCAGCGGCTCCAGAAATCGCGCAGGCTGTCGATCTGGTCTTGTTCTTCGAGGTTGTAGCTCATGGAGGATTGGTGTGTGTTCAGCCGCGCATTCTAGGGGCCTGGGCCGCCGCATCGGTATGCGCGAGGCACGCGATCAGGCCCTCAAGGGGTTGCAGGGCCATACGCTGCTGCTGGGCCTCGAGGCCGTGGCCCTGGCGCAGCGCCTTGCATGTGATCTCGCCGGCGGCATACTCGTCCTCGCCGAAGATCAGCGCGTAGCGAGCGCCGCTCGCGTCGGCCTTTTTCATCTGGGACTTCATGCTGCCCGCGCCGGCGTGCAGCACTACGTTCAGGCCCGCGGTACGCAGATCTTCAGCCGTTTGCATTGCCAGCGCCAGCGCCGGGGCATGCGCCAACACGATGTACGCATCGAGCTGCGGCGCAGGCAACGGCATGCCACCCTGCTCCAGCAAGTCCAGCACACGTTCCACGCCTAGGGCCCAGCCGCATGCCGGTGCCGGCTTGCCGCCGATCTGCTCGATCAACCCGTCGTAGCGGCCCCCTGCGCACACCGTGCCCTGTGCGCCCAAGCGGTCGGTCACCCACTCGAACACGGTAAGGTTGTAGTAATCGAGCCCGCGAACCAGCCGCGGATTGATCGTGAAGCTTTGCCCTGCGGCGCGCAGCAGGGCCTGCACGCCCTCAAAGTGCTGCAGCGACTCCTCGCCCAGTTCATCGATCAAGCGTGGCGAGGCATTAACCAGCGCCTGCATCTGCGGGTTCTTGGTGTCAAGAATGCGCAGCGGGTTGCTGTGGAGCCGGCGGCGACTATCCTCGTCCAACTGATCCTGATGCGCCTCGAAATACGTTACCAGCTTCTGGCGGTGGCGAAGCCGCTCATCCGGCTGGCCCAAGCAGTTCAGCTCCAGGCGCACGTCGGCCAAGCCCAGCATGTGCCACAACCGGCGCGCCATCAGGATGAGCTCGGCGTCGACGTCTGGTCCGGCAAATCCAAGCGCCTCGGCACCCACCTGATGAAACTGCCGATAGCGCCCGCGCTGAGGGCGCTCATGCCGAAACATGGGACCGCTGTACCACAGCCGCTTGCCACCGTCGTACAGCAGGTTGTGTTCCACCGCGGCCCGCACAACGGCCGCGGTGCTCTCCGGACGCAGCGTCAGCTGCTCGCCGTTGAGCGCGTCGGTAAAGCTGTACATCTCCTTCTCGACGATATCCGTGACTTCGCCGATGCTGCGCACAAACAGTGCGGTGGGCTCGACGATCGGCGTACGAATATTGCGGTAACCGTAGCCCTGCATGAGCGCGCGCACCTGGGCCTCGAACCATTCCCAGCTCGCCGACTGCGGCGGCAACAAGTCATTCATGCCTTTGACGGCACTGAGTTTTGAATTCATGCGGATGATCAGTCCGCTGCAGCCTGTTGGCCCCAGCGATGCTCAATGTAGGAGTTGACAATGTCGATGAACTGCACGGCGATGCCGTCGCCGCGCAAGGTGTGCCGCTTTTCCCCGTCGATATAGACCGGCGCCGTGGGCTGCTCGCCCGTTCCGGGCAGGCTGATGCCAATGTCGGCATGGCGGCTCTCGCCAGGCCCATTGACGATGCAGCCCATCACCGCCACGCGCAGCCCCTCCACCCCGGGGTATTGCGCGCGCCACAGCGGCATGTGCGCGCGCAAATGGCGATCGATATCCTGCGCCAGTTCCTGGAACACGCTGCTGGTGGTGCGCCCGCATCCTGGGCAAGCCGTGACACTGGGCACGAAGCTGCGCAGCCCGAGCGCCTGCAGGATCTCAAGCGCCACCACAACCTCCTGGGTGCGGGCCTCGCCAGGCGCCGGCGTCAGCGACACGCGAATCGTGTCACCGATGCCTTCCTGGAGCAGCACGGCAAGCGCTGCGGTGCTCGCCACCGTACCCTTCGTACCCATGCCCGCCTCGGTCAGTCCGAGGTGCAGCGCATAGTCGCAGCGGCGCGAGAGCTCGCGGTACACGGCGATGAGATCGCGCACGCCCGAGACCTTGCACGACAGCACGATCTGGTCGCCCGGCAGGCCGATGTCCTCCGCCCGCTTTGCCGATTCCAGCGCCGAGGTGATGAGCGCTTCATACATCACCTGTTGCGCGTCGCGCGGCTGCGGGCGCGCGGCATTGGCGTCCATCAGTGCCGCGAGCAGTTCCTGATCCAGGCTGCCCCAGTTCACCCCGATGCGCACGGGCTTGTTCCACCGCGCCGCGACTTCGATCATCTGCGCGAACTGCCGATCCTTCTTGTCGCCCTTGCCCACGTTTCCCGGGTTGATCCGGTATTTGGACAACGCCTGCGCGCATTGCGGATATTGGGTCAGCAGCAGGTGGCCGTTGTAGTGGAAGTCGCCAATCAGCGGCACGTCCACGCCCATGCGGTCAAGCTGCTCGCGGATGGCCGGCACTGCCGCAGCCGCCTCGGGCGTGTTGACCGTGATGCGCACCAACTCGGATCCCGCCTGCGCGAGCTCCTTGACCTGGATGGCCGTTCCGATGGCATCGACCGTGTCGGTGTTGGTCATGGACTGCACGCGCACAGGCGCGTCGCCGCCAACTTCCACGCAGCGCGCGCCCCAGCGCACTGCGACTTGACGAGTGGCACGGCGCTGCGGCACCGCGTCAGGGATGAGCGCCGTATCCATCAGGGTTGGGGCAGAGTCAAGCGGGCGACGTTGCCAAGGGTGCGCGCGGCAAGATTCACGGGTTGGCCGTTGAACTTCACTAAGGTATGACCCGCGTTGCCCACAATCAGTTTCACGGGCAGGTCTTGCGCCGTCAGCGGCACGACTTGCGCGCCGCTGGCTGGGACGATGCCGGAAAACAGGACCTTACCCTGCTGGGTGCTGACCTGGATCCAGCTGTCGGCTGTCGCCTGCAGGCTCAGGTTCGCCCCGGAGCCTGCCGCTACGCCTGAGGCGCCACTTGCTGGTACCTGCGGGCTTACTGCGGGCACCGCAGCCTGAGCAGGCGAGCTGGCGGTAGCCGAGGCTGCTGCGTCCGCCACCGGCGCGCCACGGGGACCGATACGCGGGGCCGACGCCGACTGGTGGGGTTGGCCGTTTGGATTCGGCTTGGTCGCAAGCTGCCCGGAAGCATGAAAGGCCGCCAGCCAGCGACTCATCTCGTTGGTGCGAGGCAGGAAAAAAATGACCAGCGCAGCCAGTACGATGCCCAGCACGGCAAGCCACCACAGCCTGCGCGAGCCGTGCCCCGGCCCGTTACCGCCCGCTGGCATGGGGCGGCGCGCTGGCTCCGCCTCCAAGCCAGCGGGCGCCGAGACCACGTGGGCAGGCGCCAGCACCTGCATGATGGCTTCGGCGTCGGCCTTCACCATCTTGGCTGCAGCGCGCAGCAACCCGCGCGCGAAAGTTGGATCGGGCAGGCGCTCCCAAGCGCCGCTTTCCAGCGCCTCGATTTTGTCGCCGGACACTTTGAGCTGTGTGGCCAACTCAGCAGTGCTGCGCCCGTCAGCCTCGCGCGCAGCGCGCAGCATCCCGCCGGCCTGCGTACGCGCCGCTTGCTGCTCCGGGGTGGGGGCGAGATTCGAAGGACTCGTCATCGGCAACCGCTCAACGGGGCAGCAGGCTGGAATCGTCAAACCGGCCTTGTTGGCTGGCGATGGCCTCGCGCGAATCCGGAAAGCGCTGCACCAATTGGGTGGTCCACGAGGTGGCCTCCAACGTATCGGCCGCAGCGCGCGCAATCAGGATGCCCAGCCATAGCGATTGCGCGTTGGCATATTGCCCGGCGTTGACCCGGCGGATGTAGAACAGCGCATCTTTGAGCTTGTTCTGCCGGTACAGCACCAGCGACAGGTTGGTTGACAGCGCCGGGTTGGCCGGATCAAGCGCGAAGCCGGCGCGCAGCGTCTGCTCGGCCCCGGCAACGTCCCCGTCGCGATATTGGCACACGCCGTAGGCAAGATCGGTGCGCTGAGGATGACGGTAGCCCGGCTCGGCCAGCGCCCGCTTGAACATGGCAAACGACTCGGCGTACCGCTTGTTCGTGCACAGAAACCACCCGTAATTGTGCAGGGCGTCAGCGTTGTTCGGCTGGATGGACAGCGCCTTTCGGAAACTCTCCTCGGCCTGCGCGTTGCGCCCCAGATTCATCTGAATGAGGGCGCGCATCGTGTAGGCGGGCACATAGTCCGGCGCCTGCTCGAGGGCCTTACCCACTTCGGACAGCGCCACCTCGATCTGCCCGCGCTGGTAGTAGCCCTCGGCAAGCTCAAGGCGGATTTGCGCGTTCTTGTCCGCCTGTTCATTGCCCGAATTGGGCGTCTGCGCGCTGGCGCCATTGGCCTCGGGGGGGTGCGTGGCGCATCCTGCAACCGTCAGCGCCAGGGCCAGGCCCAGCACCAGGACAACGAGCCTCAGCGGTGAAGGCCGTGCGGCCTTGCGGTGCGTCAGGTGCATAGCATTAACCCTCGAGGAAACGTCGCGCTGCGACTGTAGAAGCACGCGCCACCGTCGCGTGTGGAGGTGGGCTGGCCAGCTCCGCCACGATCGGAATCACCGGTTGGGTCCCGGCCACGCTCGCGCGCCCGGCCTTGCGCGTGGTGCGATCCTGCACGTCTCCGGCCAGTTGTCCGCACGCTGCATCAATATCCTCGCCTCGAGTCTTGCGCACGGTGGTCACGAAACCCGCGTCCAGCAAAATCCGGGCAAACGCAGCCACCTTTTGCGGCGTGGAACGGCGCAAACCGGACTGCGGGAAGGGATTGAACGGAATGAGGTTGAACTTGCAGGCAAAGCGGTTGCGCAGCAGCTCCACGAGCTGTCGCGCATGCTCGGGCTGGTCATTCACGCCGTCGAGCATGCAGTATTCGAATGTGATGAAGTCGCGCGGCGCGTGCGCCAGATAGCGCTCGCAGGCTGCCAACAATTCAGCCAGCGGGTATTTGCGATTCAGGGGAACGAGATCGTCGCGCAATGCGTCGTTGGGCGCGTGCAGGGACACCGCCAGCGCCACGGGACAATCCGCTGCAAGGCGATCGATCATCGGCACCACGCCCGAGGTCGACACCGTCACGCGGCGCCGTGACAGGCCATAACCATCGTCGTCAAGCATCACGCGCAGCGCTGGAACGAGCGCAGCATAGTTCTGCAGCGGCTCGCCCATGCCCATCATGACCACGTTGGAGATGGCGCGCTCGCCAGGCGCCAGCCCCAACTGGGCACGCATGGCGAATTCGGCCTGCCAGAGCTGTGCGAGGATCTCGGCGGTCGTCAGGTTTCGGCTGAATCCCTGGGCGCCAGTCGAGCAGAATCGGCACGCCATGGCGCACCCAGCCTGGGACGACACGCACAACGTATTGCGCTGCGCCTCCGGGATGAACACCGTCTCCACCGCATCGCCTGCACCCACGTCGAACAGCCATTTCACCGTGCCGTCGCTTGAGCGCTTCTCCGTAAGCACCGGCAGGCCCTGGATGGTGGCCTCAGCCTCCAGCCAACTGCGCAGCGGCTTGGCCAGATCGCTCATGCCGGCAAAGCCGGCCGCGCCCTTGTGGTGAATCCAGCGGAACACCTGGCGCGCCCGAAAAGGCTTCTCGCCATGCGCGGCGAACCAGTCCACCAGACCGGCGCGATCGAATTGGAGCAGGTTGGTGGCGGACATGGGCGCCCCGCGGGGTCGTCAGCGGGAGAAAATCCAGTTGGACGGGAAGAAAAAGGCAATTTCCGTCGCGGCGTTCTCCGCGCTGTCGGAGCCGTGCACGGCGTTGGCGTCGATGCTGTCGGCAAAGTCGGCGCGAATCGTGCCCGGGGTCGCCTTTTTGGGATCCGTTGCCCCCATCAGTTCGCGGTTCTTGGCGATCGCGTTGGGGCCTTCAAGCACCTGCACCACGACCGGACCGGAGATCATGAACTCCACCAGATCCTTGAAGAACGGCCGTTCCTTGTGCACGGCGTAAAAGCCTTCGGCCTCGACCCGCGACAGGTGCATCATGCGGGCGGCCACCACCTTCAGCCCGGCTGTTTCGAAGCGATCGATGATTTTGCCGATGCAATTCTTGGCCACGGCGTCGGGCTTGATGATCGAGAGCGTGCGCTCCATAAGATTTTTTCTCCAGAAATCAAGTGATTAAAAATGAATTGTAAGGCGCGCCCGACTGCTCAGCCGTGGACGCCGCAACGCACAACGTGGTGCCAAACCGCGCATTCAACGCGGGAAATTCCGCCGCTTGGCACCCTGGCCGCCACCGGACCGGCCCCCCGGCTGGGTCGAACCCAGAGCTGAGCGCGTGGGGTCGGGTTGGGACCCGCCGCCGCCCTTGCGGGCTTTGCCGCCGCGCGATGGCTTGTTGCCGCCGCGCGCGCCCGCGCCTTTGCCAAACAGGGCATCGACCGCGCTCATCGCATAGCTGTTGGGACCGGGCTCACGCTCCGGCACATCGCGATCCTCGTCGAATGCCGGGCGCGGGTTCGCCAATCGGGCCTCCCGCACGGCGCGCCCGAACAGCGCGTCCACCGCGCTCATGGCATAGCTGTTGGGACCCGGCTCGCGCTCGCCGCCGGGCCCGCGCCCGCCCTGGCGCTCGTCGGGGCGGGCGGCGCTGCGATCGGGCCCACGGCCCTCGTTGCGCCCACCCTTGCGGGCATCCCTTGCGCCAGCGCCCTGTGCGGTGGGCTTCGGGCCCCGCGCCTTGCCTTGCGAGCTCTGAATGGCACCCGCGCGATTCATCATCGCACGAACGTCCTCGCGGTCGATTTCGGCGAAGTCTCCACGCCGCAGCCCGGCGGGCAGTGCAATGGAGCCGTAACGCACGCGGATAAGGCGACTGACGGTCAACCCCACCGCTTCGAACAACCGGCGCACTTCGCGGTTACGCCCTTCGGCAATGATTACCCGGTACCAACGGTTGGCACCTTCACCACCCGCTTCTTCAAGGCTGATGAAACGGGCCGGCCCATCGCTGAGCTCCACGCCGCCAAGCAGCTTTTGCCGCGCCTCGTCGTCCACCTGGCCCAGCACGCGCACCGCGTATTCGCGCTCCACACCCTGGCTGGGATGCATGAGCCTGTTGGCCAGCTCGCCCGAGGTCGTGAACAGCAGCAGCCCCTCGGTGTTGATATCCAGACGCCCGATAGCTGTCCACTTAGCGTTTTGCACGCGCGGCAGGTTGCGGAACACGGTCGGCCGGCCTTCCGGATCCTTAAACGTGACCACCTCCCCAACCGGCTTGTGATAGACCAGAACGCGCGCCGGTGGCGGGGCGATGCGCACTTTCAGCGGCTTGCCATTGACGCGGATCTGGTCGCCGGGCTGGATGCGCTGACCCAGGTGGGCCGGCTCGCCGTTCACCGACACGCGGCCTTCCACGATGAGCTCTTCCATCTCGCGACGCGAACCCACGCCGCCTTGCGCCAGCACCTTGTGCAGCTTGGGCGCCTCGGGCGAAGGCGCCAGCACGCGGCGCCCACCGGGCTCGATGGTTTCGGCAATTTCCACGGCGCGGTCGAAGTCGCCCGAAATGACCTCTTCGATGCGCACCGCAGGCACGGCCTTGGCCGGACCGCGCAGGGGTGAATTGGGTTTTTTGTTGTTGTGCCGGGCTTGGCGCGGTCGATCCGCCCGGTTCGCATGGGCGGGTCTGGTGTGCCCTTCGGCCCCGTGCTCGCTCACCCCGGGCTCGGCCTCGGCCTCGCCCGATCCATCGCCTTGCGGGGCCATCTCGGCCGCAGCATCGCTCGTGGGCAACGAGTCGTCGGATTCCGCTCGCGCGACCTTCGAACGTCCTGAGCGGCGGCTGCGCCGGCGTTTACCCTCAGGGCTCGGCTCGCCTTCGTTGCGGGGCTCCCCTTCAGGCGCAGCCGTCGCAACGCGTGCTTCGCCCGCCTCCACGCCGCCTGTCTGCCCGCCAGATCGCTCACTGGGCGCCGGACTGAAAACTGCCCCCGCGCTGGCTGCCCCCTCGGGGCTCGGCTCCGGGGCGCGTTGCGCAGGCTCGGGGGTGACAGCCATGGCGGCTGGTTGGGCGCGCTCGGCGTCGGTATCGGGTTCGTGTTCTTGCATGGACATGGGGCTGTGGGTGTTCGGTACTTGCCGCTTCAGGCGGCGGGCTGGGTGTCGGGAATGGGAGAAGGATCTGGAAAAGAAGCCGGGGTGGACATGTCCGCCGGCCCTGCAGCGGGCTCGGGCCTAGGCGCTGCGGGTTCCGCGGTGGCGCCCTGCTCGGGTGCATCGGCTGCAGGCTGGACCTCGGGCAAGGGCAAGAGGTCGATTTGCAGCGGGTCGGCGGCCGGCGACTCGGGCTGCAGCGCAGGAAGCTCGGCGATGGAGGTCAGGCCTATGTCGTCGAGAAAATGGCGCGTGGTGGCATACAGCACCGGGCGGCCCGGCCCGTCGCGGTGGCCAATGGCCTCGATCCATCCCCGGTCCTCCAACTGGCGCAGGATCTGGGCGTTGACAACCACACCGCGGATGTCTTCAATGTCGCCGCGCGTCACCGGCTGCCGATGCGCAATGATGGCCAGGGTCTCCTGCACGGCACGCGAGTAACGCGGCGGCTTTTCCGGATTGAGGCGCTGGAGGTACGGCTGCATGTCCTCGCGACTCTGGAAGCGCCAGCCGCCGGCCACCGCGCGCAACTCCACGCCGCAGTCCTTCCAGTCCTCGCGCAGTTCGTCGAGTACCACACGCACCGTATCGGCTCCGACCTGTTCGTCAAACAGGCTGCGCAGCGCGTTGATGCTCAAAGGTTGGTTGGCACACATCAGCGCGGTTTCGACAACGCGCTTGGCCAGTGCAATGTTCATGCGTGACAGGAATCGTGCGCCGATGAAAAGTTGCCGGCATGGTTCTTCGGCTGGAGAGTCGGGTCGACTCTCGATCGGTTACAGCGCTACGAGCATGCATGTTAACCCAGATATGCATCCTGCAAACTGCTGCGCATGCATCCGTGGCGCGCAGGCGACGAACTTCCTGCAAGGTGCCGCGGGCCTGTCGCCCCGCCAGCCCCGTCGGTCCGCGCCTTGACGCCCAGAGGCCCGGCCGCTGCGGCGGGACATGCATGCAACGCCGCCACGTCCGGGCCGAACCCAGTCAGACCTCGGCGCGCGGCGCGGCGACGTGCTCGGTTTCGGCCGCCGGCGCGCCCAGGGCCGCGGCCTCGTCGACCGCTCTTGGCGCATAGAACGCATCCGCGTGGACATCCCCATAGGGCAGCCCGCGCTCGATCAAGGCGGCGCTGACCGCCTCGACCATGGCCGGCGACCCGGCCAGATAGACCTTGGAACCGTCCAAGCTGTTCGGATCGCCCAGCAGCACGTCACCCACGCGGCCACTGCGGTCGCCAGCATGGGCACCCTGCTCCACCACGATGTGGAAGCGAAAGTTGGCAAACCGGCGCGCCAGATCCGCCAGTTCGTCCCGGCCGTAGACCTCTTGCGGAGTCTTGAATCCCGCATAAAGCACCACGGGCTCCAACTTGCCGTTGTCGAGTGCGGTCTTGGCGATACTGAGCATGGGCGCAAGCCCCGTTCCCGCGGCAACCGCATACAGCGCCCCCTCATGACGCGGGCGGAAATGGCTCGATCCCATGGGGCCATCGACAAAGACAGCGCTGCCGAGCACGACTGCACGCCCCAACAGGCCGCTGAACGCCCCCGTGGGCGTGCGTCGGATGTGAAACTCCAGTTCGTCGTCGTATTCCGCCTCCACCGGCGTGCTTGCCATGGAGAAGTCGCGCGCGATGGTGGTATGGGGCCCGGTCTGCACGCTGAGCTGCGCGTACTGGCCAGCTGAGAAGATGAAGGGCTCGCCCTCGCGGTCCACATACCGGATCTTCAGGCGCAGGCTGAACACCTCGGGCGCAAGCTCGGTCAAGCCGATCACGGTGGTTACGAGGTGGCGCTCCGGATGGACGATATAGTCATCGCTGTCCACAAGGCGCAACTGCACGTCGCCCTTGATGCGGCTGCAGCACGCCAGGATCAGGCCCTGCGCGCGCTGCACCTCGGGCAAGGCGGTGTCCTTGTACCCGTGCAACTCGACCGCGCCGGATTCCAGCACGCATTTGCAGCTGCCGCACTCGCCCTGCTTGCACGAGTAATGGATGGGCACCTTGGAGCGGCGCAACACCTTGAGCAGGTTGTCGTCAAGGTCGGCCTGCATGTGCAGGGCGAGTGCGGGAATGGAAATGGTAGGCATGAGATCGTGTGTGTCGCATCCAGCGCAAATGCGCCCCATTGTTTCAAAACTGCGCCAAGACGGCTGCCAACCCGCAAAAACCCGCAGTGCAGCACGGGGCAGCCAGCCTGCAACAATACGCCCATGCACAGCAAACTCATCCAGCACTGCAACCAATGCGGCGCCCCCGTGACGTACCAGGTTCCTGACACTGACACGCACGCGCGCGCAGTGTGCCCGGTCTGCGGGCACATCCAGTACGAGAACCCGCGCAACATCGTGGGCACCGTGCCGGTGTGGGAAGGCCGGGTTCTGCTGTGCAGGCGCGCCATCGAACCACGGCACGGTCTGTGGACCCTGCCGGCGGGCTTCATGGAGCTGAACGAGACCACTGAGCAGGGCGCGCTGCGCGAAACCCGCGAAGAAGCAGGCATCGATGTCGAGCTCGAAGGCTTGTACTGCGTGGCCAATGTCAAGCCGGTCAGCCAGGTCTACCTGCTCTATCGCGCGCGCATGCTGCACACGCACTGGGCGCCGGGGCCGGAAACCCTCGAAGCGCAGCTGTTCAGCCGCGAGGAGGTGCCATGGGACGCGCTGGCGTTTCGCACCGTGCGCGAAACGCTGCAGCGGTTTTTTGCCGAGCAGCAGGCTGGCCGCTACAGCCTGCAGGTGTTTGACATCGATTAGGCCTGTGGCGCGTGCTCAGATCACACAAAACCCGTGCACCCCCAGGCTGGTGCCCGCATGCGCCAGCTTCCAGAATCCCCAGGCCGCAAACGCCAGCATGACGCCCGCCGCTGCCAGCCGCGTGGCGCGGCTCGTTGCGCGCTGGCTCAACCGCCTGAGCACGTGCCCGGCCAGAAGCATGTGCGGCAAGGTGCCCAGGCCGAAAGCCGCCATCGCCGCAGCACCCTGCCAGGCGCTGCCAGTGAGCAAAGCCAGGGACAGGGCCGAATACACCAGCCCGCAAGGCAAAAGACCCCAGAGCAGCCCCGCGCCAAAGCGCCGCTGCGCGTTCGACAGCGGCAGCAGGCGGTCGAGCACACGCATGCCTGTGCCCATGAGGCCTTGACGCACGGCCTGCGTCCATGATCGCACCGCTGCGGCGCCCAGTGTAAAACGCCGTGGCCCGCCCACGCCCAGCGCAGCCTGCAGCAGCCATAGACCACTGGCTGCGAGTACCATGTTGCCTACGGCATACAACCCGATTTGCGCGGGGCGGGCCTGAAGCGCCCACAACCCGGAGCCGATCCAGCCGGCCACCGCGCCCAGCATGGCGTAGGACACCACCCGCGCCAGTTGCATCTGCACTGCATTCCACAGCAGCCGGCGGGCCGGCAGCAAAATCGCGCCTTGCATGGCGCGCTCACTGGCAACAACGAGCCCGCCACACATGCCCGCGCAGTGCAGGCCGCCGGTCAAGCCCATCAGCGATAGGGTCAAAATAATTGCAGTGTTCACGAGCAATATGCGATAGTTCGGTTACAAGACACAACAGACGAGCCGCCATGAACGCCATTCCAGCCGCCACTTTGCATCGCATGGACAAGCCCCATCCTTGTGACGTGTGCTTCCAAAGCCGGTTTTGCCTGCCTATTGCGCTGCCGCAGGACCAGCTTGAGCGCATGCGCGACATCGTGCAGAACACGATCCGCATTGCCAAGGGCGAGCGCCTGTTCGAAGCTGGCCAGTCCATGGACAAGTTGTTCTCGGTGCATGCTGGCTCGTTCAAGTCCGTGGTCAGCAGCCCCGACGGGCGGCAGCAGATCGTGGGTTTTCACGTGCCTGGGGAGATGATGGGGCTGGAGGGGTTCTCCGCGCGCGTGTATCTGACCGACGTCGTCGCGCTGGAAGACGGCGAAGCCTGCGAGATCGACGTTCGCGTGCTGGAGAACGCGGCACGGGAGATGCCCACGCTGCAACACCAGATTCACTGCCTGATCGGCAACCGCCTGGCGCGCGCCCAGCAGGACCAGTTCGTGCTGGGCAGCATGCAGGCCGACGAAAGACTCGCACGCTTCCTGCTCGACCTCTCCGAGCGCTACAAGGCGCGCGGGCTCTCGCCCGACGAATTCGTCCTGCGCATGAGCCGCGAGGAAATCGGCAGCTACCTCGGGCTCAAGCTGGAGACCGTCAGTCGCCTGATGTCGCGCTTTCATCAGGCCGGCCTCATCCACGTAGCCCAGCGCCAGGTGCGCATCACCAACCGTGAAGGGCTGGCTGAGCTGCTGGTGCCGCAGGAGCGCTGAAGGCATTGGCATCGCACGCGCCGCTCTGACCGGGGTCAGTCATCCCATTGCGGGTCGCGGCGGCAACCGAACAGCCACAGATTCAGGGCGCTGGCAACCCAGCACAGCAGCCACAGCACGAGAAAGGTCACGGTGTACATCCCCAGCCCGGAGATCTGTGCAGGGGCACCAAACAACATGACCTCGCGCGGATCCACCGCGCTGAACAACAGCGCAGTGGCTGGCAATGCCACAAGAAAGGCTGGCCAGAGTGCACGCAGGAAATTGGGGTTGCAAGCACGCATACGAGCTCCTCACACGCCGGGTTTCAGGGGTGCCGCGGCGCCGGGCTTCCACACTCCGGAAAGGCGCCATTGCGCGGACTCGGCCGTCACGGTGTAGCGCACCGCGTCCGTGACGGCGCGACCGACATAGCGGCCAAGGGCTACGCGCTGCAGCGTGAGGTGCAGATCGCGACCGGGCGCATAGGGGTGGCGCAGGCGCAGCGAAATCACGGCGTCGCGCACGGCCGGCTCGAGCTCGACGGTCAGCTCCTGCCCTGTCTGGTCCACCTGGCCCTGCAGGTGCATGGCCCGGGCGTGCAGTTCTTTGTCAATGTTGACGCCGACCTCAAGACCCTTGGTGTAGTAATGGTCCGTGACGACGCTGTCGGCGTGGGTGAAGGCGATCGACACGGTGATGAGGCTGGCCACGACCACGCTGCCGGGCAGGCCGATGAGGATCCAGGGCCAAGGCTCTTTCCACCAGGGTTTTGAGGGGAGTGTTTGCGAAGTGCGCATGCTTGGATGTCCTTGCGTATTTCGGCCCTCAGGGCACGATGAATGTGGTGCTGGTATGCACGGCGATGGGCTTGCCATTTTCCGAACGCGCCGTAATCACGATCTTGTACACGCCCTGATGCGCGTCGTCCTCCGGTATGGTGACTTCCAGCGGCCGCAGCAGATTGGTCGAGGCGCCAATCTCCACGGCGTCGTTCGGGCTGCGGATGCTCACCCCCGGCAGGCCCTCGACCTCGAAGCGGATGCGCCGCGGCGTATCCGAGGCGTTCATCAACTGCACCTGGTAGACGTTTTCCAGCAAGTCGCCCGGGATCTCGCGCGAAAGCACGCGGCGGTCGCGCATGACGTTGAGCTTGATCGGTTCGCGCATGGCCAGACCGCCCACGAAAATGCTCACCATAATGGCAAGGATGCCCGTGTAGATCACCACGCGCGGGCGCAGCAGGTGGGCCCATTGCTCGGCCTTGGTCCAGCGGTTCTCGATGGCATTTTCGCTGGAGTAGCGGATGAGACCGCGGGGGGTATTGAGCTTGTCCATCACCTGATCGCAGGCGTCGATGCACGCGCCACACCCGATGCACATGTACTGCAGGCCCTCGCGGATGTCGATTCCGGTGGGGCAGACCTGCACGCAGATCGAGCAGTCCACGCAGTCGCCCTTACCCTGCTCGCGCGCCGGCACATCCTTCTTGCGCTTGCCTCGGGGCTCGCCGCGCACGGGGTCATAGCTGACGATGAGCGTATCGCGGTCGAACATGACCGATTGGAAGCGTGCGTACGGACACATGTACTTGCACACCTGTTCGCGCATGAAGCCGGCGTTGCCATACGTGGCGAAAGCGTAGGACAGGATCCAGAATGTTTCCCAGCCGCCAAGGCTCCATACGATGACCTCATGGGCCAGCGTATGGATCGCCGTGAAGTAGCCGACGAACGTGAAGCCCGTCCAAAGCGCCAGCGCAACCCAAAGGCCGTGTTTGATAGCCTTGCGTGCGAACTTTCGCATGCTCATCGGCTGCGAGTCCAGACGAATGCGCGCCAGGCGATCGCCCTCTACCTTGGACTCGATCCACATGAAGATTTCGGTATAAACCGTCTGCGGGCACGCATAGCCGCAGAACAGGCGCCCTGCCATGGCGGTAAACAGGAACAGGCCGTAGGCTGCGATGATCAGCAGCAACGCAAGAAAAATGACGTCCTGCGGCCACAGGATCAGGCCAAAAAAGTAAAACTTGCGCTGCGCCACGTCGAGCAGAAAGGCCTGGCGCCCGTCCCAGCGCAGCCACGGCAGACCATAGAAGATGATCTGCGTCAACCACACCATGAGCCAGCGCCAGTTGGCAAAGAAGCCCTGGACGGAACGCGCGTAGATCTTTCTGCGCGCTTCGTAAAGCACCTCTTCCGTGGCCTGCAGATCAGCCTGGGTGTTGCCGGGGGCCGGGGTGTGCATCAAATTCTCTCAACTCAACTGCAAACAAGCCCCGAGCAATCTCGGGGAATGAAGGGCTTGCTGCCGCACCACGCGGCTGCAACGATGGCGATCGCATCGCATCAGGGGCTCGCTGTGCTGACCTTCTGGCCGTGGCTCAGACCATAGACGTAGGCCGCCAGCACATGGATCTTCTCCGGCTCGAGGTTGTTCTTCTGCGCCGGCATATGGCCGCTGCGACCATCTTGAATGGTCTGCTCGATGGTTTGCAGACTTGAGCCGAACAGCCAGTACTGGTCGGTCAGGTTGGGCGCTCCGAGCATCTGGTTTCCGGTGCCGCCGACTCCGTGGCACCCGGCGCAGGCCGTCGCAAACAGGGGCTTGCCCTTGGCCGCCAGGGCCGCGTCATGGTTCAGGCCCGAAAGGCTGCGCACGTAATTGGCCACCGCCACCACGCCGTCCTGGCCCCCAATTGCCGCCGCCATCGGAGGCATCATGCCCTGGCGGCCTTCGGTGATGGTCTGCACCACGGTGTCGGGCTGATTGCCGTACAGCCAACTCTTCTCGCCCGGCGCGGTCAGGTTGGGAAAGCCCTTGGAGCCCCCTGCGTCCGAGCCGTGGCATTGCGCACAATACGTCAGGAACATGCGCTGGCCGGTTGCCATGGCCTGCGGGTTCTTCGCGAGGTCGGGGATGGACGTCTTCATGTATTGCGCATAGATCGGCTCAATGCGCTTTTCATACGCCGCCGATTCGGCCTGGTACATCTTCGCAGTCGTGAAGCCCAGCGTACCGTTCCAGAACGCGAGTCCCGGGTACAAGATGAGATAGACGACGGCGAAGACCAGGGTGAGGATGAACAAACCCATCCACCACCGCGGCAGCGGATTGTTGAACTCCTGCAGATCGCCATCCCACACGTGGCCAGTGGTGGCGATCACCTGGCCTGCCTTGTTGCGAAAGACGGTCTGCTTGGCCGTTCCGCGCAGGAACAGGAAAAGGCCGATGATCGATACGATCGTCACGCCACCGATCCAATAGGCCCAGCCAGGCGAAGTAAACTGGTTCATGGTTCAGATCCTCGTTTTGTCGTCGCCGCTCACGTCCGGCGGAGTCGAAGAGTCCAGGAAGGGAATCATCCCGTCCTGTTCGTGTTTTTTCTTGAAGCGCGGGGAGTACGCCGCCCACACGATGGCTGCAAAAGCCACCACGACGAGCACCGTGAATGCAGCTCCGATGGTCCCGGACATCGCCGCCTCCTCACTGGTGAATGTTGGACAGGGCCAAGCCCAGACCCTGCAGGTAGGCAATCAGGGCATCTTCCTTGGTCTTGCCTTGTAGCTGCGCGGGTGCGGCGGCGATTTCGGCGTCCGTATATGGCACGCCCAGGACCCGCAACGCACGCATCTTGTCCTGGATCATGTCGGCTCCCGCGGGCTCATGCTGAAGCCACGGATACGCGGGCATGATGCTCTCGGGCACGACATCGCGCGGCTCGCGCAGATGGATGCGCTGCCACTCATCGGAGTACTTGCCACCCACTCGAGCCAGATCCGGTCCGTTGCGCTTGCTGCCCCACTGGAACGGATGGTCGTACACCGACTCGCCGGCCACCGAGTAATGCCCGTAGCGCTCGACCTCGGCGCGAAGCGGGCGAATCATCTGCGAATGGCAGAGGTAACACCCTTCAGAGACGTACACGTCACGCCCTTCGAGCTGCAGCGCGGTGTAGGGTTTGACGCCAGGGATCGGTTCCGTGGTGGCCTTGTCAAAGAACATTGGCACCAGTTGCACGAAACCCGCGATGCTGACGACGATCGCAATGAGCACGATCATCAGCCCGGCGTTCTTTTCAATGCTCTCGTGGTTGAATTTCAAAGCGGCCATGATGGCGTCTCTCCTATGTGTCGGTTCGGGGCATCAGGCGTGAGCGCCGGCCAGCGCAGCCACGGGGGCGTCAACGGCCTCACCCTGGCGGATCGTGCGGTAGGCGTTGTAGACCATCAGGGTCATGCCGAACAGATAGATCACACCACCGAGGAGACGGATGTAATACAGGGGCTTCACCGCCACGATGCTCTCGATGAAGCTGTAGGTCAGCGTGCCGTCCGGCTGCATGGCGCGCCACATCAGGCCTTCAGTCACCCCGGCCACCCACATGGAGGCGATGTACAGCACGACGCCGATGGTCGCCGTCCAGAAATGCCACTCGATGAGGCGCTTGCTCCACATCTGCGTCTGACCCCAAAGGCGGGGAATCATGTAATACAGGCTGCCCATGGTGATCATCCCGACCCAGCCCATCGCCCCCGAGTGCACGTGGCCAATGATCCAGTCCGTGTAATGGCCAAGGGCGCTGACGGTCTTGATCGACAGCATCGGGCCCTCAAACGTGGACATGCCGTAGAAGGACAGCGCGGTGATGAGGAACTTCAGGATCGGATCGTCACGCAGCTTGTGCCAGGCACCCGACAGCGTCATGATCCCGTTGATCATGCCGCCCCAGCTCGGCGCCAGCAGAATCAGGGAAAACACCATGCCCAGCGACTGCGCCCAGTCCGGCAACGCGGTGTACAGCAGATGGTGCGGGCCGGCCCACATGTAGACGAACGTCAGCGCCCAGAAGTGGACAATGGACAGTCGGTAGGAATAGATCGGACGCTCGGCCTGCTTGGGAATGAAGTAATACATCATGCCCAGGAATGACACGGTCAGGAAGAAGCCGACGGCATTGTGTCCGTACCACCACTGAATCATCGCGTCCTGGGCGCCGGCATACGCCGAGTAGCTCTTGAAGGACAGCAAGCTGATGGGCAGCTTGATGTTGTTGACGATATAGAGAATCGCGATGGTGATGATGTACGCGCCGAAGAACCAGTTCGCCACATAGATGTGGGGGGTCTTGCGTTTGAACACCGTACCGAAGAAGACGATGGCATAGGCGACCCAGACCAGCACGATGAGCAAGCTGATCGGCCACTCCTGCTCGGCGTACTCCTTGCCACTCGTGAACCCCAGCGGATACGTGACTGCGCACAGCACGATCACTGCGGTCCACCCCCAGAAGGTGAATTCCGCAAGCTTGGGTGCGAACAGGCGAGCCTGGCACGTGCGCTGCACGATGTAATAGGAGGTGGCGAACAGTGCTGTGCCGCCGAATCCGAAAATCACCCCATTGGTATGCACGGGCCGGAGCCGGCCCCAACTCAGCCAAGGCAGCCCGTAGGTCAAATCGGGCCAGATCAACTGGGCCGCGATGACCGCGCCCACAAGCATGCCGACCACGGCCCAGACCAAGGTCATGACGGTGAATTTTCGTATCACCCCGTAGTTATAAGTTTCCATTGTTATGGCTTGCGCACTCATGTCATCTCCATCCAAGCGGGAATAGCAACGTTGGCAAGAAGGTAATAGAGCCCATTGCGGCTGCGATTGACTTGCGTCAAGAGGTTTCAACAAGTACCAAAATCACACAGCTTTCAACGCGATTTTTGCGATGCGTCAGCGTGTTGCGCAGCATCGGGAGTGTCCCCCTTGCGCTCGGCAGAGCGAGCAGCCGGCGGCTTGTCGTCATCCATCAAAATGGCATGCGCCGGGCCTTCCAGATCATCAAACTGACCCTGGCGTGCCGCCCACCACAGCACCGCGACAATGCCCCCCACAACCAGCACGCTGATGGGGATGAGCACGATCAAGGCGCCTTCCATCACGACCTCTGCCGGTCGAACCACGCCAAGCGGGCCGAATTGAGCACCACCAACAACGACGACACGCTCATGCCCACCGCGGCCCACACGGGGGTGATGCGCCCGGCAATGGCCAAAGGCACGAACACCGCGTTGTAGGCCACGGCCCACACCAAGTTCTGGCGCATGACGCGCTGCGCCTGGCGCGCCACCCGAACCAGAAGCGGCAGGGCCCGCATGTCGTCGAAGGCCAGCACGATATCGGCACCGGCGCGCGCAATCGGCGCCGCGCTGGCGAAGCTGACCGAGACGTCCGCCGCCCCCAGCGTGGGCGCGTCGTTCACCCCGTCGCCCACCATGGCCACATGCATGCCCCGCGCCTGCAAGGCGCGCACATGCGCAAGCTTGTCCTGCGGCAGCATCCCGGCCTGCACCGCCGCAACCCCCACCTGCGCGCCCCAGGCGCGTGCGCTCTCGGGGTTGTCGCCGCTCAACAGTTCCAGACGCGCGCCGCCTGCGCGCAGGCTATCCACGGCCTCGCGCGCGCCTGCGCGAAGCTGCTCGGCGACTTCGATCACCGCCAGGCATTCCCCCCCGGCGGGCGCAAGGCTCGCGTCCTCCCGCGGCGCCACGCGCAGTTCAAGCACGCTGGCGCCAGCTTGTTGCGCAGCGACTGACACCGGCTGCAACGGCTTGCCCAGCTGCAACCGGCGCCCATCGATCTGCGCCTCCACGCCCTGCCCTGGCCGCACCTGGATGTGCTGCGCGTGTGGCACGATCACACTACGCTCCTTGGCGTGCGCGCACAAGGCCAAGGCCAGCGGGTGTTGCACACCCTGCTCGAGCGCTGCGGCCAGCGCCACGACGGCGTCCTCGCTCAACCCGTTTTGCCGCCAGGTCACGCGCACGCTGTCGGCCACGCCCGTGGTGAGGGTGCCAGTTTTGTCCAGAAGCCAAACGTCAATTCCGGCGACGGCGTCGAGCGCGTGGCCCCGGGCAACGAGCACGCCCGCGCGCGACAGCCGCGCCGTGGCTGCCGCCAAAGCAGCGGGGATCGCCAGGGACAGCGCGCAGGGGCAGCTCACCACGAGCACCGCGATGACTGCCGGCACGATGCGCGAGGGGTCCAGCCACCACCACAGCAATGCGGTGGCGCCTGCCAGGCTCAGCAGCACCAGGGTGAACCAGTGGGCCGCCGCGTCAGCCAAACGCGCTGCGCGCGGCTTGTGGACCAAGGCGCCGTTCATCAAATCCACCATCTGGGCAATGCGCGTGCCCTGTCCGGCCGCCTCGGCGCGCACGAGAAGCGGCGAGTCAATGTTCATGCTTCCCGCCAGCACCCGGCTTGCAACCGCCTTGAAGACTGGGGCGCTCTCGCCGGTCAGCAAGGACTCGTTGGCATGGCTGCGCCCTTGCAGCACGACGCCGTCCACCGGGACAAGGCTGGCGCTGGGGACCTGCACCACGTCACCGGCGCGCAGCCGGGTCACCGCAACGGTCTCCCACTCCCCACCTGCGCCTTGCCGGCGCACGGCCGCGGGGAGCTGTTCGAGCAGTTCATCGGCGGCGTTCATGCTGCGATGACGCAGGCTTGTCTCGATCAGCCGCGCCGTGAGCAGCAGGGCCAGGAACATCGTGACCGAGTCAAAATAGACAGGCCCCGGGCCGCGCATCACACTGGCCACGCTGGCCAAAAACGCGCCCCACAGGCCCAGCACCACGGGCACGTCCATGCCCAAGCGGCGCATGCGCCAGTCACGCAGGCTTCCCGTGATGAACGGCCACCCGGAAAACAGCAGGACGGGCAGCGTGATGGACAGGCTGGCCCAGTGAAAAATCGCCACTTCGGCCGCGCTCAGGCCACCTGGATCGACATAGCTCGGCCAGGCCAGCATCATGACCTGCATCATGGCCAGCCAGGCAACCAGCGCACGCAGCACGGCCATGCGCGCGCTCTTGCGCTGCTGCGCCTCGCTGGCGTGGCGAACATTCGGCGCTGGCTTGTATCCGATGCGCGCCAGAGCCTCGAGGATGTCGCCAAGGTGCACCTGGCTGTCGTCCCACTCCACGAGCACGCGGCGTGTGGCGTAATTCACCGCCGCAGCACGCACCCCCGCAATCGCGCGCAAGTGCCGCTCGATGAGCCATACGCAGGCGCCGCAGTGGATGCCATCCACGGCCACCAGGCTGCGCCAGAAGCCGCCACCCAGATCGGTGGCGAATGAGGCAAGAAATTCGCGGTCTGCAAGCGCCTGCCACTGCTCACGCATGCGCTTGATGTCCTCCTCGGGCAGCGCCGGCAGGCCCACCGTGTCGCGCTTGTCGTAGTACGCGCACAAGCCCCCTTCGGCAATCACCTGGGCCGCAGCGGCGCAACCCCCACAGCAAAAGTCGCGCCACTGGCCGGCCAGCCTGCCGCGGATGGGCGGCTGCGGCAAGGGCGCGCCGCAGTGGTGGCAGGCGCCCGGCTGCTGCTCACCCGGATC
>JABBOE010000195.1 GCA_019351955.1 Pseudomonadota bacterium
ACCACCAGCCCCGAGCCGGTGGTGAGCTCGCGCCTAGCCCCGCATGGCGAGGGTCTGGAGGTGCTGGTGTACTGCCCAGACCAGCCTGACTTGTTTGCGCGCATCTGCGGCTTTTTCGACCAGCACAACTTCAGCATCCTCGACGCCAAGATCCACACCACCCGCGCCGGCTGGGCACTCGATAGCTTCGTGGTCATTGAGCCCCAGCTTGCCCAGCATTACCGCGACCTGATCTCGCTACTCGAGGTGGAACTGGCCCGGACCCTGGCCGCGCGCGGGCCCCTGCCCGAGCCTGTGCGTGGCCGGGTATCGCGCCGCGTGCGCCATTTCCCGGTGCAGCCACGCGTGGAGCTGCGCGGTGACGAGCGCGGCCAGCGCTGGATCCTGAGCGTGCGCGCCAGTGACCGCACGGGCTTGCTCTATGCGATTGCGCGCGTGCTGGCCGCGCGCGCAATCAGCGTGCAGCTGGCCAAGATCATGACCCTGGGCGAGCGCGTGGAAGACACCTTCGTGCTGCAGGCCGCAGGCCTCGGCAGCGAGAAGGCGCAGCTCGCACTGGAAAGCGCCGTGCTCGAGGCACTTGAGTCGGCCTGAGCGGGATTTCCCGCTCGCTCAGTCTTCGACGCCGGCGCGCACGAGGCGCGCCTGCAGCGTCTGCAACTGCTCCATCAGCTCCAGCGCCAGCGCCGCGCCCTCCAGATTGACGCCCAGGTCATGTTGAAGCCGGCGCACGGTGCGCGCAGTAAACAGTGCCTGCGCCGGAAAGCGCCACGCCTGTGGAGCGTCTGCCGCCCTTGGCAGCGGCTCCAGAATGCCCACCTGAACCAGCTCGATCACCCACGTTTCCGGCTCGGCGCAGGCCACCGTCAGGGCTTTCAGGTCGAGCAGCACGCCCTCATCCATTGGCGTGGCGGTCAAAACATTCACATGCATCGCTCATGCTCCCTTTAAACGCCCAGATGCAGGCGCGGGTTGAATCGCAGCTCGCTGGCCATGTGCTTGTACAGCTCCACGGCCTTCGGGTTGTCGGCCGGGGGCAACACCACCTTCAGCTCGATGTACAGATCGCCGGGCTCGGCGGCCGGCAAGCCGCGCCCTTTCAGGCGCAGCTTGCGCCCGGTCTGCGACCCCGCGGGCACGTTGACTTCGACGGTACCGGCCGGCGTCGGCGCCGCAACCTCGCCACCAAGCGCCGCTTCCCAGGGCGCCACGGGCAGAGTGAGATACAGGTCCTTGTCCACCACACGGTACCAGGCATGGGGCCTGAACTGAATTTCCAGGTACAGGTCGCCACTGCGCCCGTCGGGCCCCGGAGTGCCCTGCCCCGCCAGGCGCAGGCGCTGACCCTCGCGCACGCCACGCGGAATCTGCACCCGCAGGGTTCGCTCTTGCATCGTCACACGCCCTGAAGCATCCGCATGGGGGCTTTGCAGCGTGATGGTGCGCTCGGCTCCGCTGAACGCGTCTTCCAGGTCGATGGCGATGCGCGCATGGTGATCCGCCGCGCGTGCTGAATGCCGCGCGTGCGCCTGGGAGGCACCCCGCGCTGCGCCGCCGAACAGCGACTCAAAGAAATCGCTGAATGCTGCCGCCTCCTCCTCGCCCATGCCCCGGTCGCCACCCGCCCCCGAAAACTCGAAGCCACTGCCCCAGTCGGGTGGCGGCTGGAAGTCCTGCCCCGACTGGTAGCCTGAGCCCAGACGATCGTAAGCCGCGCGCTTTTCCGGGTCCTTCAGCACCTCGTATGCCTCGCCGAGCTCCTTGAAGCGCTCCTCGGCCTGGGGCTCCTTGCTGACGTCAGGGTGGAATTTGCGCGCCAGCTTGCGGTAGGCGCGCTTGATGTCATCGTCGCTCGCGCCACGCTCGACACCCAGCACTTCGTAGTAATCCTTGAATTTCATGCTTGTCGCCGAAAGAGTTGCGTTTGATTCGTGATGCCTTGTTTCGAGTCTACCGTCGATCGTGGCGCCGTGGCTCAACATGCGATGCCGTGCAATGCGCAGGGCGGCCGTTCGCGCTCCAAATTGTGCGGCTTCAGCTCTGCGATCCCATTGAGCGGTGGTCTGCCATCCGCGCGCGAAAAATGGGCATCGTCCTGGCCCGCCTGCTTCTGTTTGCGCATTCATGCCGGAATGGCCCGGACGGCGCATGGGGCATGCACGGCAACGTGCAGCCAAGCTAGCATGCAGGGCTAGGAGGACTTACTCCGCGTGCCTAGCGCCGAAACCGAAAATCCGAACGCAACGCAACTGACGCCCCCACGGGGGACGCGCCGGCCCGTCTGCGACCCACGGGCCAACGTCGGGGCCCGCGCGGCGCCCGATGCATCGGGTCCCCTGCGTCGGCATCATCGGTCTTGAGCGAGCACGCGTCGCATCGCACCCCATGGACAGGCACTACCTCACCTCACTACTTTCCCCGCAGGCCATCGTGGTCTTTGCCGATGAGTCCGGCTCCGAGCTTGCGCGCACACTCCTTGCCGCATTCAAAGCGCAGCAATTTCGCGGTCGCGTGCAATTTCTCGCCATCAACACCAGCGGCACGCTGGGCGACCTCTCGCAAGCGCAAGCCGATCTCGCCATCATCGCTTTGCCACCCAAAGATGCCAGCACGGCGCTCGGCATTGCTGCTCGCATCGGATGCCGTGCTGCGGTCATGCTCGGCAATGGCGTGAGCGCACACGATGCGGCCTTGATGCAGGCCATTGCCCAGCGCGAAGGCCTGCACATGCTTGGGCCGAACAGCCTGGGATTGCAACGGCCGCATCTGCTGCTCAACGCCAGTGCGGCAGGCCCCCTGGCAGCACCCGGTCCGCTCGCGCTCGTCTCCCAATCCGGCTCGCTCACCGCATCCATGCTCGATTGGGCGCGGGAAAATGCCGTGGGGTTTTCGTGCGTCGTCGCCATGGGACCCCATGCTGGGGTGGATGTACCCGAGGTGCTCGACTTCCTGGCCAGCGACGCCCACACCCACAGCATCGTCGTCCACCTCGAAGGCATTGGCAACGCGCGACGCTTCATGAGCGCGTTGCGCAGCGCAGCCAGTGCAAAGCCCGTGATCATTCTCAAGGCCGGACGGACGTCCGCCGGCAACGAGGCCGCACGCACGCACAGCGCCGCCCTGGTGGGTGCCGATGCGGTCTTCGACGCTGCGCTGCGGCGCGCCGGCGCCGTGCGCGTGCGCTCCTTCGTCGAATTGTTTTCGGCGGCCAAGTGCCTGGCATCCCGGTATCGCCCGGTGGGGCCGCGGCTGGCGGTCGTGACCAATGGCGGGGGGCCCGGCGTGCTGGCCGCCGACTGGATCGGCGAAATCGGCCTCACGCTTGGCAAACTCTCGCCTGCCGCCGCCGAGGCCCTGCAACCGCAACTGCCCGCGCATGCCGCGCTCAGCGACCTCATCGACCTGTCCGAGGATGCGCTGGCACCCCACTTCAAGGCGGCGATCGATGCGGCCAACCGCGACCCGGCAGTGGATGGCGTACTGGTCATTTATTCCCCCAAGCCCGACTCCGATGGGCAGGCCACAGCCAAGGTCCTCGCCGAGATGCGGCCGAGCATCAGCAAGCCCTTGCTGGCCTGCTGGCTGGGTGAGACCACGGTTTTGAGTTCGCGGGCCATCCTGAAATCGGCGGACATCCCCACATTTCGCACCCCCGAGCCTGCAGTCAGCGCGTTTGGCAATATCGCTGCGTTCTATCAAAATCAGCAGTTGCTGCAACAAACCCCGCCGCCCCTGACCGGGCTGGCACCGCCCGATGTGGAGTGCGCGCGCCTCGTAATCGAGAGCGCGCTGGCCGAGCGGCGCACAGTGCTGACCGAAATGGAATCGAAGGCGGTCCTGGCTGCGTTTCATATCCCCGTCACGCCAACCGCCCAGGCACGCAATGCCAACGAGGCCATGCAGCTCGCCAGCCAAATGGGCTTTCCCGTGGCCATGAAAATCGATTCCCCCGACGTCAGTCACAAGTCGGATGTTCAGGGCGTAGTCCTCAACGTGACCAGTGGCGTGGCCGTGCGGGAAACGTTCGAGACCATGATGGACAACGTGGGGCACCTGCAGCCCAAAGCGCGCATCAACGGGGTGACGGTGCAGAAAATGGCGTCAATGCAGCGTGGACGCGAGGTGTCCATCGGGGTGGTCTGCGACGCCGCGTTGGGACCCGTGATCACGTTTGGCGCCGGAGGCACAGCCGTCGAGCTGATGAACGACCAGGCCATGGAACTGCCCCCGCTCAATCAGTTTCTGGCCCGCCGGCTGATCGAGCGCGCCCGCGTGGCCAAAACCCTCGGCGCTTGGCACGGTGCGCCCCCCGTGGACATGCAGGCGCTGGAGCACTTGCTGCTGCGGGTGTCGGAAATGATCTGCGAGCTCCCCCACCTGCAGGAGATGGACATCAACCCGGTGATCGTCGATGCGCATGGCGCGGTGGCCGTCGATGCCCGGATCGTCGTCCGGCGCGCGCAGTATGAGCCGCTGGGCTCGGGGCATTATCAGCACCTGGCGATCATGCCCTACCCCGCGTATTACCGGCAAACCGTTCCGCTTGCGGGCGATCTCGAATACACCCTGCGTCCGATTCGCCCCGACGATGCCGAGATGCTGCAGGAACTGGTGCGCAGCCTGTCACCCGAGAGCCGGTACTTCCGTTTCGTTTCGGCGCGCAGTGAACTCACGCCCGGAATGCTCGCGCGCTTCACGCTGATCGACTACGACCGCGAAATGGCCCTGGTGGCCGTGCTCAAGCCCCAGAGCGAATCGCAGCCCGAGCGCATCATCGGCGTGTCACGCTACATCACCAGTCCGGATCAACAAAGCTGCGAATTCGCGCTGGTGGTTGCCGATGCGTTCAGCGGCCAGGGCATCGGCTCGCGCCTGATGCAGGCCATCATCGACGTCGCCCGCGAACGCGGCCTGGCCGAAATCTACGGCCTTGTTCTCGCGCACAACCCCACCATGCTCAAGCTGATGCAGTCCTTGGGCTTCAGTGTCGAGCCCTGCATCGAAGAGCCCGATTTCAGACTGGTCAAACGCGAGCTCTGATTGACGGATTCGGGACCCTGCGGCGGCGTGCCGCAGGCCCTGGGCGCCCTGGGGCCTGGGGTGCCTTAAGCCGAGACCCGATTGCGCCCCAGGTGCTTGGCGTGATACAGCGCGCGGTCGGC
>JABBOE010000196.1:0-4245 GCA_019351955.1 Pseudomonadota bacterium
GCCGTGGTGGTTGAGCCCGTGCTGGCACCGGTCACCTGACCATGGCTGTTGCATTCGATCGGATCGCAGGCCGCTGCCGTCAACTGGACTGCCCCGTTGCTCAGCCTTGTGGCGGTAATGAGGGTATTGCTGTCCTGATATACCGTCGTCGGACTCGTGACTGCAGTGGCGGCGGACACTTTTTGTGCATTCACCGGATCCTGGGGAGTTGCAACGAGTTGAGAAAACCGCCCGATCGGCAAGACGATGAATTGCCCTTTGACGGTACCTACCGCACCAAGCACATTGCCATTGATATCGTTGATCTGCACATATTTGATGCCGCCCAGCATGAACACATAAGCATGCCAATGAGGACTGGGACTTACATCAACGGCATTGGGCCAGGTTTGCCCGAGACCCATCGACGGAGGGCTGGCCGCAAGGATCGGAGTGGACAGGCCAAACATCAAAAATGCGACAATGGCAGCCCGACGAGACACGTTCTTGAACATGGTATTTCCCCTTTCAGTAGGTGGTTGACGCTGAATGAATGTAGCACCCTGTTTCGTGACGCTGGACGGTGAAGCAAAAAAATGTGTTGACCATCACCTTTCTGCACTCCCGATTTTGGTAGTGGCTTTACCCGCACGCTTCTTGCAAGAAATTCTCCCAGCCGAATATCGCGGACATATTGATCAATATATGCCGCCTTCTCATTCTGTCGAATTCGACATGAATGAATTTTGTTGCGCGAGATCAGGACTTTGCCCACACATCGAATGGCCGAACCCGGCACCCGCGCTACAATCAGCGCCCATTCTCCTTGACTCCGCTTTCCCATGCGCAATCCGCTGCAAGATCAACTGCTCAAAGCTGGTCTGGTCAAGAAGAGCCAGGTGGCCAAAGTCGTGCGCGAGCAGGCCGCCCAACGCAAGAGCAATCGACCGGCGTCACCAGACGCCGAACAATTCGACCCACGGCGATTGCAAGCCGACAAGGCCGAACGCGATCGTGCGCTGGCCGCCGAGCGCAATGCGCAGGCACGGGCCAGCGAAGCACACGCACAAATCCGGCAGATCGTCGACATGCACAAGGTTCCTCGCGAGGGAGATCTGCCCTATCGATTCACCGACGGCGACAGGATCAGGAATGTGTGGGTCAATGAATCGTTGCGCGCACAACTGGCCGGCGGCACCCTGGTGATCGCGCGCCACGGACAGGGCTACGAGCTGCTGCCGCGTGTCGCGGCCGAAAAGGTATACGAGCGCGACGCAACCATGATCGTGCTCGATCACGGCCGCAACGAGGCCAGCAGCGACAGTGCACAAGACGACGGTTATGGCCATTTCGTCGTGCCAGACGATCTGGTCTGGTAAGAGGCGGGCCATCACCTCAGCCATTCACTTGCAGAATCCGGGCCGGCCATCGTATGCCGCCGCGGTGTCGCAGACTCCATTTGATGACCCTCTCTGAAGTCCATCCCCTGCCCGCGCATGTGCTGCCAATCGCGCTGGAAGTCATCTGTGTTGCGCCGCAGAAAGACCCAGCCAGCGGTCCGGTTGCCGATGCAAGGCAACGGTCCATCATGGCTGGCTCCTGCCAGCAGCGAGCAGCCCTGGTAATTGCGCGGGGCCGGCAACGGTCGGCTGCTCGCCCACCCTATCGGCATTTTCGACACGATCGAAATCCAGTATCCGCGGATACCGCGCCATCACCTCATCAGGGGCTCGCACCGGCAGCGTCCGCTCCGTCTGACAATGCTCCACGGCCGGTTTCCCTCCATGGCACGCAGCGCCACGTCCCAGCACCCCCGCTGACCGGCCAGCCTCCTGCAGGGCGAGCGCCATTGCGGTCCCCGGATGAACACTTTGGGCATTGCAAGTTCATGCTGCACCGCACACAATACGCAAAAGTACGGAGAACGCATGATTCCCGCCGGCATCCTTTCCGCCCCATCGCGATTTGCGCCGCTGCCGCCACGCGCCCATCAGCGTTTTGCCCGCCCCGCCGTCATGCCGATGGCGGGTGGCGAACGCGTGCGCATCGAGGACGGACGCGAACTGGTACTGCGTGCGATCGAGGCGGATGACGTGGCGGCGATGCAACGCTGCTTTGCGCGACTGTCCCCGCAGGATATCCGGCGCCGCTTCCTGCATGCCATGTCCGAGTTGCCAGGCCCCATGGCTGAGCGCCTGTGTCGCATCGACAAGCTGCTGGAGTCCGCATATGTGCTGATGGACGAGTCGGCAAAGCCGGCTGAGATGCGTGGTGTGGGCCGCATCTACGTGGATCAGGCTACCGACAGCGCCGAATTCTCGGTACTGGTTGAACGGGACTGGACCCATCTCGGCCTCGGCGCCCTGCTGATGCAGCACCTGGTCGACGACTGTCGCCAACGGGGCCTCTCCGAACTGTGGGGCTACGTGCTGATGGAGAACCGGCCAATGCTCAAACTGTGCCGCGAGCTGGGTTTTACCCTGCGCCTGATTCCGGATGAGCCTGGCATCGAGCTGATCACGCTCAGCCTGTAATCGCTCGTCGTCGGCCGGCCAATCGGGAGCCTCGACGGCTCCAGTCTGTGCAAGCTGTCGCGTTACACTTGAGCGCTTCCCCTGGCGCGGCTTCATGGCAGCGCTCTCAATTCGCGCCCCTATGCCCAGCCTGATCAAACTCCCACCCCTCCCCACCACGCCCAAGCAACGCCGCTACTGGATCCCGCCGCATGGTTCGGCGCGGGCGCTGCTTGTTGCCGAAGCAGCGCGCACGCATGACGGCCTGTTGGTGGCGGTAACCCGCGATACCCAGCGTGCACATGCGCTGGAAGCTGAGCTGAAGATCTTTGCCGGCAACCTTCCGGTTGCGCACTTTCCGGACTGGGAAACCCTGCCCTACGACGCATTCAGCCCGCATCCTGAAATCGTCTCGCAGCGCATCGCCACGCTGTATCAATTGCCGGGCATGTCCCGCGGCGTGCTGGTGGTTCCGGTAGCCACGCTGATGCAGCGCATTGCGCCACGTAGCCATGTAACCGGCTCCGGCCTGGTGCTGGCCAAGGGTCAGAAGCTCGACATCGCTGCCGAACAACGCCGACTGGAAGCGGCCGGCTACCGCCACGTACCGCAGGTTGCCGAGCCCGGCGACTTTGCCGTGCGCGGGGCCCTGATCGACATTTTCCCGATGGGCACAGCCGAGCCCTACCGCGTCGAGCTGTTCGACGACGAGGTCGAATCGATCCGCAGCTTCGATCCGGAGACCCAGCGCTCGCAACAGCAGGTGGACAAGGTGGAGCTGCTCCCTGCGCGCGAGTTCCCGCTCACCGAGAGTGCAGCGAAGGAATTCCGTGGCAATCTGCGTGAGCGGTTCCCCATCGACGTACGCCGCTGCCCGCTCTATCAGGACATGAAGGAAGGCGTCACGCCCGGCGGCATCGAGTACTACCTGCCTCTGTTCTTCGCGCAGACTGCCACGCTGTTCGACTATCTGGCCGACGACGCCATGTTCCTGCTGGGCGAAGGCGTGGCTGAAGCGTCAGAACAGTTCTGGATCCAGACCACCGAGCGCCATGGCCAGCGCGCGCATGACATCGAACGCCCCGTGCTGCCGCCGGCCGAGCTGTACCTGCCACCGGAGCAGTTGCGCGAGCAGCTCAACAAGCGCCTGCGCATCGAGATGGTGGACGCCAGCCACGAGCATGCGGTCGCCACGGCCACCCAGCCTGCGCCCGAGCTGCCGTTGAACCGCAAAGGTGAAGAGCCCGGCACCTCGCTCAGGCACTTTCTTGCCAGCTACCCGGGCCGCGTGCTGCTTGCCGCGGATTCCGCCGGCCGACGGGAGGCGCTCAACGAAACCCTCGCTGGCGCGGGTCTGCGCGCCAGCAATATCGACGGCTGGACGGCGTTTGCCGACGACGCATCGCAGCGGTTTGCGATGATCGTCGCCTCGCTGGAACAGGGCTTTGCGCTGACCAGGCCGGCCATCACGGTGCTCACCGAGCGCGAGTTGTACGGCGAGCGGGTGCGCAGCGAGCGCGACCGCAAGCGCCGCCGTGGCACTGCCCGAGATCCCGATGCCATCATCCGTGACCTCACCGAACTCACCCTCGGCTCGCCCATCGTCCATGTCGACCACGGCGTGGGCCGCTACCAGGGCCTGCTGTCGATGGATGTGGGAGGCATGGCCAGCGAGTTCCTGACCATCGAATACGCCAAGGGCGACAAGCTCTATGTGCCGGTGGCGCAGTTGGGTCTGGTCAGCCGCTATTCC
>JABBOE010000196.1:4255-5139 GCA_019351955.1 Pseudomonadota bacterium
CGCTATTCCGGCACTGCGCCGGAACTGGCGCCGCTGCACTCGCTGGGTGGCGACGCGTGGGAACGCGCCCGCAGGAAGGCTGCCGAAAAAGTCCGTGACGTGGCCGCCGAGCTGTTGGCCATCTACGCCCAGCGCGAGGCGTGAGGCGGCGAATCGATGTCGGTCGACCGGCAATTGGTGGAAGAGTTCGGCGCCAGTTTCCCATTCGAGGAAACCCCCGATCAGGAGAGTGCGATCGAGGCCGTACTCGGCGATCTGGCAGCACCGCGAGCGATGGATCGCGTGATCTGCGGCGATGTGGGCTTCGGCAAGACCGAGGTGGCGCTGCGCGCGGCCTTCGCCACCGCCACCGCAGGCAAGCAGGTAGCGGTGCTGGTGCCCACCACTCTGCTCGCCCAGCAGCACTATCGCAATTTCGCCGACCGTTTCGCCGACTGGCCGGTACGTGTTGACGTTCTTTCGCGCTTCCGCTCAGGCAAGGAGGTGACCGAGGCGCTCAAGCGCCTGGCCGACGGTCAGATCGACGTGATCGTGGGTACTCACAAGCTGCTGCAGCCGGACATCAAGTTCAAGAACCTCGGCTTGGTCATCGTCGACGAGGAACAACGATTCGGCGTGCGCCAGAAGGAGCAGCTGAAGAAATTGCGCGCCGAAGTGGACCTGCTGACCATGACAGCGACGCCGATCCCGCGCACCCTCAACATGGCGATGGCCGGGCTGCGCGACCTGTCGCTGATCGCGACCCCGCCGGCACACCGCTCGGCCGTACGTACCTTCATCTCCGTCTGGGATCCGGCCACGATCCGGGAGGCGCTGCAGCGCGAACTGTCGCGCGGCGGACAGGTGTACTTCCTGCACAACGAGGTGGAGAGCATCGAGCGCAC
>JABBOE010000197.1 GCA_019351955.1 Pseudomonadota bacterium
TTGAGGCTCCCCTCAATACGATCAAAGGCTTACGCGATTAACTGTCGAACTCGGGGGGCCAGCTACCTCGCGCTCCCCGCGCATGTGCCCATGGGCGGCGCATCCTGCGTCGTGCGGCAGCATCCGACCTGCCAGTAGTGGGAGTCATCGCGGTCATCCGCCAGTCCGCGCTTTACGCCGAGGCACCGAGGTCGGTGCCCCGGCCGGTGTTGCCTCCGGTTTGGGTCTCGGCGTCAACCCACGTCATCCGCTTGATCAAAGAGAAGATGGTGAAGCCATGAAAAAGCTGAGCAAAGAGATCCTTGCCCGCGACGCCAAGCGCGACATCGGTGCCGAAGTGCTCGAAGCGATCCGCGAGATCAAGGCAGGTGGCGGGCGCAAGTTCACCATGCAGGTGAGTCAGGCTACTGGAGCCCGGATCAAGCTTGGTCAGTCACAGGCTGATTTCGCCGAGACGCTTGGTGTGTCCGTTCGTACGCTGCAGGACTGGGAGCAGGGACGGCGCGACCCGAGCGGGGCTGCCAGGGCATTGTTGAAGGTTGCTGTGGCGGCGCCGAAGACGGTGCGCAAAGTGCTTGCGGTGGCTTGAGGCAGACATCAAGAAAACCACGTCAAGAAAAAGTGGTCATCGGAAACGGGCAGAGTGCACACCTATTAGGTCGCCGCCTTGGAAGGCCGACTCTGCCCCCAATGACGGTCGCCACGCCCGCGTCGCCACGCGTTATGCTGCCGCCATGAACGTCGTCCCGCCATCGCTGCAACGCCTTCAGATCCATCGGGAGGGCCTGGCCGCGCTGTGCCGCCGCCATCGTGTGCGCCGGCTGGCAGTGTTCGGCTCGACAGCACGGGGCGAGGCCGGGGCCGGCAGCGATTACGACTTTCTGGTGGAGTTCGATGCCTTGCCGCCGGGTGGTTACGCCACGGCTTTCTTCGGCCTGCAGGAGGACTTGCAGGCGTTGCTGGGCGCGCCGGTCGAGCTGGTCGTGGAGCGTGCCATCCGCAATCCGTACTTCCGCCAGTCGGTACAAGCGCAGCGGCATGAGTTGTATGCGGCTTGAAACCGCCAAGTACCTGTACGACGTGCAGAGCGCAGCCACTGCGCTGGCCGGGTTCGTGGACGGCTGCGACTGGGCCGGATACCAGCGCAATGCCATGCTGCGCCGCCGTGGAACGCCAGTTCGAGATCATCGGCGAGGCGCTGGCCCAGCTCGGCCGCCACGATATGGCGCTGCTGGCGCGGATCGAACACCACCGCCAGATCATCGCGTTCCGCAACATCCTGATCCATGGCTACGCGGAGGTCGACGATGCCCTGGTCTGGGACGTGGTGCAGTCCCGACTGGAGCCACTGCGCCAACAGATGAGTGAGCTGCTCGTGGGTCACTGAAGGCAGCGCTCTCCTTCACGGGGGATTGGACTCCAACCTGCTTGTGCCACTGAAAACTGGCGGACCTCGGCGCGCCTGCATCCTCGAGCTTTTTTCGATCGACGACGGTTGCAGATCCACGCGAATGCCGAGACCGGAGCACACCTTGCCGGGCGCCACGTTTCATCCGCGCTTTCCCATGTCGCTTGCGTCTTTCGGTCCCCGCGCCGAGGCCCCTCATCCATGAGGCAAAAAAGCGTCTCCGCGGGACTGTCGCAACAAATCAGGGGTCAACCTCGTTCGTCGGTAGGCGCTGCCAGGGACTGGGGAATGGGATGAGCACCGGGACTTGTCACGTCTTGGTGATCGCGTATATTGACTGTCAACTTAGTTGACTAGTTGGGCAGTCATGACTGAAAACAAACCCTGGCACCAGCAGGTGGTGATTCCCGCGTTGTTGCGACATGCGCGCAACACCTACGGCGTGGCCATGCGTCAGGCGCTGGCTGACGCAGGTTACGACGACATTCCCGCCAACGGCCTGTACGTTCTGGGCGGTCTGGCCATGGGGGCCGGGGATGCGCCTCTGGGCGAACTGATCCGCGAGTTGCGCATCTCCAAGCAGGCCGCCGGCCAACTGGTCGAGACGCTGGTCACTCGCGGCTATCTGAAACGCGATGTCGACGAGAGCGACCGGCGCAAGCTGACCGTCACCCTGACCGAACGCGGCCAGGCTGCCGCAGCGACCCAGGCCGGCGCACGCGAGTTGATCGACGCTGAACTGATCGCCAGGGTCGGGCAGGCCGACGTCGACATCGCCCGCCGCACCCTGGCGGCGCTGATCGATATCGGCAAACTCACCACCGGAGCCAAGGCATGAGCACCAAACCGAAACCCAGCGCCGTCGTCTTCGCCAAGGACGTGGCGGGCATGGCCCGTTTCTACGGCGACGTCGCAGGCATGCAAGAGGTGTACGGCGACAAGGGGTACGTGGTCCTCGATGGCGGCCACTTCCAGCTCGTCATCCACGGTATTCCCGCCCACATCGCCGCCAGCATCGAGATCACTCGACCGCCGCAAATACGCGACGCCATGCCGATCAAGATCTGTCTGCCGGTCGATGGCATCGACGAAGCGCGCACCCGGGCCGCGCAGCTGGGCGGCCACATCGGCCCCAAGGCGAATGAGTGGCAGGCCCGCGGATTTACCGCCTGCGACGGTCACGACCCCGAAGGCAATGTGTTTCAGGTACGCGAGGGTGCTGCCTGACGCTGGGAACAAAGGGGACGGCGAGAGGAAGTCGAGGCGAGTTATCGACACCTATCCTCCGTTCGGAAGTGAACCTGGCCCCATTCCCGGCGTGTCGGTCCGCTGCCCTTCGGGCCTGGCAAAACCGCGGGCCATCCCGGATACCATACCGGCGCACAGTTCGATCTCGATGTTCTGGAGACGGGGGGAAGGGCATGGCCCACGGTGGGATATTGCGGGAGGTTGCTCCGCGCGATGGCACGACGATGAAGGTCGAGCGCATGTTTCGCTGGAGCGGGCAGGCGCTGTGGGTGGTCACGTGGATCAGTAGCGGCCTGTTTGGCATCTATATGCTGGTGTTCTACGCCGGCTCGTTGGCCACGGGCCATGCGGCGCGCTGGAACCAGGTGCTGCCGGGGCTGTACAGCGAATCGGGGCGGGTTTCGACGGCGGGTATGGGCATGCATTTCGCGGCGGGCGGGGTGATTCTCGCGCTGGGCTTCATCCAGTTGCTCGGCGCGGTGCGCGCACGCACGCCGGCATTGCATCGTTGGCTGGGACGCATTTATGTGGCGGCCGGCGCAGTGGCAGGTATCGGTGGACTGTTGTTCATCGCGTTCACGGGCACCATCGGCGGTCGCGTGATGGACGTCGGTTTCGGTGTCTACGGCGCGCTGATGCTGGTCGCTGCGGCGCAAACGTATCGCTATGCGCGGATGCGCGTGACGGCGTTGCACCGCGCATGGGCACTTCGATTGTTTGCGCTGGCGATCGGCTCATGGCTCTACCGGATGGAATATGGTTTCTGGTTCATGGCGACACACCGGCTCGGCCATACGAATGATTTTCGCGGGCTGTTTGACGTGATCATGGCGTTCTTCTTCTATCTGCCCAATCTGCTGGTCGTGGAGCTCTATCTGCGTGGCGGATCACGCCGCGCCGGTTTCGGGCTGAAGCTTGCCGCAGCGTCGGTCATGGTCATGGCGACCTGCATGCTGATGCTGGCCACCTATTTTTTCGCGACCATGTACTGGTGGCCGGCGATGATGGGCAGACCGGTGTGAAGTTAGGGCAAAAACGGGGCAAAACGGGGTCAAGTTTTCTTTCTGACCTTCAACACGAGTCCTGCCGATCTCACTGTCTTGACAGAAGATGGCATCGCAGCGGTTCTTCCCGATGGAGGTACTTCCTTGCACGACGTTTCAGGGGTGGTTTCCAGCCAGAGAATTTTTTATTCCGCATGAAGCAGGAAGCGTTCAAAGGTGCGCTTGACGACATGGCTCGCGCGGCCGTGGTCAGGCAATGCGAGAGGGTCAAGTGGGGTTTCAGGAAGAGAGATAGTCATGCCGAATATCAGCCACAAGACACTCGTTATTGCAATTCAGACGGTTGCTTCCGAGATGCGCCATCTGAGGGCCACATTCGTCGCAGGAGACGCGGAGCCTGAGGAATACCAGTACCTTGAAGACGTGGAGCAGGCCGCTGAGGATCTGGAGCGCGCGTACGACGAAGCCTCCAGGACTGTAATCAATCTTCCGCCTTATGACGAACTGGTCGGTAGAGAGTCGTGACCGGTTTTGCGATCTTGGGCGGCCCGGCCGCTCGGGCGAGCTGCGGAAAAGTGCACTACGCCCCGGTTTTGGTTGCCGCCTCTGCCTCCCTCCGCATACGAGCTACTTGACCCGGCGAACCTCCTGCGGCCAGCCGCAGGCTTCGGCCAATTTGCCTGCCCATTGCCTCGCCGCCTGCTCATCGGCCACGTCGATCACGGCGAATCCGCCCAGGAACTGGGGGTTCCGCACGTACGGCCCCTCGGTGAACGTCAGCGTGCCGCTGGTGGCATCCGCGACGAAGGCATTTTCCGGGTCTTCGTCCAGACCTCCGGCGAAGACGTAGACATCAGCCGCCTTCATGTCGTCCACGACTGCCCGTGCCAGCGGCCCGCGCGCGGCGAACCACGTCTCGGTGTGGTGGCCGACCCACGCCTGGTTGAAATAGATGATGTACTTGCTCATGCCATGCCCCGCGGTCGCGCAGCCCCAATGGCTGCCATTGTCATGACGAACGGGCGAATCGCGATTCGACACGCCCCGAACTCGGATTCGCGACAGGGGCGACGACGCATATCGGGTCCGCGATGGAGTGTTATTGGGCGCTTCCTTTGCCCCCCGCGATCAAAGGGGACGTGGCGAATTGAATTCCACCCGGTCGCCCTCCAGCGCAGGAAGGCCGACCGGGCTTGATGGGCCATGCCCCCTTCGTTCTGTCGATCACGATGACCGGTGCTACTGTGCCGCCATGGCCCAACCTACCGCGGTGATCAAGTTCAAGGCAAAGTTGTCGCGCCCCGCGACACCCAAGGGCGCGGCGTGGACTTTCCTGGTGCTGCCCGCGGTCGCGAGTGCGAAGTTGCCGACGCGGAGCATGGTCACCGTCGAGGGCAGCTTTGAAGGCCAGCCCTTTCAGGCCACGCTGGAACCGGATGGCCAGGGCAGTCACTGGCTCAAGATCGACAAGG
>JABBOE010000198.1 GCA_019351955.1 Pseudomonadota bacterium
TGAAGAGCTTGCTGCCACGGCTGAAGAAATGAACGCCCAGGCCCAGCAGCTGCAGACGCTCGTTGAACAATTCAAGACTCAAGGCGACGCTGCAGCGTCAGGCGATCAGCGCAATCCCCAACAAGAACGCCTCCAAGGCCAGCCGGGAAGGCTCAGGCAAGGGGCTGCGACCTGTCTTCAGGTTGCAACCCCCGAGTTCGTTCGCTTCTAATCACTTCCTTTAAGGAACGCACCCATGCAAACCGCTCTTGTTTCCCAGGCACCCAATGTTATGCCAGCGCCATCGTCGGCCGTGGTCGTGCGCGACGCGCAAAGCCGAGGCGGCCAATATCTGACGTTCTCCCTTCAGGGCGAAATCTACGGCCTCGACATCCTTCAGGTGCGGGAGATCATCGAATACACCAAGCCGACCAAGGTGCCGATGATGCCTGATTTTGTGCACGGCGTGATCAACCTCCGCGGAAATGTCGTCCCAGTCATCGACCTGACGCAGCGATTCGGGCGCCAGCCGACCGAAATCCGTAAACGCACCTGCATCGTGATTCTTGAAGTCGCCAATGAGATGGAGCAACAGGCCCTTGGAATCTTGGTGGACGGAGTCAATGCCGTGCTGGACCTTGCCGATGATCAGATCGAGCCGTCACCGAGTTTCGGAACGGGGCTTCCTCAGGACTTCATTCTCGGTATGGCCCGTTGGGAGGAGGGGTTCATCATCCTTCTCGATGTCAGCCGCGTGTTGTCCGTCGAGGACATGGCCGCCATCAGCGCCAGAGCCTGAAGCGCGCATTGCCAGGGCAGCCGAGATCGCGGTTTGCCGATGGTTGTTTGCGCCGTTGAGGGAAAATCCGTCGAAAGGTGGGACGCAAAGCCTCCGGCCTATAGCGCGAACGCGCCAAGGTGGCAGGGTTGCCGGCTGCAGCGTGCGTCCGTGTGCGTGGCACCCGACGTGCCATTCGCCGTCATTCTTTCAGAGTGAAGACGGCAGAAATTTGAACAGTGCGCGGGCGCTACCGTGCGCTGCAACGTCGCTGCGGGGCACGCTCACGCAGCTTGCATCGACCCAGCTTGGCCTGGTCGCACGGTCTCGTAGCCTTCGGCAGTGCAGGGGGCGGTGGCGTGTTCACCATCGCCAAGATCATATCGATCGTTTCGATCTTTGGGTGTTTCGCTCTTGAAGGCCGGCAGCTTGCCACCTTGCTTCAGGCTTTCGAACTGCTCATGATCGCCGGAATATGCACCTGAGGCACAAATTCCTCCAGCCTCACCGTGCTGAACAGCGCCTCGTTGTAGCTACCGGCCCCTCGCATCCCTCGTCTCCCAGCGCTGGTCGTCGTTGTCTGACACCGTCGCTGATCCCGGCGCGGCGCGCAAGAAATTCAACAGCCTGTCCGCAGTTTTGGCGTAAGCCATCGTATTCGGCGCAAAGACAAAACGGTTGCGCCCGGCATTTTTGCCCGCATAGAGAGCCTCGTCAGCACGCTTGACGGCACTCGCTAAATCTTCCTCGTCGCTGACGAGGGCAACGCCCAACGTGGCGGTCACGTGTAGCGATAAGCCGCAATCTGTTCTGGTGGTATTTTGCCGGATGGCGTCGATGATGCGTTCCAATGCAGCGTCCACGCATTCGGGGGGCGCGCATCGTATCAACAGGAAGAACTCCTCACCACCAAAGCGATACAGCGGTTCATTTTCTCGTACCGTACTTTTGAGTGCGGTTGCGAACTGTTGTAGAACAATGTCACCAATCGGGTGGCCATACGTGTCATTGATATGCTTGAAATGATCGATGTCAATCATGACGGCGTGCAGTCGCTCTCCTCGGCGCCTTACATCTTTGCGGCACAACTCAAACTCTTGTTCGAGGCCGAAGCGCATTGGCAGGCCCGTGAGCGGGTCGTGACGCGCTGCTGTCGTGAGCACGAGCGTCTTGGTATGAGCCAAAAGGCTAAGCAAATGGGCTTGGCTGGTATCAAATGCGTTGAGATCGTTTTCCTGGCCAGGACGCTCCTCAAGAACGCATGCACAGATCGCCCGAATGGATTCGTGCATGGATTGGTGCGCATGCTCAATGCGGTGAGTAAGGTCGGCATCGAGCGCGTCAAAGAAGGCACGCTCCTGTTCAAGCCACATGCCAAACCGGCATAAGGTGTGGGCATTGGGGAGCAGAACATCGTCACCTGGCAAGACGCGCAGGACTGCGCATCGCAGAATTCGACGGGTCCAGTCCATATGGGCGTCAATCGCAGCATCCAGGCCTTCAACAAAAGTATCGATTTGGTGCGTGAACGTTTTCATCATTTCAAGTGAAATCTCCGCGTCTCTTGATTAACAGTTTGGGCGTTTAACGAGTCGGCGTGCGACCGAGGGGGAGTCCTGCCCTGCGGCTGAGTCATCGCCAAACCCGCGGAAAGTCGGTTCGTACCCCTGCCGCCGTGGGCGAGGTTTGAGCCGTGGCCATGGATGTCCTTTGGGACATCTCCCATCGGTTCTCCCGCGCGTAACCACGTGGTTGGCGTCTTGATGCGGGCTTGCACGGTATCCCTTGGCGATGGAGAAGATGGCAGGCTCCGATTCGGGAGCGATCGTCACCTCAGTCGTCAAGCGAACTGAGATCGTGCGAGTCGGCTCAAAAGATCCGCTAATTCACGGCGGGTTCGCTTGTATAGATTTCCATTTGAGCCCTGTATGGCGAAGGCATGGTTGTTAGTGAGAAGGTTCTGGAGCCCTGGGGGGGGCGGATCGCAGCGGTTGATAAACTTTTGCACCGCACAAGGTGCTTGGACAAAGGACTCGATCAGGTCAGGCCAATTGTTGAGGGCCGAGAGTTGCCGATCCCAAAGCAAATATCCGGCCAATGCCCCCAATGCTGTCCGGGGGTGCTGGACATCTACGGAGTAAGCGAAGGTCGCCCCCCAGTCCGGTATGGCAGATGCAGGCATCGGTCGAGCAATCCCGAAACCCTGACCACGGTCAGCGCCGAGAACTGCTGCAGCCTCGATCAGCCCCTCATGTTCCAGGCCTTCGACGGTGACCGGGACGAACAACGCGCGCGCGAGATGTGTGAGGTGATAGATGAATTCCAGCGCACGCTGCGGATTCTTCTGCGACGCTCGCAAAACCAGCCCTTGGTCGATTTTGACGGCATCAAAAGGCATGCTGTCCATGCGCAAGAGAGAACTGTGACCAGCCCCTAAATCATCTTGAACAATGCGCACCCCAAGCGACTTCAGTGTCGAGAAGAATTGATCGCGGAGGCGCACATCGGTCGTATCCTGCGACTCCAGAATTTCCAGTTCGATAAGCGCTGGATTTGTGCCGCAGCGCTCGAGCGTTACAAATAGCGCATCGTGATAGCGAGCATCCCCGACGCCTTCTGGCGGAAGGTTTAGCGCGACCGCTGTGACAAAGCCCCGCGCTTGCCAAGTCTTCAAGTCAGCACAGACTTGACGCAGCCCGATCTCAAATAATTGCAAGAGATCCTGATTGCCGAGTGCCGGAAGAAATTCTGCCGGGCTGATAAGTCGACCATCCTCACTCACAAGCCTGGCGAGGGCCTCGACTTTCAGAAGCCGGCCCGTTTTCAAGTCGATGATGGGCTGATACAGCATCTGAACCCGATCAGCGCGGAGGGCGCGGCTGAAAAGCAGGCGTTGCTGATACGGAATCAACTGACCGTGTGCATGTTTTGTCGAAGCCGAGCTGACTGCTTGTTGGACATGCTCAAAAAATGCGGATCTGCCCATGGCATTGAAGAATCCTGGCCACGCGCTATAAATGCTCAACAGTGCAAAGGTCTGACCGGTGTCGTCGACCAGTGGGACACACACGCTGGAGCGAAAACCGAGCTTGCCGCCAACGAATCGCCATGCGTCGAGACTGTGGTCGAGTTCGTATGCGTCGACGGCGCGGATCTGACCGCTTCGCCAAGCCTGGGCCGCGGGCCCGGCAATTTGCTCGTCAGGGCCTATTGACAGCTGGATGGGTGGGATCAATCCCTCATCCATAGCTGACAGGTAGGCTTGCGCCTTCGTGCCTTCCCATGCCTCGCATTCGAAGAGGCCTTGCTTGCCGACACGTCCCACAAACGATGCCACAATGCCCTCGATTGACGAAAGGCATCGAAGGACCTCCTGAAAGAGATCGGCGGAATTGTTGGACTGTTGGACTGCGTCGTGGATCTTTGCCATCGTCCTGGATAACTCCAGATCCAACAGACGATAGCCAGCGCTTTGTGCCTCCAGGTCCAAAAGCAAGCGGCGATCAAGAACACGAAGGATTTCGCGCTGATGCTCGATGCTTGGTACGGCTTTGAGCAGAATCTGGTGAATGGCTTGCTGATAGAGCCCATACGCTTCAATGAGCCATAGCATGTCGACCCCGACCAGCGAGTGCACGCGGCCGACCCGAGTGGCGCGCGCACGGTGTGAGTCAGCGTCAAGATCGGGAGCAATCAGGTGGCGCAGGTGCGCTGCTTGCTGGTTGTGCAGATGTGCAAATTCTTCGGCAGTCAGCCGGTTCAGGACGGCTTGGGTTTCACCGGCTTGGAGCAGCGACTTATAGAAGCTGCCAACGAACTGCCTAATCATCGCATCGGCGTGTTCCCCGATGCCCAGGAGCGTGGCTTTGGCATGTGGTCCGTACGCATCGGCGGCGGCTATAGGAGTCAATGTCATGGTGTTTCAATTCTGGGCTTTGAGAGGGCTCGCGCAAGCGACAAGAACGCGGTCCTCAACGATGATTCGCAGGCAGGACGGTGCGCCGACAGCGATGGAGATTCCTGTAACGACACTCTCCGCATCGGCCACCATACCCAAGGCCATGCACAGGTGCAGCGGCCTTGCCGCGGTAGGTGCGGCGCCGTAATAAGCGGCTGCTCTTGGCGCTTCTGGCGAGTCACAGTTGCTTACCCTTGATCGAGTACAGGACATTCTGTGTTTGTGCATGTGGCGCGCGCGAGCCACCGCGCCTGCCGGCGCGAAGGGTATGACCGCATCGCGGAAGCTTGGTGCCGGCAGGCGATGCGGATTAGGAGTAAACACGCTCGACGGGTCATGCACTCTCGCCAGCGCTCATCGCTTTGCGCAGCGCCGCGCCGAGTTCTTCGGCGACAAATTTGGCGACATAGCCTT
>JABBOE010000199.1 GCA_019351955.1 Pseudomonadota bacterium
CGCAACGACGCCACCTGCCGCATCCGCTTTGGCACGTATTTCTGGTCCCAGAACTCCGCGGAAGACTCAACATCCACCGATACGGCGGCCCAGGGAGGACACCGTGAAGACCTATAGATCTCTGATTGGGGCTGCACTCGCGCTGTGCACCCTGCTGCTGAGCATTTTGCTGACCTCCTGCGGCGGCGGTGGGACATTTGCGTCCAGCGGTGGTGTGGGCACGGGCGGAACCGGGATTTCCATGGGTACGGTGACCGGATTCGGGAGCGTGGTTGTCGATGGAACGTCCTACAACAGCGCCACGCCGAACTACTTTGCCGGTACAGACCAAAGCGAGGCGGCACAGGCGCCGTCGACAGCCGTGGACCTGGGCGACCAACTGCGGGTCCAACTCGACAGCCAAGGAAATCCCTCAACGGTGATAATCGAGCCCCAACTCATGGGGACGGTTGCAAACTTTGATCCATCCGGCTCAGGTTTCACGGTCAATGGCGTTGCCGTACGGGTCAATGCGAATCCTGCGTCGGGCCCGGTGACGTACTACACGGGGTTATCCGGATATTCCGGATTGAGCAACGGCATGCAAGTTGGCGTGCACGGATCGTATGGAGTGGATGCTGGCGGACAGGGCTATATCCAGGCCACGCGCATTGAGCAGCTGCCAGCAACGAATCCGGTGGTGCGCGTCACCGGGGTGGTGGCCAAGCTCAATCCAGCAACAGGAACCTTCCAGATCGGTAGCACCATCGTGCAGGTCGGAGCGTCGACCGCGGTGGAGCCATCGCAGGCATCACTTGCCAACGGTCAGCTGGTGAATGTATGGAGCCGCGCGCAACCATCGGGGAACGTGATTGCAGCAGACCTCATTCGTATCCGCACCCTGCAAGGCACGACAGGAGCGGTGCAGGTGGGCGGGCTCGTTTCCGCGCGATCTGGAGCCAGCTTTCAGGTGGACGGCATTCCGGTGGATGCCAGCGCTGCATCCTTGGCGTCAGCTGTGCAAGGGCTGACGCTGGGTGAATATGTCGTCGTGCAGGGGCAGGCCGATGGCGCAAGCGGCGTGGTCAAGGCCAGCAGCATTCGAAGCTACGCAGCCAATCCCTCGCAGGTAGAGTTGCGCGGCACGATCACGGGGTTTGTCAGCGCGAGTAGCTTCCTGGTTCGGGGCGTACCTGTCGATGCTTCCGGGCAGGGGGCTGTCTTTACCGGCGGGAGCTCCGCATCCTTGAGCAACGGTGTCTTTGTCGATATCGTCGGCAATGTCGCTAGCGGCGGTGGCAACGTGGTGACAGCCAGCACCGTAGCGCTGCAATCCAACCCCGGCGAGGGCGAAACCGTGGATTACCAAGGTACGGTGAGCAACCTCAATGCGGCGGCAGCGGGGACATTTACGCTGACGTGGCAAAGCGAGGGCGCAATGCATACGTCGAGCGTCATTCTGGCGCCCAACGTGGTGTACAGCAATGGCTCAGCGTCCCAGCTGATCAATGGCGCAAGCGTGGAGATCGAAGCGACCAACACGGCTGGCGGGCTGATGGCTTACACCGTGTCGTTTCAGGGGCTCAGCACGTCCTCCGCAAGTGGCGGGGACGGCGGATCTTCTTCGGCGACGTTGGAAACCAAGGGAACGCTCTACGGCCTGAATGCGACGAGTTTCATGGTCAACAACGTGCCGATCCAGATTGGCGGCGCAACGATCAAGCCGCTGGGAACCGCATTGGCCAATGGCCAAAGCGTCGATGTGAGTTTCACCCAACCGAATGGGCCCGGCGGCGGGAATCTGGCGCAGGAAATCGGCATCGAGCAGTGAGTGCTCCATAACAACTTGTCAGCGGGTGATCGCACCGTAGTGTCGGCGGGGGCCGTCTTCGGGTGTGCTTATCCCCGCATCGGCTCTGGCGTGTTAACACTAATTGACTTATTGCTCCGGCCCCATGAAGTCTCAACCGGCGGCATATTTGACCCTGGGGTCTTGAAAGTAGCTCATCACCCGCTCAGGTGATGTCTCCAACATGGCCATGTGCTCATTGGCGGCATCGCGCAGCTTGGCCTTCGTTCTGACCGGCACCCGTTTGCCCATCGCCTGCTTGAGGTCGGCGTTCAATCGCTCCTCCGGGTTGAGTTCCGGGCTGTAGCTGGGCAGGTAAAAGACTTCGATTTGTTTTGTTCTCTGCGCCAGCCAGGCCTTCACCGGCTTGCTGTGGTGCACGCGCAGGTTGTCCAGAATCAGGAAGACTTTCTTGCCCGCGTCCTTGATCAGCGCCTCCAGGAACTCGATCAGTTTGTCACTGTTGAAGGCCTCGTCGATGATCATCCAGCGCGCCTTGCCCCGGTTGGTGACGGTGGCGATCATGGACAGCTTCTGGCGTGTGCTGCCCACCGTATAAGCCACGGGTGTCTGACCTGCCGGTGCGTAGCTCCTGCCGCGCACATCGGTGTTGACCAGTGCGGTTTCATCACCCCAGTGGATCTCGCCTGCCTCTGCCTTGGCCTTCGCCTCGATGGCCGGGTAGTGCTCATCCAGCCAGGCCTTGACGGCTTCAGGGCGTTGCTCGTAAGCCTTTTTGATGGGCTTTTGGGGGGTGAAACCCCAGCGTGCCAGGTATTTGCCAACCGTGCGCACGCCCAGCTTCAAACCGCACTCCTGCTCGATCAGTTGCATCACGGCGGCGCGGCTCCACAGGAAGAAGTCCATCTTCAATTGCTCGGGGCGCTTGTCACAGATGGTCTTTTGGATGTGAGCTTCCTGCTCGGGCGTGAGCAAGCGGGCATCGCCCTTGGTTCGCCCACGGCCTGCGGGTTGGATGGCTGGCCAGCCGCCTTGCTCGAACAGGTCCACCGTATGGCGCACCGTCGGGTAGCTCAAGCCCGTCATCTGCACCAACTGCATGACCTTGATGCCCCGTTTGTGCAGCCGAATGACTTGCTTGCGCCTCTCGTGCAACTGCTCCAGCGTTTGGTATCTCGCGTCTTCTTTGTCCATGCCATATCGGAGCAGCAAATCATCTGAAAGTTCAATCTTTATGAGGCCGGATCAATAGGCGTCTAGCTGCGAGAAAATGCATGCATGGAAATCACGCCTGCGCAGTTCGCCCAAATCGAGCACTGCTTGCCGACGCAGCGAGGCAATGTAAGCTTGTCAAACCTGGATGTGTTGAATGCGATCCTGTACGTGGCGGAGCATGGCTGCAAATGGCGCGGCTTGCCCAGGCGGTTCGGCAACTGGCACACGATCTATACGCGGATGAATCGGTGGTCCAAGTCGGGCGTCATGGACCGAGTGTTCGAGGAACTGCAGCGATCGCAGGTTGTGCGCATCAAGATCGAAGCGGTTTCACTGGGCAGCACCAGCATCAAGGTGCATCCGGATGGCACCGGGGCGCGAAAAAGGACGGCCCCCAATCCATCGGCAAATCTCGAGGCGGATGGAACACCAAGATTCATATGGTTGCCGCGGATGCTCGCACGGCCATAACGTTCTGCTTGTCACCCCCCCTGCGGCAAAATTGTTGTCGGTTCCATTTCCTGAGCGGATGATCCGCGCCGGATCGACAAGAGAAAATGCAGAGACTGAAAAGAACGCCTGAATTCAAAGAGCAGGCATTGAGCAAGGCCCGGCAGAGGGGCACGCGCACACTGGCCGAATTGGCGGCGGAGCTGAACATGTCGCTGGGCACGCTCAAGGGCTGGCTGCAGACGGAGTCCAAACGCGGCGCAGATGCCGCGATGCCCAGTTGCCTGCCCCAGAGCTTGCCAGCGCGGCAGTGGAGCGGCGCAGAGCGCTTGCTCGCCCTCAATGAAAGCCATGGCCTGAGTGGCGAAGCGCTGCACGCCTGGTGCCGCGAGAGGGGGCTGTTCGAACATCAACTCAAGACCTGGCGCGATGCCTTTTGCTGCAGCGCTGAGCCGGAGACGGCGCAAGATCGGAGCGAATCCAAGGCCGAGCTCAAGACGCTGCAAGGCAAGCACGAGGCGCTGCAGCGCGAGCTGCGGCGAAAGGAGCGAGCGCTGGCCGAGGCGGCGGCGCTGTTGGTGCTGCAAAAAAAATTTCAGGCGCTGTTGGGGGACGAGGAATGATGACGTGCACCCAGCAGCGCCAAACCGTGCTGACGCTGATACGCGAGGCCTGCACGGCCGGCGCGAGGCGGCAGTCTGCCTGTGCGCAGATCGGTCTGTCTGCACGCACGGTGCAGCGCTGGCTGCGCCCTGAGGGGCAGGACGGAGATCGCCGCGTGAGAGGTCTGCACAAGCACTGGGAGCCGACCAACAAGCTCAGCGAGGCCGAGCGCGAGAACGCCATGGCGGTGCTCAACAGCGGTGAGTTCAAGAACCTGCCACCCAGCCAGATCGTGCCCCGGCTGGCCGACCAGGGGTGCTACATCGCCAGCGAATCAACGCTGTACCGGCTGTTGCATCGGGCCGGTCAGATGCACCATCGTCGGCTGGAGCGAGCGCCGCAAAAGCGCACCAAACCGCGAGCGCTGACGGCAACAGCGCCGCACCAGATTTTTTGCTGGGACATCACGTATTTGCCCGCGAGCGTGCGCGGCATGTACTTCTATCTGTACCTCTTCGTCGACCTCTTCAGCCGCAAGATCGTAGGCTGGCAGGTGTTTGACAGCGAGAGCGCGGAGCAAGCCGCGGAGTTGCTGCAAGACATCTGCGCCAGGCAAGGAATTACCGCCGGACAGCTCGTGGTGCATTCAGATAACGGCTCGCCGATGAAGGGCGAAACCATGCTGGCGACCATGCAGCGCCTGGGCGTTGCCCCGAGCCGAAGCCGCCCCTCGGTGTCAAATGACAACCCCTTTAGCGAGGCCATCTTCCGCACCCTGAAATATAGGCCAGATCTGCCTGTCAAACCGTTCGAGAACCTGCTGCAGGCACGCCGCTGGGCCACCAACCTCGCGCGTTGGTACAACGAGGAGCACCGTCACAGCGCCATCGGTTTCGTGACACCCAATCAACGCCACGCGGGGCAAGATGGGGCGCTGCTGGAGAACCGTGCCGTCGTCTATGAACTAGTACAACATCCCTGAAAGACCGTTACATAGAGAGGGGCATGAAGTAGACTGTTTGGCCATGAGTCGTGAGCGC
>JABBOE010000200.1:0-3864 GCA_019351955.1 Pseudomonadota bacterium
GTGCGCCCCGCTGCACGCCTCCATCGCCACCACCGTGCCGGCCGGCCGCTGGGCCAGCCACAGCGCGAACGCCTCACGGCCCAGATCCTGCCGCCGCAACACATGCCCCGCGCCATCGACCTCACAGGTCGAAAAGGTGCTCTTCGCCAAATCCACGCCGATGGTTATAGTGCTCATGGAGACTTCCTCTTCTGCTGACGGATGTTTCGCAACACCATCATGGCCCTCGAGGCCGAAAGGGGAGGAAGTCTCTTTTTACTCATTCAAGCGGACGGCTCCGCCGCCGCTTAATTCCAGCGTTAGGCTCGACAAGGAAGAACAATGTCGTATGTAGAAATCGGACTGCTGTTGGTTGGCCTTTGCCTGCTGGTGCTGGGCTACCGTCGCAGTGATCGCAACGTGTTACTGGTAGCAGCGCTCCTGCTGCTCGCAGCGGGCACTATCGGAAGTTTCTCGCAGGGCCTAGTAGACGGTGTTCGAAGCTGGGCTAGTTAAGCGACCGGTAATGCCTAACCACTCCGTAAGAGACTTCCAGTTGACCTCAGGGCGCATCATGACGGGACTTCGCACAAACAGTGGCGCACGACTCTTACGGCAGTGGAACATTCCCGCCAAGCAAGCCATGTACCACAAAGACGGCGTTTTCTTCATGCCGCTTGATAGGTTTCCGGGCGCGTATTGCGATCCGAATGGCTATGTCATCTTTGCAACTCAACAAGCCTTTGATTCGTGTCAGTACATCAGCGCTGGCAAGCGCGCCAATGTTCACCAAGGCATTTCAAACCTTCCGGGCTACGTACGTGTCAAGTAAGGTGCAGTCCAACTACTCGTTTGAGACGGGCTGCTACGTCGCCGCTCAACTCCAGCGTTGACGGCGACTGGCCTTCCCAAAAACGGCCGTTAGCCGCCGGCAGAAATGGGTCGGTGTCTGCCGGTCGACGTTGGCCTTCGGCTGATCATACTGGTCGGTGGCTTGGCCAGCGCCGTTCGGTCGCGTGTTGCATGCGTTGCGGTGTACGAGGCTCTCCCTGGCAACATGGTCGTTCTCGAGCCAGCCTCATCTTGGGGGCGCTTTTCAGACCGTCTCGGGTGGCCGGTTTGGGAGCATTTCGGGTGGCCGATTTGGATCATTAAGGGTGGCCGGTTTCGACTGGAATATGCAGGTGCGTTCCAGCACACGACCGAGCAACGTATCGGAGGGAATCGACTCGGGTTGGCACGACGATCCAGCCACGGGTTCATCCAGCGGCTGGGCCGCTGCCGGCGGGTGCCGGTTTGCTGATGCGTTCCCGTTTCTCTCCGTCATGGTCCTTCGTCTTCCATTGTTCGGGCCTTCGGTGGAAGCGCCACCTACTATGCCCTCGGCTGACTTCTGTCCTGCGATCAGCGCCAATCGCTTGGCTCTCAGTGGTTCCTTCCACACACGACAGATCTCCCGGGGTAAGACACGTTACCTTCGCGGCATAGACGCCGGATTTACAAAATGCATCCCAAACGCAGATGGAGGACTTCGCGGTCACGTGCCCGCTGGTCCCGAATGCATCACGCCTCATATCCGGTTCTTGTACATCGCCCCGCCGTTTCGGATTGGGCTTCCTTCAGACCCCGCCTCGCGACGACGCCCTTGCCCTTCTCCTTGCCTTCGGCTCTGCGAAAACCTGGCCATGGGACTTTCACCCATGAAGTAACGTGCCATGCCCGGCACACACGCTGGAGTTGAGCGGCGCGCGGCTTTTCGCGCGTCCGCTTGGACGAGTAAAAAGAGACTTCCTCCCCTTGAGGCCTCGAGGGCCATGATGGTGTTGCGACACAACCGTCAACAGAAGAGGAAGTCTCCATGAGCACTATAACCATTGGCGTGGATTTGGCGAAGAACGTGTTTTCGGCGTGCGAGATGGACGGCGGCGGCCATGTACTTCGCCGTCTTGATCTCAAGCGGGACGCCTTTGCGCGGTGGCTGGCGCAGCTGCCGGTAGACACGGTGGTGGCGATGGAGGCGTGCAGCGGGGCGCATCACTGGGCGCGGCGGTGTCTGGACCATGGCCTGCAGCCGCGTATCATCGCCGCCCAGTTCGTCAAACCGTTCCGCAAGGGCCGCAAGACCAAGAATGACCGGGCGGATGCCGAAGCGGTCGCTACCGCCGCGCGGCAAGGCAACATGCGCTTTGTGCCGGTCAAGGACATCGACCAGCAGGTGCGACTGTCCTGGCATCGGGTGCGCGAGGGCTACAAGGTCGAGTCGCTGGCGATCGGCAATCGCATTCGCGGTCTGCTCGCCGAGTTCGGCGTGATCGTGGCGCAGAGCGACCTGGCACTGCGTCGGCTGCTGGCGGACCTGGACGCACAGGTCGGGTTACCGGCCGAGTTCAAGGAATTGCTGCGCGATCTGGCCGACCACTGGCAGCAGTTGCGCCTGCACTTCGACGCGTGCGATGCACGCATCGAAGCCCACGCGCGTCAGGACGAACGGTGCGTGCGTCTGCGATCGATCGTCGGCGTCGGTGCCATCACCGCCGATGCGGCCGTGGCCACGGTCGGCAACGCCCGCGAGTTCAAGCAGGGTCGGCAGATGTCTGCGTGGCTCGGGCTGGTGCCCACGCAACACTCCAGCGGCGGTCACGTGCAGCTGGGTGAAATCAGCTGTCGTGGCGATGCGTACCTGCGCACCTTGCTGATCCAGGGCGCCCGCAGCAGCCTGCAGCGAGCCAAGGCCGTGGCCACCGAGAAGGCTACGCCGGAACAATTGTGGATACGCACACTCGACGGGCGCATGCCCTTCGGCAAAGTGATCGTGGCCATCGCCAACAAACATGCCCGGCAGATCTGGGCGATGCTGGCGCGCGATGTCGACTATGACCCGCACGCCTGCCTGAACCATCCGATGCACCAGCAGAACCGTCCAGCCCACGCGGCCTAGAGGAAAGTTTCGATTCATCGTCAGCGCTAAAAGGTAGACAACAGGTCAGACCACCCCGGAGAGAACCTGACTAACTAGATGGACGTCCAAACGGTGTTGCGGCTGATCCCCGGCCACCGGACAGTCCGATGAACGAAAGAGGTCTTCGGGTGCGGTTTATACAAAGATCCGAGTCGGCGGTATCGACTCAACAAGACCGATTACGGAAAAGCAGTCTGACATTCGTTGCAGCGCATAAAGCACTGACACGCACCGCGCAACAAAAAGGGAAATCCGATGACCAGCAGTGGCCCGAAAGCTCAGGGCAAAAGCATCATGCACCTGGTATTGACTGGAAGTCTCTTACGGACTGGTTAGGGTTGTGCACCCGATTGGCCAAGTAGCTTCCGCACCTCAGACACAACATACTCGCCCTTCGGCAGCTCAGTCGAGTTGCCGCATACGTCTGCTGTGAATCTGGATCCCAACGGAGTGAGGAACAACAGATCGATCTCGCCAAGCCTCATGCGGTAGCCGCCTGAATCGTTGGTGGCGTAAAGCAACACATGTGGAGGTAGATGGCCCTTTAGTTCTTGTAGCCGTTCGACCGTGTATAGATAGGAATTTACTCCATCTGGCTCGTCAGGATCTGGCGGGACATACTGAACGTGTAGCACCTTGCCAGTGATGATGGCAGAGCTGGTCTCGATCTCCGATTTGAGCGGTATGTGGTAACCGGAAAGCGAGCTATGTGGATAAAAGCACACGGCGTGACTCGGCAGCGCATAAAGCGCCGCTGGCAACACAAGGATTATGCCAAGTACGCGCAGACCTTTCATCGCAAACCTAACGCTAAGTAGACCCCACATGTCTGGCGCTGCACCGAGTATGCCGGCATCAATCACAGGCGCACAAGGCCAGCAATTCCATGACCCTTCAAGTTCTTGCGGTGCGGCCGAGGCTCTGGC
>JABBOE010000200.1:3874-5091 GCA_019351955.1 Pseudomonadota bacterium
GTATCACTTACGCCTGCGAGAAGGCGGGTGTAACGGGAGCGCAGATGCCGTGGCTGCTCAATCAGATGCATGTGTGATCGCGGCATTACGGCATGGGCGCGCGGCAGATACTGCCGGTCAATGTTGACGCCCTGGCCAAGCCTGCTCCAGGCTGCCGGATCCGGCACACTGCATGCACCCTCCCCGTTGCATCTCCCCACGCTCGAAGACCCACGCTCGAAGACCCACGCATGACTGACGCATCTCCCTACACTCCGCCGCCCGTCTGGACCTGGAAGCCCGGCAACGGCGGCCGCTTCGCCAACATCAACCGGCCCGTTGCCGGGGCCACCCACGAGAAGGAGCTGCCGGTCGGCCCCCATCCGCTGCAGCTCTACTCGCTGGCCACGCCGAACGGGGTCAAGGTGACCATGATGCTGGAGGAGCTGCTGGCGCTGGGCCATGCGGGTGCCGAATACGACGCGTGGCTGATCCGCATCAACGAAGGCGAGCAGTTCGGCAGCGGCTTTGTCGGGGTGAACCCGAATTCCAAGATTCCGGCGCTACTGGATCGCAGCGGCGCAGCGCCGGTCCGGGTGTTCGAGTCCGGTGCGATCCTCATGTATCTCGCGGAGAAGTTCGGAGCCCTGTTGCCGACCGCCGGCGCCGCGCGCGCCGAGTGCCTGTCGTGGCTGTTCTGGCAGATGGGCAGCGGGCCGTTTCTCGGCGGCGGGTTCGGCCACTTCTACGCCTATGCGCCGAGCAAGATCGAATACGCCATCGACCGCTACGCGATGGAGGTCAAGCGCCAGCTCGACGTGCTCGACCGGCGCCTCGCCGAAAGCGCCTATCTGGCCGGCGACGACTACACGATCGCCGACATCGCGGTGTGGCCCTGGTACGGCGCCCTGCTCAAGGGCGCGCTGTACGACGCGGGCGAGTTCCTGCAGGTGCAGGGCTATTCCCACCTGATGCGCTGGACCGAGCAGATCGCGCAGCGCCCCGCCGCGCAGCGCGGCCGCATGGTCAACCGCACCTGGGGCGAGCCGTCCAGCCAGCTGCACGAACGCCACGAAGCGAGCGACTTCGATAAGCAGACCCAGGACAAGCTGGCCGCACCCGACTGATCCCCGCTCCCGACCCGGCAGGCTCCCGCCATGCTCACCCTGTACGACTGCGCCACCGCCCCCAGCCCGCGTCGGGCCCGCATCGTGCTCGCCGAAAAAGGCGTCGAGATC
>JABBOE010000201.1 GCA_019351955.1 Pseudomonadota bacterium
GTTCTTGGTCGAAGACGGCGCATGGATGATCGTGGCATCCACGATCGTGCCCTGGCGCGGCGGCAGTCCTTCTCGCTCAGGTGCGCATTGACCGTGGCCAGGATGGCCGGCGCCAAGTCATGGGTTTCCAGCCGCCGACGGAAGTTGAGGAGGGCCGTTTCGTCCGGCACGCTGCCACGCATCAGCGACAAGCCCGCGAAGCGGCGCAGTGGCGCGACCTCGTGCAACGCTTCCTCCATCGCCGGATCGCTGCAACCGAACCAGTTCTGCATCAGGTGGATGCGCAGCATCGTCTTGACATCGTACGGGCGCCGACCGTGGCCGACCGTGGGATATACCAGTTCGATCAGCGCCAGCAGCGCCTCCCATGGCACCCCCTGTTCCATCTCGGCGAGGAGCTTCTCCCATCGCGTCTGCATGCGCTTGTCGGCACGCTCGGCTTCGCGGAAGCTCAACTGAGTCACGACAGGCACCTCGCGTTTGGACGACTAATTGCAATCGAGCAGACCGAGCTAGTTCAGAGGTTCCCTGTGACCCTTTTTTTCGACTAGCATCCCTGTCTCCACAGGAAGACTGATGGGGTGGCGATGCGCAATCGAATCACTTTCCTGATGACGCTGGCGGCAGGGCTGATGAGCACCACCGCTATCGCACTCAGTCCGCCCGCATCGCCGTCGTTCCACCCGACTCCGCAGGGCATGCGGCTCGAACTGGAAAAGGCGTTCCACACTCGATCGCCTTGGCGCTTGGTCGTGACTGAGGGGGTGCCGGTCAAGGACTACGGCGAGCGTGATGCGCCTGGCGCACTCACCCTATGCTTGCAGCGAGGCACGGGGGCCCCTTGCCTGTCTGGTCCGGTCACCCCCCCGCTTCGCGCCACAACTCCCGACGATCCCATGGCATGGGAACCGCACTATTTGCTGACCGCCAGGGTTGTCTACCCAAGGGGGACGAACGCCGCGCCACTCCTTCTCCTTGTCACAGGCAGCCTGAATTCGGGAGATGGTGACCAGCTTGTATACACGCAGTTGCTTGGCTACGACCCCAGCCGGGATGAATTCCTGCGCGTCTATTGCAAGAGCACAGGCCACAACAACAACCAAGAGATCCGTTTCATCACCGATGGGCCGCTTCGCGGGAGCGTGATCAGCGCCGAGCCGCAGGAACATTCTCCTTACGGCTATTGGATCGTGATCAATACTCTGTCTCATGCGGGAGCCTATCGCCAAGTACTCCGCTACCTCAGCGCCACCCGCTACAACGATCACAACCCGTTGGCGGTGATCGACTCAGAAATGCCCAATATCGAAAGACGGCTCGGCCTGTGGAAACTCGGCGAGCCGATCCCCACGCCCTCTGCTGGCGACAGCAAGGCGTGCATCAAGCCGACGCTGAGGCATTCCGAGCTGTGGTGCAAGTGAGGAAGTCTTGTGCGGGACGGAAATGGGGCAGCCGCTCTGACCCGTTGGTTTATGTCTCGAGAGCAAGCGACCGCGTTTGACCTGCGTTGTAAAGCGGCGACGCTTTTCCAGTGGGTGCAGATCACGCCCGGCAACCGCCGCAGCCGGAGGCTACGGCAGCAGCGGTGGCGGTCGCTAGATCATTGAAGCCATCGGTGATGCGCGTCACGACACCGTGATGTGGGGATTCGGCAGCTCGGCGCGCAGCATATGCTTGGCCCCGACACCCACGCAAAAATGGGGTGCCCAGATCGGCGACGCCGCCGCCAGTGGGGATGGCAGCATGCGTGCAACCGGCATCGGTCACGCCCGGAAAGCACTGCATCCCATCGGACACGATCGCCGTGCCCGGCGCCAGGTGGCACTGGGGCCTCGCAGCCAACACCATTTTGCGAGAGCCGGCCACCTCATCCATTTGCGTGGCGATCGGTTGACCCTCGGCGGTGCACTGCACCGCCTCCACAAACGGTGTCTTTCCGGGACTGACGCGGCCCGTGCCGCCGCCTTGGCGATCACCGCCCCAGACGCATCATCCATAATCACGATGCCTGCGAAGACCTGCTCGCATTCGCGCTCGGCCATCGCCTGCATCAACTTGTGCTTGAGCAGCCACGACGTGTTGTACGAGACACCCAATGGCCGCCACAGCGCCAGCGCCGGGATGCCATTCCTGCGCTGGGTCAGCAGGCAGATCGCCAGGCGCGTTTTGACAGCCGAAGGCTGGTCAACCACGATGGCAGCGCCAACGTGGTCTGGGCAAACACCTTGTCCCTGGTCAGCGACACCTGCTGCTTGCAGCAATTGCACCGGTACTGACACCGCCCGGGTTTCAGCGCATGCCTCGCGGCATTTCGATATCAGGCTTCGGCTCACACTGATTTTCAGGTTTCCTTGGAGGGCCGAGATTGATACGCGCCGATCAGGGTCATTTCTGCTGAGTGAAGACCAGGCCTGCCTTGGTCAATTCGTGACGACTTTGATCGAAGCCCTGATCCGGCACGAGCTCACCCTGTCGATCTGCCAGCTCGCCCCATTGCGCAAGAAGGTTCTCAGCCGAAGGTGGCTGTCCCGGAAGGTGGATCCCTTGCGTCAAGGTGATGTGGGCCAGCTCGAAGGCACCGGCACCGGCGCAGATGATCGCCCGCGTTGGCGCGTGTTCCGACACCAGTGCCAACACTGCCGGACTGACCTGCTCTGGCTGCAGCATGGCCAACTGTGCGTCGGGGAGTATGTCCTGCATCATCTGAGTGGCTGCGGTCGGCGCGATGCAGTTGACGCGAATGCCGTACTTCGCGCCTTCCAGCGCAAGCGTCTGCATCAACCCCACCAATCCCATCTTCGCTGCCGCGTAGTTGGCCTGGCCAAAGTTGCCGTAGAGCCCCGACGAAGAGGTGGTCATGACAATGCGGCCGTAGCCTTGAGCGCGCATCGGTTCCCATACCGCCTTGGTGCAGATGGCCGCTCCCATCAGGTGGACATCGATCACCAGGCGAAAATCCTCGAGGCTCATCTTGGCGAAGGACTTGTCGCGCAGAATGCCCGCGTTGTTGACCAGGATGTCGACACGGCCCCAGGCTTCCAGCGTCGTATCGACCATGTGCTGCACAAACGTCGCGTCGGTTATCGAGCCCCTGGCCGAGCGAGCGACGCCGCCCGCGTCGCTGATCTCCCTCACCACGGCTTCGGCGCCTGCGCCCAGATCGTTCACAACCACCCGTGCACCGCGCCGTGCAAACAGCAGTGCATGCGAGCGGCCCAAGCCGCCGCCAGAGCCGGTCACGATCGCTACGCGCCCTGTCAAATCGATCACCATCGCCTCCTTGGTTCTTGCCACAGGTGCTTTGCCGGGAGCTTCGCTAACAGGCCGCCACCACAGACAGCGCGCTGCGGGGCGGAGCCTAGCACCCTGAAAACCATCGGTAAAGATATTCACTACACACTTAGTGAGTGTTGACATTCGATCGAAATGATCGCCAAATTGCGGACGGGGGAGACGCCGAGCCATAACGGCGCCGCCAATGCAAACCGATCTCTTGGGGGTAATCATGAAAAATATTGTTTGGCATGGCTGCGCACGCTGGTTGGGTCTTGCATTGCTCACCCTGCCATGGTGCGGTGCAACGCTGGCCCAGTCGGTCGCCGCGCCATCAGGCAGCCGACCGGGTCAGCCAGCGCAGAAATCCAAGACGCCGCGGGCCGCCACCACTCTTGGGACCGTCACGGTCACGGCGGACCGCCGGCAAGAGCCCTTGCAGACCACGCCGATCGCAGCAACGGTTTTGTCGGGCGATGACCTGTCCAGGATGGGCATCAACGTGGTGGATCAGCTGCAATTCGCAACTCCCTCGGCCACCGTGAACAACTTCGGGCAAGGCATCGATTTCGACATCCGCGGGATCGGAAAGGCCGAACACAACACCCAGACGGGCACGGGCGTCGTGGTCTACCGCGATGGCGTGCCGACGTTTCCCGGTTACTTCACCGAAGAGCCCTACTACGACCTTGCTTCGATCCAGATCCTGCGTGGGCCGCAGGGCACCTTCGGTGGCCAGAATGCGATCGGTGGCGCGGTTCTCGTCAACTCGAACGACCCGATCATCAATGGCGGCTACCAGGGCTACGTGCAGGGCCAGGCCGGCAACTACAGCGACGTCGGCCTGCAGGGTGCGATCAACCTGCCCATCAGCAACACGCTGGCGGCACGTGTCGCCATCAACAGTGAGAACCGCGACAGCTTCTGGAACATCTCCGGGCCTTATAGCGGCTCGAATGCCCGGCTGCGCTCACGCAGCGCGCGCGTCGGCCTGCTGTGGAAGCCCAGCGACGCCTTGTCGGTGTTGTTCAAGACCGACTACAACCACATCGACATGGGCGCGTATCCGGCCGATCCGGTGAACTCGACCAACAATCCGTTCAACATCACCGCCAATGCCGATCTGAAGGCGCTGGACCGTTTCACCCGCTCGGTGCTGAAAATCGATTACAAGTTTTCCAACGGCATCAAGTTCCGCGCGATCTCCGGCTACCAGCACGGCAACACCGCCTATCGGGCCGACCTCGATGGAACGGAATTGGGCAACCAGACATTCCGCGATTCGGTCGACGAAACGATCTACTCGCAGGAACTCAACCTCATTTCGCCCGATACGGGCCGCTTTACCTGGATCCTCGGTGGCTACTGGCAGAAGGACACCTACACCTTTCCGCCGGGTCAGTTCGTGATCGGCGTGCCTCCCGGCAATCCGGCCACCGAATACACACTGCAAGGAACCAATCCGACGAAAAATGACGCAATCTTCGGTCAGGTCGGCTTCCGCCTGTCCGACAGATTCAAGCTCGCGATCGGCGGCCGTTATTCCAGGGATCGCACGTCCAACAGCGTCTCCGTCGTCCAGTACGGCCTCCCCTTGACCGACGTCCAGTCCGCCAGATATTCGAACTTTTCAGGCAAGGTGTCCCTCGACTGGAAATTGAATGACAGACAGTACCTGTACGCATTCGTCGCCAGCGGCTACCGCCCGGGCGGACTGAATGTTCCAGTCGGTCTGGGACTGCCCGCCCCGTTCAACGAAGAGAAAGAGATCGGAAGA